>DATKNQ010000257.1:0-6547 GCA_035541265.1 Bryobacteraceae bacterium
AATCTGGACGAGGCCATCGCGGCGGCGGTGAAGGCACGCACGATCAACAACGGTCAGTCCTGCATCGCTGCCAAACGCTTCATCGTTGCGGACGACGTCTACGACGAATTCACGCGCCGTTTTGTGGCGGCGATGAAGGCGCTCAAGATCGGTGATCCCATGGCTCCCGATACGGAGGTCGGCCCGCTCGCCACCGCCGCCATCCGCGATGAGCTGCACGCACAAGTCGAGCGCGCCGTAGCAGCCGGGGCGAGTGTGGCGCTCGGCGGACACAAGATCGACGGTCCCGGGTACTTCTACGAACCCACGGTGCTCGAAGGCGTGCCGCGCGACTCGGCTGTTTTCCGCGAGGAGTTCTTCGGCCCGGTGGCGATGCTGTTCCGCGCCCGCGATGCCGCGGAAGCGATCGAACTGGCCAACGATTCACCCTTCGGTCTGGGTTCTAGCGTGTGGACGCGCGACGCCGCCGAGCAGGCCCGCTTCATCGACGAGATCGAGGCCGGCGCTGTGTTCGTGAACGGCATGGTGGCCTCTGATCCGCGCCTGCCGTTCGGCGGCGTGAAGCGCTCAGGATACGGCCGCGAGTTGAGCGTCTTCGGCATTCGCGAGTTCGTAAACATCAAGACGGTCTGGTCTAAGTGACCGTATCACGCCGGTTACGCTGGAATACATGGCGAGACAAACGCTGACCATTCGCGTAGAACCCGAAATGCGCGAGGCCTTAGACGCCCTTGCCGTGGCTGCCGAACGGGACAGAACCTGGATCGTCAATCAAGCGTTGACGGCTTACATCGAGACTCAACAATGGCAGATCGCGCATATTCGAAAGGGACTACGCGAGGCCGGGGCGGGAAAGTTCGCGAACGCGGGTGAGGTGAAGCGAGTCATAAACCGGTTGACTCGTGGATGAAGATCCGCTGGACGGAAACGGCACTGCAGGACTTGGAATCCCTGCACGCCTACGTGGCGCAGGACAGCGATAACGCGGCGGCAAAGATTGTCACGCGCATTCTGGCCGGGCTCGATGCCGTAAAACGTTTTCCAGGGATGGGGCGAAAGGGACGCGTCGCCGGCACGCGTGAGGTGGTGATTCCTCCCTTCATCGTTGTCTATCGCTTTAAGAAGGATGCTGTGGAGTTGCTCGCGATCATCCACGGCGCCCGGCGCTGGCCTGACCCCTTCTGACAATCTACTCGCTCTTGTCCTCGGCCAAATGACTGTGGCGCCGGCTATAGAAGAAGTAAATGCATAGCCCGATTACCAGCCAGATCACCAGGCGGTACCACGTCTCCTTATCGAGGAACGCCATCATCGCGAAACACACCAGCACGCCCAGGATCGGAACCACCGGCACCAGCGGCGTGCGATAAGGACGGTGCAGGTCAGGACGCGTGTGGCGCATCACCATGATGCCGAGGCATACGATCACGAACGCCAGCAACGTGCCGATGCTGGTCATGTGGCCGAGATTCGAAATCGGCAGGAAACCTGAGAAGAGCGAAACGAAAACCATGAAGATCAGGTTGCAGCGCCACGGTGTGCGAAAACGCCGGTGCACGTCCGAGAAGATCCGCGGCAGCAACCCGTCACGCGACATGGAGTAGAACACGCGCGATTGCCCCAGCAGCATCACCAGGATCACCGAACTGTATCCGGCGATGATCCCGATCACGATTGCGATTTGCAGCGCCTCACTGGGGAACTGCTTGATCACCGTGGCCACCGGCGATGCGTCGCCCTTGAAAATCTTGTAATTCACCATGCCGGTGAGCACGTGCGCGAAGAGCACGTACAGGATCGTGCAAACCAGCAGCGAGCCAATGATGCCGATGGGCATGTCGCGCTGCGGCTTGCGCGCTTCCTGGGCGGCGGTCGATACGGCGTCGAAGCCGATAAATGCAAAGAAGACCACGCCCGCCGCGCGCATCACGCCGCTCCAGCCGAACTCGCCGAACACGCCAGTGTTGGGCGGCACGAACGGATGATAATTCGCCTGGTTGATATACGCGAAGCCCACCGCGATCACGATGATCACGATCACCACTTTCACTGCTACAATCAATCCGTTCGCGCGCGCCGACTCCTGGATGCCGACAATCAGCAGGGTGGACATGAGGCAGATGATGATTACCGCCGGCAAGTTGATATAGCCGGGCGTCGGATCGAACGGGCAGTTGACGAACTTCGCCGGCAGTTCGATGCCGAGCGTGTGCAGAAGCTTCACTACATAGCTTGACCAGCTTACCGAAACCGTCGCCGCGCCCACCGCGTATTCGAGCACCAGGTCCCAGCCGATGATCCACGCCAGCAGCTCGCCCATGGTTGCGTAAGCATACGTGTAAGCGCTGCCTGCGATCGGGATCAGAGTCGCGAACTCGCTGTAACACATGCCCGCGAACGCGCAACCGACCGCCGCCACCACGAACGAAAGCACCACCGCGGGACCGGCGTTTTCCGCCGCCGCGATGCCGGTCAGCGAGAACAGACCCGCGCCGATGATCGCGCCGATCCCCAGCGCCACCAGGTTCACCGGTCCGAGCGTGCGCTTGAGCGAATGCTCGCTCTCTTCGGCTTCCGCCTTGATGCGCTCAAACGATTTCGTTGCGGTAAGGTTCATGGCGCAGCACGTTTTTCGGCTTCCAGATATAGTAGACAGGCACGCCCAGCAGCACGATGATCAAACCGGGCCATGTGTAATTCGGCTTGTACGCGAGCAGCAGAATCTCGATCGCGCAGGCCGCCACAATGTAAATCGCGGGCAGCACCGGATATCCGAAAGCTTTGTAAGGCCGTTCCATCTGGGGGCGCGTGCGGCGCAGCACGAAGATGCCGGCAATGGTCAGGATATAGAAAACGAGCACGGCGAAGATCACGTAGTCGAGCAGATCGCTATATGTACCGCTCAGCGTTAGGATCATTGCCCACACACCTTGGATCGCGAGCGCGAATACCGGCGCGTGATGGCGGGTGTCCAGTTTACCGGCTTTGCGGAAAAAGAGGCCGTCGAGCGACATCGCATAATACACGCGCGCGCCCGATAACAGCAGACCGTTGACGCAGCCGAAGCACGAGACCATGATGGCCGCCGCCATGATCCCCACACCCGCCGGACCCAGAATCTGTTTCATCGCCGCTGTGGCTACGCGGTCTTCCGGCGCGTGCTGGATCGCTTCAAACGGCAGCACATTCATGTAAATCAGATTGGCCGAAATATACAGAGCCATCACGATACCCACGCCGAGCGCCAACGAGATGGGCAGGTTGCGCCGCGGGTTGCGCACCTCGCCGGCGGTGAACGTCACGTTGTTCCACGCATCGGCCGAGAACAATGCGCCGACCATGGCCACGCCCACCAGGCGCGCGACGTGTATGGTCCAGCCTGCGCCGTCCCAAAAATGCGCGAAGTTGCTGGTGATCGCCTGGGGATTGCGGCCGAGCAGAAATCCGATGCCCACCAGCCCCAACAGCGCAGCGGTCTTGGCGAACGTGAAAATGTTCTGCACAATCGCGCCGGTGCGGATGCCGCGCATGTTCACGACCGTCAGTATGCCTAGCACGAGAATGGCGACGAGCTGCTGCGTGGTCAGGCCGGCGCGGCCCGTGCCGATGAGATGATTGTTCGCCGAGACCCACGGCACGAAGACGCCGGCGAACTTCGCAAAGCCCACCGCTACGGCGGCGGCGGTGCCCGTCTGGATTACCAGGAACAGCGTCCAGCCGTACAAGAAGCCGCTCATCGGGCCGAACGACTCGCGCAGGTAGACATACTGCCCGCCGGCTTGCGGCATCGCCGCGGCCAATTCGCCGTAGCTCAGCGCGGCGATCAACGTGAGAACCGCGGTGGCCACCCAGGTCATGATCAGCAGTCCGGGCGAGTTCACCTGCCGCGCGATATCGGCGGACACAATAAAGATGCCCGAGCCGATCATCGAGCCCACCACCAGCGTGGTCGAGTCCATCAGCCCGAGCGCTTTGATCAGGCCGGTGTTTACGTCGTTGCTAGTCGTTGCCATTCTTCCATCCGCTGGCGTAAAGATACGCTCGTGAGTTCGGCGGGCACCAGGTCGCCAATCACTGCGACCGAATCCGCTCCCGCCGCCCAGACAGCCGGCGCCGTTTCCCGCGTGATGCCGCCGATCGCTACCAGCGGCCGCTCCACGAGCTCGCGGCACCCTTTTAAAGCTTCGATCCCCGTGACTGGGTCCGGGTTTCGTTTCGATTGCGTACCGAATACCGGACCGAACGCCAGATAATCGACCGGCTCCCCTCCCGCCGCGCAAACCTGCGGCACGTTGTGACTGGAGAAGCCGATCAGGGCGTCGGGGCCCATCAGCCGGCGAGCGTCGCGCGGCGGCAAATCGTCCTGGCCCACGTGCAGGCCCGCGTCGAGCAGCATCGCGATATCGGCGCGATCATCGACAATGAACAGCACGCCGGCTTCGCGGCACATCCGCGCGATCGCGCGCGCATCGTCGAACGCGGCGCGGCTCCAATGCTGCTTGTGCCGCAACTGCAGAATCCCCGCGCCGCCCTCAATCAGCGCCGCCGCCGCGCGCGTCAACGGAAACTCGCGTGCTGCCAACGTGGCGGTATCCAGAATCGGATATACGCGCGGCAGCTTCATTCATGGCCCAGGTTCCGGTCGAAGAACTCGCTCGCCCGCCGGAAAGCGTCGATCAGCGATTCGTCCCGCACGAACAGGTGGCTCTCCTCTGGATAATGAATCTCGGAAAAATCTTTGCCCTCGTGGATCAGCTTTTCGCTCAACTGCACGGTGTCCTGAAACATTACGTTGTTGTCCACGATGCCGTGCACCATCAGAAACGGATTTTCGAGCAGGCCCGAAAAATGAATCGGCGAGCTGCGCCGGTAGGCTTCCGGATAATCCTGCGGCTTGCCCAGACGCTGCTCGGTGTAATAGGCGTTGTAATTTTCCCAGTCGTTCACCGATGAAAACGACGCGCCCGCGCGGAAAGTGTCCGGCGACAGGAACATGACCATGGCGGTCATGAAGCCGCCATAGCTCGATCCCCACACGCCGATGCGGTGCATATCGATGTTGCCCAGGCTGCGCATGTAATCCACGCCGCCCAGCACGTCGTCGAGATCGGGCCCGCCCATGTGCAGATACACCCCCGTGCGCCAGTCGCGGCCGTAGCCGGAGCTGCCGCGGTAGTCCATGTCGAGCACCACGTATCCTTTATTCACCAGCGAGCAATTGAAGACGTAGCGCAGGTCGTGATATGAGCCCCACTGCTTCAGCACACTGGTGGCGTAGCCCGAGCCGTGAATGAAGAACACCGCCGGGCGCGGCTTCTGGGTGCGATCGTCGGGATTGTAGCCCGGCGGCAGAAACAGACGTGCGGCCACCCGCTTCCCATCGCCGTGCGAGGGGAAGCTGACCACCCGCGCGTCCGGCCACGCATATTGGGCAAACTCCGGCCGCGGCGAAGTGGTCACGCGATGATCGCCCACGTGCAGGTCGAACGGATTCTTCACGCCGGCGATCATCATGGCGATATCGTGCCCGTCTTCGGACACGATCCCGATGTTCAGCCCTTCGCGCGAAGACAGCTTTTCCTTGCCGCTGCCATCCGGACGAATGCGGTAAAACTGGCGCTCGGCGGTGCCGGCCTCCGTGGAAGCGTAGTAGATGAAGTCGCCCGCCCATTGCGGCTCGTGCCCGAAGGTGCGATCGTTATCCACTTCCCAGGCGCCATGCGTAAGCTGCCGCGCATCGCCGCCCTCGCGCGGGACTACATAAAGATGCGACCAGCCGTCGCGTTCGCTGGTGAACAGGACGCGGCTCGAATCGGGCGACCACGCGGCGAAGAATGGCTCGACCCACGCGGCATCTTTGTCTTCCGCCACCACGTGCGCCTTGCCGCTGACCGGATCGTTCACCAGAATCTGGGCGCGCTTCAGATCGGCGTTCACCTCCGTGCGCAGCAGCCAATGCGAATCGGGCGACCAACGCGGCGTACCGAACGGGAATACTTTCTCGCCCCACGGGCCGGCCTCCATCGCGACCGGCGTTCCGCCATCGGCCGGGACCACGAACGTTTTCACTTCGGGCGCCGGATCGCCCGGCAGCGATCGCGGAAAGCTGCTGGCGGTCACCACGCGGCCGGAATAATTAGGCAGCAGCAGTTTGCGTCCGGCGCCGGCACGTTCGGTGTAAACGAACTTCTTCCCATCGGGCGACCAGCGCCATCCGCCGAGCGAATTGCCCTCGCCCTCGATCTCGGTCACCTGCCAAAGCTGGCCGGAGCGCAGGTCCTGCACGTAAAGCTGCCCTTCGCGGGAGAAGGCCAGCTTGTTGCCGTCAGGTGAAAAGGCGGGATTCGTCTCGGGGGCCTTGGTGCGCGTGAGCCGGAAAGGCGCTGCCTGGCCGGACGTGTCCACCAGGTACAAATCGCCGTGATAGGAAAACGCCGCGCGGCGGCCGTCTTCTGAAACGTTGAACTCGCCGATGCCCGCGGATGGTTCAATGTATTGCTTGCGGCGCGCGTCTTTTTCTGCTTCCGTGCGGTTGATGGGATCGGGG
>DATKNQ010000258.1:0-10598 GCA_035541265.1 Bryobacteraceae bacterium
CCGGTAGCTTCCAGGAGCCTGTCAGCCAGCGTCGATTTTCCATGATCGATGTGCGCGATGATGGAAAAATTGCGGATGAATTCACGATCCATGCGGTATGATGATGCCGTGGGGGCAAGTATGACTTGCCTTTTCGATTATCCCATATGTCTTACAGCAACATCCGATTTGAAATCGGCGAAGCAGGCATCGCGCTGCTGACCATCAATCGGCCGGAGAAACTCAACGCGCTGAACTCAGAGACTGTGCTCGAACTGCGCGACGCGGTTACGCGCGCCGGCGCGGACGCGGAAGTGCGGGCGCTGATCGTGACTGGCGCGGGCGAGAAAGCCTTCGTGGCGGGCGCGGATATCAATCAGCTCGCCGCGCTAACGCCCATCGAGGCTCAGGCTTACGCCGAGCGCGGGCAGCAGGTGTTCCGCCAGATTGAAATGCTGGCGAAGCCCACGCTCGCGGCCATCAACGGCTACGCGCTGGGCGGCGGATTGGAACTGGCGATGTCGTGCGCCGTGCGGATCGCGTCGGAAAATGCGCGCTTGGGACAGCCGGAAGTGAAGCTGGGAATTCTGCCCGGCTATGGCGGCACACAGCGGCTGCCGCGCCTGGTGGGCCGCGGACGCGCGCTCGAGATGTTGCTTTCAGGCGAGCCGGTGACGGCCGCCGAGGCGTATCGCATCGGGCTGGTGAATCACGTGGTGCCGCACGCCGAGTTGCTGGAGTTCAGCCAGCAGTGGCTGCGCAAAGTGCTGGCCAATGCGCAGCTGGCGGTGGGCCTCACGATGCAGGCCGTGGATGTGGGTTTGGAAGCGGGTCTCGCGCAGGGCCTGCGATTTGAAGCCGCGGCGTTCGGCTTGACCACCGCCACGGAAGATAAGCGCGAGGGCACGCGGGCCTTCCTCGAAAAACGCGCCGCGGCGTTCGCCGGAAAGTGACACATGCCGAAATTGATTGAAGGTCAACTCACAGCGACGGGGCTGAAGTTTGCGATCGTGGTCAGCCGGTTCAACAGCTTCATCTGCGAGAGGCTGCTCAGCGGAGCGCTGGACGCGATCGCGCGCAGCGGTGGAAATGCGGACGACATCGAGATCGTGAAGGTCCCCGGATCGTGGGAATTGCCGGTGGTGGTGCGCGAGTTGGCCAGCCAGAAGCGGCACGATGCGATTATTTGCTTGTCCGCCGTAATTCGCGGCGACACGCCGCATTTCGATTATGTCGCCGGCGAGGCAGTGAAGGGCATCGGCCACGCAGCCGCGGAGAGCGGCGTGCCGGTCGCGTTCGGCGTGCTGACCTGCAACACGCTCGAACAGGCCATCGACCGCGCGGGCGTGAAGAGCGGCAACAAGGGCTTCGACGCTGCTATGGCCGCCATCGAGATGGGTAACCTGATGCGCCAGTTGCGCCAGGCGAAATAATGCCCTCCCGCCGCAAGTCGCGTCAAAGGGCCCTGCAGATTCTCTATTTGTGGGATGTGCGCCGGCAGCCCGTGGAAGAGGCCATCGGTGCGTACTTCGACACGCTGTACTCCGAAGAGAGCCGCACCAAGCCGCAGCGCGATGCTTTTCTCGACCAGCTCGTGACGGGCGCCATCGAGCATGTCGAGGAGTTGGACCGCCGCATCTCGCAGCACGCCGAGCACTGGCGCATCGAGCGCATGCCTACAGTCGATCGCAACATCCTGCGGCTGGCGGTTTTCGAGATGACGTATTCCGATACGCCCGCGCCGGTGGTGATCGACGAAGCGCTCGAACTGGCGCGACGTTACTCGAACGAAGAGTCGGTCCAGTTCGTCAACGGCGTGCTCGATGCGGTGCATCGCGATTCGCCGGCGAACGCCCACGCCTGAATTACAGCGCCGTTTGCGACGCCGGTGCGCTGTCTTGTTCGTCGTCGGGCGGCGGCTCAGTGATGTGATAGTAATAAGTGACCGCGCCGCAGATGAGACCCAACGCCACGATGATCGAGATCCAGCGCAGCGTGCGTGAATTCCACGTGCGCTGCCCACCCACTGCCGCTGCAGTCGCTTTCACGGTGGCGTACGAAATCGCCACGCCCAACCCCAGCTTCCAATACCACGCCATCAGGTCCAGATGACCCTGCCCGCCGACTTGGCTCCACGCGGTGAAGGTAGCGATCAGCGCGATCAGAAACTCGATCGCGTAGAAGAGACGCAGCACCCTATTAGGGTATCCTGAAACAGATGCCCGCGCCGTTGCTTTCCGTGATGGGCGCCGGCAAGTCATTTGGCTCGGCGCCCCTGTTTTCGAATATCGCCATTCACATTTCCGACGGCGAACGCTTGGGCCTGATCGGTCCGAACGGATCGGGCAAGTCGACCCTGCTGAAAATCATGGCCGGGCTGATCGAGCCGGACACCGGTACGCGCACGGTGCGCAAGCTGACGCGCATCGGCTACGTGCCGCAGGAGCCGGAGTTCGAGCGCGGCATGCCGGTGCGGCGCGTGCTTGAAGAGGTGCTGCCCGATCCCGCGGCCGTGAGCGTGACGCTAGGCAAGGCCGGCTTCACGGACGAGAACGCGCTGGTGGAGTCGCTCTCCGGCGGGTGGAGGCGGCGGCTGTCGATCGCACGTGAACTCATTCGCAATCCGGATCTTCTGCTGCTCGATGAGCCGACGAATCATCTGGATCTGGAAGGCATCCTCTGGCTGGAAAAGCTGCTCGCAGGCGCGCCGTTCGCGTGTTTAGTGGTGAGCCACGATCGTTACTTTCTGGAGAACGTGGCATCCGAAGTGGGGGAGATCAATCGCGCCTATCCGGACGGTTTGTTTCGTGCCACGGGCACGTACGCCGATTTTCTCGAAAAGCGCGAAGCGTTTCTCGAAGCGCAGTCGGAACAGCAGGCGGCGCTCGCCAACAAGGTGCGGCGCGAGGTGGAATGGCTGCGGCGTGGCCCAAAGGCGCGCACAGGCAAGTCGCGCGCGCGTATCGACGCGGCGCACGCGCTGATGGGCGAGTTGGCCGAAGTCACGGCGCGCAACGTCAAAGGGACCGCGCAAATCGACTTCACCGCGTCCGGCCGCAAGACGCGCAACCTGATCCGCGCCGAGGGGATCTCGAAAAGCCTCGGCGGCAGGCAGTTGTTTCGCGACCTCAGCTTTTCCTTGTTGCCGGGCATGCGGCTCGGATTGGCCGGACCGAATGGCAGCGGCAAGACCACGCTGCTGCGTCTGCTCAAGGGCGAACTTGACGCCGATGCCGGGACCATCGAACGCGCCGACGGGCTGCGCGTGGTGTACTTCGATCAGGGCCGCGAGCAACTCGATCCGGATGCTCCGCTACGCGAGGGACTCGGCGCCCACGGCGACAGCGTCATTTATCGCGACCGCGCGATACACGTGGCCGGCTGGGCCAAACGCTTTCTGTTCCGCGCGGATCAATTGGACACGCCGGTGGGCCGCTTCTCGGGCGGCGAACGCGCGCGGATCATCATCGCCCGGCTGATGCTGCAGCCGGCCGACCTGCTGCTGCTCGACGAACCTACCAACGACCTGGACATCCCCACGCTCGAAGTTTTGGAAGAGAGCCTGACGGATTTTCCGGGTGCGCTCGTGCTGGTGACGCACGATCGCTACATGCTCGATCGCGTGTCTACGGTGGTGCTGGGCCTCGACGGCGAGGGCGGCGCTGAAGTCTACGCGGACTATTCGCAGTGGGAACAGGCGCGCAGCGCCAAGCCGGCGCGCGCGGAGAAGGAGCCGCCGCCGCAAACTCGCGCGGAATCCCCCACGGCGAAGAAGAAGCTATCGTACCTGGATGCGCGCGAGTGGGAACAGATGGAGTCGCGTATTTTGGAAGCCGAGGCCGCGCTCAAGGCGGCGCGCGCGGCCCTGCAAGCGCCGGAAGTGGTCTCCGACCCGATCGCGCTAAAACAGCGTTATGCGGACCTGCAAGCCGCCGAAGCAGCCGTCGAGCAGCTCTATGCGCGTTGGGCCGAATTGGAAGGCAAGCTCACCGGTTAGCGCAAACCGGCCGATTTCACCGGTTCGCCGAACAGCACGGCATCCTGCGCATCCACTACCGCGATGGCGGCGATGTTCACAATGTCGTTGACCTCCGCGCCGCGCTGCAGCACGTGCACGGGACGCGACATACCCACCAGGATCGGCCCGATCGGATCGAGCCCGGCGACGCGGCTGAGCAGCTTGTAGGCGATGTTGCCGGCCTCCAGGTTGGGGAAGATCAGGACGTTGGCGCCGCCTTTCAAAGTGCTGAAAGGATAGGTCTCGTCGATGATCTCGGGCACCAGCGCGGTATCGGCCTGCATCTCGCCATCCACCATCAGGCCCGGTTCGCGCAGGCGCACCAGCTCCACGGCGCGGCGGACCTTTTCCGAAAGCGGGTGGCGGGTGCTGCCGAAGTTCGAAAATGACAGCATGGCCACGCGCGGCTCGACGTTGAAGCGCCGGGCCAGCTCCGCCGTAGTGACGGCGATCTCGGCCAAGTCTTCCGCAGTTGGCTCGATATTCACCGTTGCATCGGCCAGGAAGTAGATGTCGCCCTTGGGCGTGATCATCACGTAGACGCCCGAAACTCTACGCAGGCCGGGCCGCACCTCGATCACTTGCAGAGCCGGACGGATGGTATCCGGGTAGTGCTGCGTTAGGCCGCTGACCAGGGCGTCGGCATCGCCTAGCCGCACCATCATGGCGCCGAAGGTGGTGCGGTTGGGGATCAACTGCTCGACCTCGCGGCGTGTGTCGCCTTTGCGCTGGCGGAGACAATATAACTCCTCTGTGTAAGCCGGAAGGCGGTCCGACTTCGTGGGGTCGATGATGCGGATACCAGCAGCGTGCAAGCGCAACCCGGCCATGCCGGCACGAATCTTTTCTTCGTTGCCGAGCAGAATGGGCATCGCGATCTTTTCATCGATCAGGATCTGGCAGGCACGCAGGATCTTGGGTTCCTCGCCTTCCGGAAAAACCACGCGCTTGGGCTGCCGCTGGGCCTTGTGAATCATCACGCGCATGACCTCGTGGGCCTTGCCCAGACGCCGCTCCAGTTGCTCGCGGTATTCGTGAATGTCGATGGGAGTCTGCGCCACGCCGGTCTCCATGGCGGCCTGCGCCACCGCGGCCGCTTCCCAAATCAGGACGCGCGAATCGAACGGCTTCGGAATGATGTACTCGCGGCCGAATTCCAGGTGCTCCACGCCATAAGCGCGGCGCACGGAATCCGGTACGTCCTCGCGCGCCAGCGCGGCCAGAGCGCGTGTAGCGGCCAGCTTCATTTCGTCATTCACGGTGGTTGCGCGCACATCTAGCGCCCCGCGGAAGATGAACGGAAATCCGAGGACGTTGTTCACCTGATTCGGAAAATCCGAACGGCCGGTGGCCACGATCGCATCGGGACGCGTGGCCACGGCGACGTCGTAGGCAATCTCCGGATCGGGATTGGCCATCGCGAAAACGATCGGATCGCGCGCCATCGCCAGCAGCATTTCCGGCGTGACGCAGTTTGCGCTCGAGAGGCCGAAGAATACGTCGGCGCCCACCATGGCGTCAGACAGCGTGCGCGCCGCGGTATCCGCCGCGAACATCTCCTTGTAGCGATTCATACCCTCTTTGCGGCCTTTGTAGATGACGCCCTTGGTATCGCACATCAGGATGTGCTCGGGGAGCACGCCCAGGTTCACGTAATGCCGCGCGCAGGAAATGCCGCTGGCGCCCGCGCCGTTGAACACCACGTGCACGTCCTCGATCCGTTTGCCCACCAGATCGAGCGCGTTTAGCAGCGCCGCGCCCGAAATGATAGCGGTGCCGTGCTGGTCGTCGTGAAACACGGGGATCTTCATCGTGCGCCGGCATTCTTCCTCGATGTAGAAGCATTCCGGCGCCTTGATGTCTTCCAGGTTGATGCCGCCGAAAGTCGGCTCCAGCAACTGGCAGGTGCGGATGATTTCGTCGGGGTCGGCGGTGGCGAGCTCGATATCGAAAACATCGATATCGGCGAAGCGCTTGAAGAGCACGCCTTTGCCTTCCATCACGGGTTTGCCGGCGGCGGCACCAATGTTACCCAGTCCGAGCACCGCGGTGCCATTGCTGACGACGGCCACCAGGTTCCCCTTGGCCGTGTATTTATAAACCAGGCTGGGATCGCGGGCAATTTCGAGGCAGGGCACGGCTACGCCCGGCGTGTATGCCAGGCTGAGGTCGCGTTGCGTACGACACGGCTTGGTCGGCACGGTAGCCAGCTTACCGGCCGGCGCGGAGGAGTGATACGCGAGAGCTTCTTCCGGTTGGATTTTCATAATACGGCCTTCATTTTATAGCCATATTATAGTTACTTATCCGGAAGTGCGAAACGGCCGGCTACGCGTCGCCGATGCGGTGCAGCTTCATCAGATTGGTGGTTCCCGGACGGCCCACCGGCTGCCCGGCCAGGAATACCACCGAGTCGCCCGCCTGCACGTAGCCGCGCTCGGTAAGCACGCGGTCCATCTGTGCCAGCATCTCGTCGGTGGACGCCACGTCCGGCGCCTGGACGGGAAACACGCCGTAGTTCACCATCAACTGGCGGCCCACATTTTCGCGCGGCGTCATGGCGTAAATGGAAACCGGCGGGCGGTAACGCGACACCAACCGCGCGCTGAAGCCGGTGGCCGTGAATACGACGATCGCCGCCACCTTGGCATCCCGCGCGGCGTGGTGCGCGGCGTCGGCCAGGATCTCCGCGTTGCTGGCATTGGGCCCGGCGGTCAACTCCTGAAAGCCGCTCTTGCGGATGGATTTCTCGGTCTCCGCGGCGATGCGCGCCATGAACCTCACAGCTTCGACCGGATATTTTCCGACTGAAGTTTCGGCGGAAAGCATGACGGCGTCGGTGCCATCGTAGATGGCGTTCGCCACGTCGCTGACCTCGGCGCGCGTGGGCGTGGGGTTCTCGATCATGGATTCGAGCATCTGGGTCGCCGTGATGACGAACTTGCAGTGCCGGCGCGCACGCCGGATGATGGACTTCTGGATGCGCGGCACTTTCTCGAGCGCGATCTCAACGCCCAGGTCGCCGCGCGCGACCATCACGCCGTCAGCGGCGTCCAGAATGGCGTCGACATTTTCCCAAGCCTGCGGCTTTTCGATCTTGGCCACCACCGGCAGAGCCGCCGCGCGCATGCCGCGCAGCACCTCGCGCAGGTTCACCACGTCGCTGCCGGTGCGAACGAAGGAGAGCGCCACCAGGTCGATGCCTTGCTCCACGCCGAAGCGCAGATCGGCCAGATCCTTCTCGGTGAGCGAAGGCAGGCTGACGTTCACGCCGGGCAGGTTGATGCCTTTGTGGTCGGAGATCGGCCCGCCCGAAACGACCTCCGTGCGGACGGATGCGCCATCAACATCGAGCACGCGCAGTTCGATGGCGCCATCGGCCAGCAGCACGCGGTCGCCGGTCTTTACGTCCGCGGCGAAGTTAGTGTAAGTGGTGCCGGCGCGGCGGCAATCGCCGGTTATCTGCTCGGTGGTGATGGTGAACTCGGCGCCGGTCGCGAGCGTGCAGCCGCCGCCTGAGAAGCGGCCCAAACGGATCTTCGGCCCTTGCAGATCGAGCAGGATCGCGGCAGGCAGCCCCGATTCCGCGGCGACCTGGCGGATGGCGGCAATGCGCGCCGCATGTTCGGCCTGCGTGCTATGTGAGGCGTTGAGCCGGAACACGTCCACGCCCGCCTGCAACAGTTGGCGGATCGCGGACGGGGAATCCGTAGCAGGACCCAGTGTGGCGACAATTTTGGTGTTGGCCATGAGTGCGTATGTTTATATTGTGCCGCACCGCACATGGCCGCAGGTTTACGCTGTGTTACGCCCACTCCCGATTGCGCCGCGCGCCGCCGTCGAATACGCTGATCGTTCAAGTCCGAATATGCGAATCGAGCCTATTGTTCCGCTGTTGGCCTGCATGCTGCCATTGCCTTTGGCGCTCGCGCAAGGCACGGTGCCCACGTTTCGGCACACCGCCGCCCACGCCACCTATACCCTGATGGGCAGCGATCCGGGCCGGGGAGGCGTCACCACCATCCCCACGCTGCTGGTTCCCATTGCACTTTCGTTCGATGCGAAAAAAACGGCCGGCCAGCCTCTCGTCATGGACGCGGCGCCGGATGTGCCTCTCCTTCTGCGCTCGCCCGTTTTCTCCGAGTTCGCCTTTCCTTTCGGCGGCGCTACGCAGTATGCCGATGCGTTGCTGCGCACCACTTTCCCCGAGGCCCGCGACTGGCACACGCTGCTGGCCAAGCCGGAAGTTAAGCCCTTGAGCATTGCCGTCCCAGCCGGTTATGGCTATGTTCTCACCTCGCGCAAGACCGGCCGCTCCCTGGCTGTTGTGGATATCGAGTTTCTGCAAAAGCAGATCTTCCGGCAGATTCCCAAACAGCCGGGCAAGTTAGTCGTCGCGATAACCCACAACACCACTTACTATGTCTTAGGGGATGCGACCGTTTGTTGCTCCTGGGGAACGCACGGCGTTGACTCGGCCAGCGGTAACTCCTTCGTCCTGGGATCCTATCTTGATGCGGCGCCCGCCGTCGTCGAAGATCGCGACGTGCAGCCCCTCACTCAGCAGCTCGCCGAGTTTGTCAACGATCCCTTGCACGATCCGTTGTTCCAGGGCCGCGACGCCGCCGTTCCGGGCAACCGCTTCCCTCCCTGGATGCGTCCGGCCTCCATGCCTTCCGGAGATCAAGGCCGCTGCGGCGGGAGCGGCGCCGCCTCCAGATATTTTCTGCTCGAACCCACCAATACCAATGCCAAAAATAATATTCCCGCCTCCAGGGCCTTTACCGCCCATGCCGGCGGAACCACTTATCATCTGGAGAATGTTGCGCTGCTACCCTGGTACACTGGCAGGTTAGAAGGCGAAAGCGGCACTTATAGCTATCCTGACCCGCGGGCTTTACCAGAAGCGGCAGCGCCGTGTCCGGTCCGTGACCGCCGCGCTGACGCGGAAAATGACTTGCAGCCCAGCACCGCAGCCGTACCCTGGAATGGTCCGCCGAATGGCCATCAGCTCATCGGCTACTGGACCGGTTATGGAAACGCGCGTTCCAACTTTACCCTGCGCAAAGTCTCTCCGCAATGGGACGTCATCATAGTAGCTTTCGCCACGCCGGATCACAGCGCTCCGGAAGGTACTCTCCAGTTCCGTACCCCTGATGGATTCGACACCGCACAGTTCAAGGCCGATATCGCGTATGTGCAACGGCAAGGTAAGAAAGTTTTGATTTCGCTCGGCGGGGGCGGCCAGCTTTTCACCCTGGCTGGTCCGAACAGCACTTCTAACTTCGTCTCTTCCGTCACCCGTATCGTCAGTGAGTACGGCTTCGATGGCATCGACCTCGACTTTGAAACTCCATCGCTCGATCTCGAACCCGGAGACACCGACTTCCGCCATCCCGTTACGCCTTCCACCGTCCATGTCATCTCCGCCCTGCGGCAGTTACATGATCACTTCGGGACCCGATTCATGATCAGCCTGGTGCCCGAGGGTACTCAGATTCCAGGAGGGTATCCCAGCTACGGCGGCCAATTCGGCTCCTATCTCCCGATTGCGTACGCCATCCGCGACATTCTCTCTTTTATGGACGTTCAGGATTACAACACGCCGCCGCTGGAAGGTCTCGATGGCGAGATCTATCAGGCCGGCACGGTGGACTATCATGCCGCGATGACGGAACTGGTCCTGCGAGGCTTCGCCGTAGGTGGCGACCCGAAGCTGGTCTTCCCACCTCTCCCTGCTGATAAGGTGGCGGTCGGTTTCCTCACCGGCGACACCAACCCCGACATCGTGAGTCAGGCAATGAGTTATATCATTACCGGTAAGGTCCCCGCCGGCGCCACTTACAAACTACGCAGCACTACGGGTTACCCCCGCATGCTGGGCGCCATGTTCTGGACCATCAATGACGATCGCCGGAATAACTATGATTACTCCAACGTCGCGGGCCCGCTGCTGCATGGCTATCGCTGAGCCGCTCAGCTCATCTCACTCGGCTGGCGTACCTCCACGTTTGCAGAGTGACAATACCTCCGGGTTCTTGTGCCGCACCGCCTATGGCCTCAGGTTTTCGCTGCGTTAACACGATCTGGACGATGCTTTTCCGGGGGTGGAGGTGGTTCTGCTGGGATCGTCCCGTCCTTGCGCGCCGAAGAAGCGACGCCGGATTCCGACGTCCTCGAGTTTGCGCGTGCGAATGGAAGGGCCGTACTCACGCTGAATAGGAGTGCCCTGACCGCCCATCGAGAGCTTTCCGGCCTTTTGATTCGGGTGAACCGGCAGGCCGCAGGATAGGCGCGCACAAAAAAAAGGGGCAAGCTCGCGCCTGCCCCCTTGGCTTTAAGTCGCCGTAATTACGCGGTGCGCATGGTCTCCGACTTATCGCCGGAAATGGCCGCCTGCGCCGCCGCCAGCCGCGCGATGGGCACGCGGTAGGGCGAGCAGGACACATAGTTCATGCCCACGCGATAGCAGAACTGCACCGAACTCGGCTCGCCGCCGTGCTCGCCGCAGATGCCGATGTCGAGACCCGGCTTGGTCTGGCGTCCCAGCTTCACGCACATTTCGATCAGCTTGCCGACACCCTGCTGATCGAGCACCGCG
>DATKNQ010000259.1:0-33528 GCA_035541265.1 Bryobacteraceae bacterium
TCTTTCGGCTGCGGCTGCTCGCCGAAGAGCCGCCGAATGCGCTCCATGGCGAACGCCATATCGGTGATATAGCTGCGGTGAGCGGCCGTCGCCCAGCCGTGCCCATAGACGCGGTCCAGAATCGCCTCGCCCGTAAGCCAATCGGGCGCCTGCACGCTGCGGACCTGCCGATGCTGGTCCATGCCGATCGCTTTGCCGAACGCGCTCGAGGTGATATCGCTGATCCAGTGCGCGATGCCGCTCTCGCGCCACGGCTCGGCGGCGAACGCCTCGACCGTCGCAGCGGGCAGATACATCAGAAGTCCTTCCGTGATCATCAACCCCGGCGCCGGGCCCGCGGCCGCATAGAGTGTGCGCCGCTGCGCCGCGTCGGTCAGGTCCGCGGTGATGCGCTCCCGGCGGCACCGCGGCGTCTCGCCGGCCATGTGCACATCCTTGTAATCCAGCATGTCCGCGAAATCAACTTCGATCCACCGCAGGTCCGGGGGCAGTTCGAGCCGCCACGGCCGCGTATCCAGGCCGCAGCCGAGGCTGACTACCGTCGCGATCGGGTGCGCCGCCAACGCCTCGAGTAGCAACTCGTCCAGAAAATGGCTGCGAACGCCGACTCCGAAGCGCATCATCTCCGGGCGCGGTATGGCTTCGAGAATCGCCCTGCCGCGCTCGCCAGCAAGGCGCGCCGCGAAGGGGTCGTGCACGAAGCCGTCCGGACACTCGGTTTCGAGCGCCCGGCATGCCGCCACCAGCAGGGCGGTGTCGCTGACGTGGGTGATGGCGCTGTGGGGTTGGGACATGGCACCCATTATCACGCGCCGGGCCATCCGGAGTGAATCCGTGGACCGGGCGCCTGCCGCGCCAGGATCGCCGCTTCGGCCACCAGCATCTCCTGCCAGCGCGACTTCAGCTCATTGGCGTACGGGTTCTTGTGGAAGCGGTCGAGCCGCCCGCCACGGCTGGTCAGAATGCGCGTTACCTGCGCCAGGTGCGCCACCTCGTCCCGCGCCACGGCGGTCATGGTCTCGACCCAGCCTTCCAGCCATTCGTCCGGCCACCGGGTCAGCAACTCCAGCGCGTTCGTGGCCGCCTTCTTTTCGAGGAAGGCATGGTCGATGAGCAAGCTTACCGGTTCGGCGAGCACCGCCCGCCCCCACTCGGCCGGGGTCGGCGAATGAAGCGGCAGCGCTCCCGGAGCGATCCGTTCCGGGGCATTCACTCTTTCAAAGTAGCGCAGCGGAATTTGACCAGACCGGCCCGCGTCAGAGCCTTGTGGCCGTCGCCAGCGGGTCGAATCGGTTTCCGGTGGAATCGACCCAGGAGCACGCGTTCGCGGGCTTGGTGCCGGCGCGAAACGTCAGCTTGCCCACGCAGCGAGCCTGGTTCCGCAGGTGCGCGCCCATCATCCGGTCGGCCACGCGGGTGTGATCGCGCAGCCAGCCGGTCAGGTACTCCACCATCGCCAGTCCGGCCTCTTTGTCGCCGGCTTCGATGGCAGCTGCGAATTCCTCAGCCTTACGGCGCGCCGCGTCGTGCTGCCGCTTGTGCCAGCGCAACCCGGGATACCGGGATGCGTGCATGAGCCTTTCTTCGTGAGCGAAATGATCCGCTGCTGCGGTGGTAAGACGCCCCAGCATCTTGCGGATTTGCGGTAGCCGGGCCGAGCCGGTCAATAGGCTCTGCAACTCGCCGACGGCCTCGAAGATCTCCTTGTGTTCGTCGTCGATTTCCGTGACCCACACCGCATGCGAGGTGCTCCACTTTAACGGAGTCATGCGGCAATCATAGCGCAACCAGGACCCTTTTGTCTGAATTCAGAGACTGCCTGCCTGAACCCGATCCTTAATGTCTTCATTAAACGAATTTATCCTGATATCTCCTTGCATTTGCGAAACTTCTAGGATACACTCGGAAAAGATTCTTGATGTCCACTTTCTCTACAGGTCGGCTCGGTAGCTCCATTCTCAGCATCGCCATTCCTGTAGTCCTTATTCTGGTCATCGTAGCCGGCCCCGCCTGAGGCAGCCGGAACTAAGGTTCCTGAGGCCATCGGCGGGGCAAAGCAAACCCGGCCGATGGCCTTTTTCGTTTTGGTACGCACTTTTATTGAGGAGCTTATGTCAACCTTGATGAGCGGCGCGCAGATGTTGCTGGAATGCCTGGGGCGCGAAGGCGTGGATTGCATTTTCGGTTACCCCGGCGGCGTCACGCTGCCCTTGTACGACGTCCTGTACGAGCACCACATCCGCCACGTCCTGGTGCGCCACGAGGAGAATGCGGCCTTCGCCGCGGAAGGTTACGCGCGCGCCACCGGCAAGGTCGGGGTCTGCTGCGCAACCTCCGGACCGGGCGCCACCAACCTCACGACCGGCCTGGTCGACGCCATGATGGACTCGATCCCGATCGTCGCCATCACGGGTCAGGTGTCCACCAAGCTGATCGGGTCGGACGCGTTCCAGGAGGCCGATACTTTCGGCATCACGCGCTCCTGCACCAAGCACAACTACCTGGTGAAGAATCTCGACGACCTGCCGCAGGTGGTGCACGAGGCGTTCTATATCGCTGCCAGCGGACGCCCCGGTCCGGTGCTGATCGACATCCCGAAAGATGTATTTCAAGCGCAGGGTCATTACTCGCCGGTGACGTCGATTCACCTGCCGGGTTACAAAGTCTTCACCGAAGGCCACACCGGCCAGGTCCGCCGCGCGGCGCAGTTGATGTGGGAAGCCGAGCGCCCCTTTATTTATGCGGGCGGTGGCATCATCGCGGCCAACGCTTCGGCCGAACTGCGCGAGTTGGTCGAGATTCTGGATGCGCCCGCGGTCACCACTCTGATGGGTCTGGGCGGCCTGCCCTCCAATCACCCGAACTTTATCAGTATGCCGGGCATGCATGGCAGCTACGCGGCCAACATGGGGATGACCCACTGCGACGTGCTGATCGCGCTGGGCGTGCGCTTCGACGATCGCGTAACCGGTCGCCTGGCCGCCTTCGCGCCGCATGCCAAGGTCATTCACGTGGATATCGACCCGGCGGAGATCGGCAAGAATCGCGCCGCCGATGTGCCCATTGTGGGTGACGTCAAGCGCGTACTGACGCGCCTGAATAAGTTACTTCAAGAGATTCGCCCGCCGCGGAATGACCACCACGCGGCCGCGCGCCAGGCCTGGTGGTCGCAGGTCCGCGGTTGGCGCGCCGAGCATCCCCTCGCGCCGGTCACGTCTGACTCTGAAATCAAGCCGCAGCACCTGATGAGAGAGATCGACCGGCTCTCCGCGGGCGAAGCGATCGTATGTTCCGATGTCGGCCAGCACCAGATGTGGGCCGCGCAGTTAGTCCGCTTCAACGGCCCGCGCCTGTGGATCAACTCCGGCGGTCTCGGCGCCATGGGCTTCGGGCTGCCCTCCGCGATTGGCGCGCAGTTCGCCCGTCCCGATAAGTTAGTCTTCGCCCTGGTGGGCGATGGCGGATTCCAGATGTCCATTCCGGAGCTCTCCACCGTCACCGGATTCGGCCTGCCAATCAAGATCATCGTGATGAACAACGGTTACCTCGGCATGGTTCGCCAGTGGCAGGAGCTGTTCTATAACAACCGCCTGAGTGCGGTGGAACTGGATAGTTTTCCGGATGCCGAGAAACTGGCGGGCGCCTATGGGTTCAAGGGCCGCACGATCGATAAGCCATGGGAACTGGCTTCGGCGCTCGAGGAGGCCGTGCGCGAGCCGGGTCCCTATCTTCTCAATGTGAAAGTTTCGCCGTACGAAAATGTCTATCCCATGGTGCCGGCCGGCGGCGCCATCAACGAAATGGTGCTCGACGCGCCGCAACCGGTGGCTGTCCCCAAATAGGATCTTCTATGTTGCAGATCATTTCTTTGTTAGTCGAGAACAAGCCGGGCGCCCTCATGCGAATTACCGGCCTGCTCAGTGCGCGGGGCTATAACATCGAGAGCCTGACGGTCGCCCGTACGCTCGATCCCGAGCTGTCCCGCATGACCATCGCGGTGGATGTCGACGCCACGCTGCGCCAGCAGGTGATCAAACAGATGAACAAGCTGGTGAACGTGCTGCAGGCGGTGGACCTGACTGAGTCACCGGCGGTCCGCCGCGAGATGGTGCTGGTGCGGGTGCGCACCCAGCAGGGAACGCGCACCGCCGTGCTCAAAGAGGCCGAAATCTTCGGCGCGCGGGTAGTGGATTCGTCCACCGAGGGCTTCGCTCTGGAGGCCACCGGCGATCCGGAGAAACTGGACGAGTTCATCGACGTGATGCGAAGTTACGGCGAGATAGAAATCACGCGCTCCGGTGCTGTGGCGGTTTCACTCGAAGCCAAGAAGCTCAAGTTACAACCTCCGGTGCTCACGGAGGCAAGATAGGACTCAATCATGGCCAAACGATACTACGAAAAAGACTATAAGCCCGCCCTGTTAGAGGGCCGCACCGTCGCCATCATCGGTTATGGCAGCCAGGGCCACGCGCACGCGCTAAACCTGCGCGATTCCGGCGTGGATGTGATCGTCGGTCTGTATCCCGGCAGTAAGTCGCGGGCCAAAGCCGAAGCCGCCGGGCTCAAGGTTGCCACTGCTTCAGAGGCTGCCAAAGCCGCGGACGTCATCATGATCCTGGTCTCCGATCATATCCAGGGCGACTTATACAAGAATGACATCGAACCGCATCTGACGGCGGGTAAAACGCTGATGTTCGCGCACGGCTTCAACATCCACTTCGCCCAGATCAAGCCGCCGGCCAATGTGGACGTTTCCATGGTTGCGCCGAAAGCTCCCGGCCATCGCGTGCGCGAGTTATTCACCGAAGGCGTGGGCGTGCCCTCGCTGGTGGCCGTGCATCAGGATGCCTCCGGCCGCGCACTCGAAACGGCGCTGGCCTATGCTGGTGCGCTCGGCAGCCTGAAGGCGGGTGTGATCGAAACCACTTTTAAAGAAGAGACTGAAAGCGACCTCTTCGGTGAACAGGCCGTGCTGTGTGGCGGCGCGTCGGAACTGATTCGCGCCGGATTTGAGACTCTCGTGGAAGCGGGATACGCCCCGGAGATCGCCTACTTCGAGTGTCTGCACGAGCTCAAACTGATCGTCGACCTGATCCAGGAAGGCGGTTTGGCCTATATGCGTTACTCGGTTTCGGACACCGCGGAATACGGCGATTACACGCGCGGTCCGCGGGTGGTGGACGCGCACGTGCGCGCCGAAATGAAGAGGATCCTCTCTGAAGTGCAGTCCGGCGAGTTCGCACGCCAATGGATCGAGGAGAACAAGACCGGCCGCCACAAGTTCCTCGCCATGCGCGAAGCGGCCCGGAATCAGCCCATCGAGAAGGTCGGACGCGAATTGCGCGAGATGATGACCTTCCTCAAGCGGAAGAAGGAATCCGGAGTACCGGAAGAACAACTGGCGGCGCAATCATGAAGATCTTCACCTTCGATACCACGCTCCGCGATGGCACGCAGGGCGAGTCTATCTCGTTCTCGGTCGATGACAAGTTACTCATTGCCCAGAAACTCGACGAGTTAGGCATCGACTATATCGAAGGCGGCTGGCCCGGCTCGAACCCTAAAGACAAGGAGTTCTTCACCCGCGCGCAGACGGAGTTACATCTCAAGCATGCGAAGTTGACCGCGTTCGGCGCCACGCGCTTTGCGCGAAACACCGTCGAGGAAGACCGTAGCGTGCAGTCGCTGATCACCGCCGGCACGCCGGTGGTCTCCATCTTCGGCAAGAGTTGGGATCTGCACACTGCCCGCGCCTTGGGCATTAGTGAAGAAGAGAATCTCAAGCTGATCTCGGAGACGGTGGCCTACCTGAAGCAGCACGGCAAAGAAGTCGTCTACGACGCCGAGCATTTTTTCGACGGTTATAACTCGAACCCGGCCTTCGCGCTGCGGACGCTCGAAGCTGCCCAGCGTGCCGGCACCAGCGTGTTGTGCCTGTGTGACACGAACGGCGGCACGCTCACCGGCCGCCTAGTCGAGATCTTCGCCGAGGTCCGCAAGCGATTCGATGGCGTCCTCGGCATCCACACGCACAATGACTCCGATGTCGCGGTAGCCAATACTCTGGCCGCCGTGGAGGCCGGCGCGACGCACGTGCAAGGCTGCATCAATGGATACGGCGAGCGCTGCGGCAATGCCAACCTGTGCTCCGTGATTGCCAACCTGGAACTGAAGCTTGGCCACACCGCCATCGGGCAGGATAAGCTGATCAGTCTCTCGAATGCGGCGCGTTTCGTGGCCGAGTTGGCGAATCTGCCGCTGCCCAACAATCAGCCCTTCGTGGGTCACAGCGCCTTCGCCCACAAGGGAGGCGTGCATGTCTCCGCGGTATTGAAGGAATCTTCCACTTACGAGCATGTGGCGCCCGAGTCAGTCGGTAATCGGCAGCGCGTGTTGGTCAGCGACTTATCCGGCCGCGGGAATATCTTATACAAGCTCAAGCAGCATGGCCTCGCCGGCAGGCTGACCGAGGATGCCCGGCGTGAACTGCTCGAACGCATCAAGCAGATGGAGTTCGATGGCTACGAACTGGAAGCCGCGGAAGGCACGTTCGAATTGCTGGTCCGCGAGGCCCTGAATCCCGGCCTGCATTTCTTCGACGTGGAAGCTTACGAGGTATCCACGCGGGCCGCAGCCGCGGGCGAGTCGCGCTCCACAGCCGACATCACGGTGCGCACCCAGGACGGGGTGCACTCGGCGACCGCCGCGGGCCACGGTCCGTTCCACGCGCTGCACCTCTGCCTGCGCAAGTGTCTCTCGTCAGTCTATCCGCAGACGGCGGGCGTCCGTCTGACGGATTACAAAGTGCGTGTACTCGAGCCGCGGAAGGGCACCGCCGCGAAGGTGCGGGTGCTGATTGAGTGGTCGGATCATCGCAAAAGCTGGTCCACGGTCGGGGTTTCCGATAACGTGATTGTCGCCAGTTGGAACGCCTTAGTCGACGCGATTCGCCTGGAACTGATGCGACTGACCGAGCAGGATGACTCCATCGAAAAGGCCGTCGAAGACTATTGCTGGGGTGTGTGAACAACCCAAGCGCCCGGTGTCACACCTGACAAAGCAGTCTCATAACTGTAATAAATGTCACAGAGCCTCAAGTCGGCCGGTGATACGGTGAGAATATGGCGCTTGAGCGCGCCGTAGCTCTGGCCAATGCGATTCTTTGAAGCAATCACGAATATCTTCCGCGTTCCTGATCTTAGAAAAAGGCTCCTCTTTACCCTGGCTATGTTGGCCGTTTATCGCCTCGGCGGCCACGTACCCACGCCCGGCATTCATCTACAGCGCTGGGAGGATTTCTTCCGTCAAAGCCAGGGCACTATCTTCGGCTTCTTCGACCTTTTTGCGGGCGGTAACATCCGGCGCCTGACCGTCTTCGCCCTCGGTATCATGCCGTACATTACCGCCTCCATCATCTTGCAGTTGCTGGCGGTGGTGATACCCAGCCTCG
This sequence comes from Bryobacteraceae bacterium, assembly GCA_035541265.1. Lineage (GTDB taxonomy): Bacteria > Acidobacteriota > Terriglobia > Bryobacterales > Bryobacteraceae > Bog-159. The sequence continues at coordinate 7,451 of DATKNQ010000259.1, forward strand.
AAAAACTGCAGAAGGAAGGCGCGCTGGGTCAGAAAAAGATCACGCAGTACACGCGCTACCTCACACTGGCCCTCTCACTCATCCAGTCCTTCGGTATCGCTCAAGGCCTGGAAGCCATGGGGAACGGCATTGTAGTCAACCCGGGCATGGGATTTGTCATGCTTACCGTGGTCTCGATGACGGCGGGCTCGGTCTTCATCATGTGGCTCGGTGAACAGATTACCGACCGCGGTGTGGGCAACGGCATGTCGCTGATCATCTTCGCCGGCATCGTGGTGGGCCTGGGGCCCGCGATCGGCAATATCTATACGAACGTCTTTGTCACTCGCGAGTGGAGCGTGCTGACGCTGATCGTCATGATCGTGATGATGGTTTCCGTGGTCGCCTTTGTGGTTTTTATGGAACGCGGCGAGCGGCGCCTTCCGGTCCAGTACGCGCAGCGCGTGGTTGGCCGCCGCGTGATGGGCGGGCAGGCCACTTACATGCCGATGAAGGTCAATATGGGCGGCGTCATTCCCCCGATCTTCGCGGTTTCTCTGCTGGCATTTCCGCAGACCATCCGCACACTGCCGATCGTCAAACAGAGCGTCTGGATGACCAATACCCTGTCGTCGTTCGGCTATGGCGAACCGCTCTATTATTTGAGCTTCATCCTATTGAATATCTTCTTCTGCTTTTTTTACATATCGATTATCTTCAATCCCAGTGAGGCGGCGGATAACATGCGGAAGTATGGAGGTTTCGTGCCGGGCATTCGTCCGGGCAAGAATACCGCCGACTATATGAACGTGATCCTGACCAAGCTGACCATGGTCGGCGCCCTGTATCTGTGCGTCATCTGCCTGCTGCCGGATATCATGATTTCCGGCATCAAGCTGCAGCACCTGCCGCTGGTGGGCAACTGGATGGATCTGCATGTTCCGAGGTTCCTGCTGGACGGCCTGAACGTCCACTTCTTCTTTGGCGGAACCTCGTTGCTAATCGTCGTGGGTGTAGCGATGGACACGATTGCGCAGATCGAATCGCACCTCGTCATGCGCCACTATGAAGGCTTTACCACGCGCTCCAGGCAGATCCGCGGGCGCCGCAGCTCGTTCTCCGTATAGCCGCTTACTTCACGTTCCAGCCTTCCACCTGTACGGCTGGCGGCTTGCCGCCCGCGTCCGCCGCTTTGTAAATCGCCGTGACCGTCCGCTTCTCGCCGGGGAACAACGGGAAGTAATTGTCCTCCCAAAGCACCGGTACGATCTCGGCTTCCTCACGAACATCTTCTTCGTCGTGCCGGACCGTCTTCACCATCAGATGGACGCCAAAAGCCAGATCATGCGACGGATTCTCGATAGTCACATGCGTCACGCCTTCGGCCCCGTGCACCTCGGATGTGGCTGCGTATTTCAACTCGACCCGGGGCAGGCGATTGAGCGCTGTATAGTCGGCATAGTCTTTCTGGGGCGTGTAATACCATGTAGACGCATCCCAGTCCAACGTATCGGGTTTAGTAGAGAGCCAGTAGAAGTTAGAACTTACCAGTTTACCCGACCCATCCTCCAAAACCATCCGCACAAAGTAAGTCGAAGAGAGACCATCGAGTGTGGGGATTGTGAACACGCGGGTAGAGCTGTCCGGCGCAATATCGACGTTCGCGTCCTTGGTGAACTTCTCCGTCATGTCGGTGTTGTAGACCCACGCATGCGCCTTCATTCCCGGGAATGACTGGTAGAATGCGTTCACCACCACAATCGAGTTATCGTCGTAACTATATTGAATATGCAGCGGTTCGTTGGCCTTTTTCGCGCCGAAATAAGATCCGCCCGGACGCAGATACCAGTCATAAAGATGCCAGATCATCGATGGCCAGGCATTATTGAGCATCCATTGGATAACTCCCGTGGAAGTATACTTATTGCGCCGGAAGGCTTCAAACATGGCGCGGTGTCCTTCATACGCCATCGCCTGCGCCTTCCGCGCCAGTTCCTCCACGTTGGCCGACGGGCCATAGCGCGCATCGAGCGCCCTAGTGAAGATCTTCAAATCCTTGAAGGGACCGCCGCCCGTGTGATAATCCCACCATGAGTTCACCGGCCACAGGTGATCCTCGGGTAGCATCTGGCGGAGGCTCTCGACCGGCGGAATCGCCGGCCCGGGTCCGGTCTCGGTGTTGAATCCATGCGCGCCGCCGCGCGTCTTATCCAGCAGCCAGTAGTCTGGCGGCACATAGTCATACGGACCGGTCATCTTCACGCCGGTCTTACCGCTTACCTGCGTGGGCCTCTCCGTGGCCGATGACTCGAATGGATTCGGCCAGTCCAGCTCTTTCAGAATCTCGATGTACTTCCTCTCCACAGCCGGCACCGGCGGGTTGTCGCTGCCGTTCATCCAGTTGAAGACCGACGGATGGCTGCGCAGCCGCCGGATCTGATCCCGCAGCGACGCCGCCGCGATGGAGTGATCTTCGTCCTTCCAGTTCTGCCATTTTTCCCAGTGATCGCAGCAGCACCAGCCGGCCGTCACCAGAATGCCCATCTGGTCCGTGAGGTCAAAGAAGTGCTCGTCTTCGAGCTTACCCTCCAGCCGGACGGCGTTCAGGTGCATGTCGCGCACGTACTTCAGTTCGTCTTCCTGCCGCTCGGGCGAGGAGCGCAGCAGCATGTCGAAGGTGTAGCCGGCGCCGCGGATCAGAATATTTTTGCCGTTGATTCTAAAGACTCTATGGCTCTGTTCGTCCAAAATGGAGGTCACTTCGCGGATCCCGAAACGCAGGCTGGCTTCGTCTGAGACAGCGCCGCCGGTCTCAAAGCGCAGCTTCAACGCGTAGAGATTCGGTGTGCCCACCGGCACCGGCCACCACAGCTTCGGGTGGTCAATCTTGAGCTGCGCGAACTTGCCGGGCGTGAACTTCACTACCTTGGTTTCGCCTGGCCCCAGCCCTACCTCCTGCGCGAACGTGACGCCGTCGATCTCGCCGTGCAGCGTGCCGGTCACGTCATGCTTGGTGCCGTTGACCACTTCCGCGCTGACCGTCAACTCGGCTTTGTCATTTTCGGGCACGTTCAGGTGCGTGATCACCTGCGGGAAGCGGATGGCTACCGGACCGGTCGCGTCCAGGTGCACGTCACGCCACAGGCCCGTATCCTTGTCGGGCATCGCCGGATTCCAGTCCACGAAGGTGATCGCCAGGTCGTCGGGCAGGGGTGCGTAGACTTCCACTGCCAGCGCATTGGCAGCGCCCGGCCGGACGGCGCCGGTCACGTTGTATTCAAACAGCCGCCAGGCTCCCGCCATGGCGCCTGCATCGGCGATGCGCTTGCCGTTCAGCCAGACGTTGGCGCGATAGTTGATACCGTCGAAGCGCAGCCAGAGCGTCTTACCCTGATCCTGCGCGGGGACTTGAAACTCAGTGCGGAACCACCACGGCACCCGGTACGGACTGTCGGGCGGCATGTGCACGTTCGAGAAGTTATATCCGATCGGATAGCTGGTTCCGGCAAATGCGCGCAGGTTCATGCCGAAGCCCGGGTCGGGATAGACGCGGTCCTTTACCAGCGCGGCTACTATGGTCGACGGCATCGTGGCCGGATACCAGGCGGTGGTCTTATAGCCGGGCATGGAAACAACCTCGCCGGCGTCCTTGACCAGGGTGGACGATTGAAGAGTCCAGTGCTCACGCAGCATCAGCGGCGTGGCTGGCCGCGCGGGAAGCGCCGCGCCCACCAGCGCCAGAACGGAAAGCAGAGTTCGCATAGAGAGTTCCGGATCAAAAGATTAATATATACGCATGCGCCCCCTGCTCGTGATGGCATCCGCGGCGCTGCTGGCCGCAGCCTCGGCCGCGGCGCAGCCTGCCCCTTCGCAGACTTCCTGGCAGCTTGTCTGGAGCGACGAATTCAACGGTCCCGCCGGCACGCCACCGGATCCTGCCAAGTGGACCTACGATCTGGGGACGGATTGTTGCGGCAACCACGAGCTCGAGACCTACACCAACGCCGCCGAAAACGCCCACATGGACGGCCTGGGACACCTGGACATTCACGTGGAGAATCCATCGCCGGGCGTCTATACATCGGCGCGCATCAAGACCGAAGGGCTTTACTCTGTCGAGTACGGCCGCATCGAGGCGCGCCTCAAGATACCTTTCGGGCAGGGCATGTGGCCGGCGTTTTGGATGCTGGGCAATAACATTACTAAGGCCGGCTGGCCAACGTGCGGCGAAATCGACATCATGGAGAACATCGGGTCCACGCCCTCGACGGCCTATGGTGGTTTGCATGGTCCGGATGGCTATGACAGGACGGTGGAATATGAGTTACCTAACGGCCAGAAGTTAGCCGACGACTTCCACACTTATGCCGTTGAATGGTCGCCGCCACAGATCACTTTCTATGTGGATGGCAATCTCTACGAGACACAAACGAATAACGCCAGCGGCTGGGTCTTCAACGTTCCCAATAATCCGTTCTTCATCATTCTGAATGCCGCGGTGGGCGGCGATTGGCCCGGCGCGCCCGATTCCACCACGCAGTTTCCGCAGGACATGCTGGTCGATTATGTGCGCGTCTACCAGGCGGTGAGCACGCCCGGGCCGGTGTTGAACAGCGGCGGCATCGTGGATGCGGCCAGCGGGTCGGCGGCGCTAGCGCCCGGCAGCCTGGCGAGCATTTACGGAACGGGCCTGGCGGAAGCGGTAAATGCCGCGACCTTCGACACATCCGCCGGCGCGTTCTCCGAGAATGCTTCAGGCGTCCAGGTGTTCGTGAACGGGGCGGCCTCACCGCTCATCTACCTCGCGCCGCAGCAGATCAACTTCGCCATTCCGTGGGATAGCCTGTTAGGCGCGCCGTTGCAGGTCGAGGTGATGCTGAACACAGTCCTGAGTAACCCAGTGCCGATCACGCTCGCCAGCACCGCGCCTTCGGTTTTCAACGCCAATGGAGCCGCGATCGTCACTTGTCCGGACGGCTTGCTCACGGCGGGTGCGTACTGCACTTTGTGGGGCAACGGCTTTGGCGCTACGACGACGCCGCTGAGCGATGGCGTGCCGGCGCTTGCCATGCCCTTACCGTGGACCACAAATCCGTGCACCCTCACCATCGCGGGCATCGCCGCCAAAGTGACCTACTGCGGCGCCGCGCCGGGCGAGGTCATTTACCAATTGAACTTCGTCTATCCGGAAGGTGTGTCCACAGGTACGCAGCAATCGGCGACCATCGCCATCACCGGCAACTCCGGTAACTTCGTCTGGCCTTAGCTACGGCCACTTGCGTTCCAGATCGCGCCACCATCCGGTATCGCCCAGACCGAGCTGGTCCCACCAGCGGTCCAACATCTGCCGGTTGCCCTGCAGGATGGCGTCGCGAGTCACGCCTGCGGGCGGCGCAACCAGCGCCGCGAGCCGGTCATAGACGCGCGGCTCCTGCGCCGGATCGCAGCGGGTGAGCAGATGCCACAAGGTAAAGGCATCGTCCCGGGTGGCTGTGCTCAATATCGTATCCAGCGCGGGTTCGCCGCCGTGCGCGAAATCGAAATCCTGCAATGCCTGCCGCAACGGCGCGGGCGCCTCCTCGCGATAGGGCGTGCCGGGGCCATATCCCGGACGCGTCTGGCAGGCCGCGCCCGCGGGGATGAACGACTCGCGCCCGGCATGCTCGAAGCTCACCCAACCCGCGGTAACGTGTAACAACCCCGCGCCGTCCTTGCCCACTTCCAACGTGTAGAAGCAGCCCAGGTCGGTCGCGACGGCTAACGGCGTATCCACTACGAACGAGCGCGGCGGCGCCCAGATGAAGGCGTGGATCAGGCCGTGTTCCAAGAGCATGCGCTGTTCATTGCGGCGCGCGCGCTCCAGGCGCAGACGGCTGTTGGCTTCCACTTCGATCATGCCGGCGTCGCCTACTTCGAGCGTGGCGTGTCCGCCGACGCCGGTTTCGAGCGTCTCGCCCACCTGCAGGCGGCCGGTTCCAGTGCGCGCACTGGACACTTGCCAACTCTCGGGCGCGTTGCGCGAGACGAGCCAGCCCGCCGCAACGCCCATCACCAACGCCGCAGCGATGGCGATCCAACGCGTCCGCGTGTGCGGCCGCCGATCGCGCGAACGAAACACGCTCAGCAAATGCTCGAGCTGCTGCACTTCGGGATCCGGCGCGCCGGAGCCATCCCACAGATAGTCGTTCCTCATGCGTGCGCCTCGCTCTCGAGTATCTGGCGGAGCTGCTTCATGCCGCGATGCAGGTTCACTCGTACCGACGCTGCGGTCATGCCCGTGCGCGCGGCGATTTCGTCGCCGGTCATGCCCTCCACCAGGCGTAGGATCAACGTTTCGCGGTAAGCCGCGGGCAGGGAGCGGATCGCATCCAGCGCGGCAATGGCTTCAGAAGACGGGCGCTCCGCGGCGGGCAGATTCTCCGGAAGCTCCGTCCACTCATGCGCGCGGCGATGATAATCGTGCGCGCGGTTTCGCGCGATCATCGCCAGCCAGCCGCCGAAGGCGCCGTCATCTCGCAGGTTGCCGAGTTGCCGCAGAGCCGAGAGAAACACGTCCTGCACCAGGTCGTCCACTTCCCAGGGAGGCACGCGCGCCAGCAGGATTCCGTGCACCATCCGGCGATACCGGTCGTAAAGGCGGCCGAACGCAACGCGATTGCCCTGGCGAGCCGCGCGCGCCAGTTCGGCATCATCCGAGATCGCGACCACCGGCGAGGCGCTCACGGCCTTCCAGTTTCAAGACGCGCCGGCCACGCAGGATGTTAACCGGCGGCAGTTGCCCAGTGAATTACGCCGTTCGACCGATCCTCTCGCAGAACGGCGCGGCGTTCCAGATACTCCAGGTGCGCCATTACTTCGAAGATGGCGAAGCGATAATGAAAGGGCGAAAGGCGGCGGTTCCAGAGCCCGTGCACCATGAGGTGGGCCGTAGTCGCGCCGCCGGCTACTAACTCGACGATGCGGTCGCATCGCTCAGCGTGATGCTGCTGCGTCTTGCGCACCCACTCGCGGTGGCCGGTGAACGGCGCGCCGTGCGCGGGCAGGATCAGATCAATGTCGAGGGCGGCGATCTGGTCGAGCGAGCCGAGGAATTCGCCGAGCGCGTCGCGGCCGGGCTGCCAGCCGATGTTTGGCGAGATGTGTTCGAGCATATGATCGCCGGACAACAGCACGCGCCGTTCGCGATCATAAAGGCAGACGTGACCCGGCGAATGCCCCGGCGTCCAGATGACTTCCAGAGCGCCGTGTTTCGTGGCGATCGATTCGCCGCCGGTCAGCAATCGGTCGGGCGTGAGGCGCCTGAAATTCTGCTGGACGTCTGCCATAGCGGCCTGCACCCGCGCGCACAATTCCGGCGGGACGCCCGCCGCGGCGAGCACTTCCTGCTGCCAATCGCGGTGCCGGTCCTGGTCGGTGATTTCGATCAACAGTTCGTAATCCGCCGCGTGCAGATCGAGGGGCGCGCCGGTCAGCCCGGTTAACTTCACCGCCAGGCCCATGTGGTCGGGATGAATGTGCGTCAGCAGGATGCGCCGGATGTCCCGCCAGTCGACCGACAGACCTTCGAGCGCGCGAGCCAGGGCGTCGAAGCAGGCTTCCGTCTGCATGCCTGCGTCGATCAGCAGGTAGCCCGAGTCCAGGCGGACGAGGTAGACGTTGATGATTCCCAGCGAGAAAGGCAGCGGCAGCTCCAGCATGAAGATGCCGGGAAGCACCTCGCGATAGTCGCCGCCGATTTCCAGGTAAGGAGTCAAAGGTGAATCCGGTTAATCGCGGCACTCCGCGCAGGGGCAGATTTTGCGCAGATGCTCCCACGAATAAATGCCGGAGCTGTGCCCGTCGCTCCAATGAATGCGGATGGCGTAATTGCCCACCGGTTCGACGCTGAGCATCTTCAATGCAGGCTTGTACATCTGGAACGGGTTGCCGGACTCGGGCTGGCGCGGCGGCGTGCCATGCGCACCGGTGCAGCCGGCGCATGGGCACTTGTCGCGGAGATACGTGAGGCCATATTCGCTGGAGTGCCGGTCTTTCCAGTCGATCTTGATGCCCTTCGACTTCGAAATGGCAATGTGTTCGGGATCGGTGGTGGCGGTCATGTCAGTTCTGGAGCCGCTCCACGTCGCGCACGCCGGAGATGCGCCGCATGGTTGCCACCAGCTTCTCGAGATGCTTTTTGTCGCGCACGTCTACGGTCATCTCCACCAGCGCGCCATCGGCCTCGGTTTCGGTCTTGGCTTCCAGGCTGCGGATGTTCGTATCCTCGTCGGAAAGGACGGAAGTGAGTTGGGCCAACATGCCGGGGCGGTCGTCCGTGTGAACTACGATCTTCACCGGGAAGGCGTCCGACGTGCTGCGCGCCCATTCCACTTCGATTTTGCGCTCCACGTCGTACATCAGGTTCTGCACGTTCGAGCAAATCTTGGAATGCACGGCGACGCCCTTGCCGCGCGTGACGTAGCCGACGATCGCTTCGCCCCGGATCGGATTGCAGCATTTCGCGCGGTAAACCAGAAGATCGTCCACGCCTTTGACGCGGATCACCGCGTCTCCATCCGGACCGCGCGGTACGCCTGTGGGCGCCGGTACAATTTCGGGCTGTGCGGGTTGAGCCCTGGCCGTCTCTACCGCTTCGGGCAGGACCTGGCCAGGCGCGAGCTTTTGCAGTACCTGCCGCGGGGAGTATTTACCATAACCGAGCGCGGCGTGCAGATCTTCGATTTTACCGTAGCCATAGTCTCCAGCTACTTTTTCGAGACTGGCCTTGGTGACCTTGCTCAGTTGCACGCCGAGCCGCCGCGCCTCTTTCTCCAGGTATTTCTCGCCGATCTCGATGGCCTTCGAACGCTCATTGGCGTTGATGACGTGCTTGATCTTATTGCGGGCGCGGGCGGTCTTCACCAGCGTCAGCCAGTCTTTGCTCGGCTGGTGGCCGGGCTGCCGCATGATCTCGACGATGTCGCCGTTGCGCAGGGCGTAGCGCAGCGGCACGATGCGGCCGTTCACCTTGGCGCCCACGCACGTCTGGCCGACGTCGCTGTGAATGGCATAGGCGAAATCAATAGGCGTGGCGTCTCGCGGCAGAACGATCACCTTGCCGCGCGGGGTGAAAGTGTAGACCTCTTCCGGGTACAGGTCCACTTTGAGGGTGGACATGAATTCGCCCGGATCCTGCATGTCGCGCTGCCACTCGACCAGGTGGCGCAGCCAGGCGATGCGTTGATCGTCGGGCGCGGGACCCTTCTTGCCCTCCTTGTATTTCCAATGCGCGGCGATGCCTTCTTCCGCGATGCGGTGCATTTCCTCGGTGCGGATCTGCACTTCGAAGTGCTGGCCGTGCGGCCCGACGACGGAGGTGTGCAGCGACTGGTACAAATTCGGACGCGGGATGGCGATGAAATCCTTAATGCGTCCTGGAATGGGCCGCCACTCGTTGTGAATGACGCCCAGCGCGGCGTAGCAATTCTTCACCGAGTCCGTGATGATGCGCAGGGCCATCAGGTCGTAGACCTGCTCGATGGCGATCTTCTGACGCTTGATCTTCTGATAGATCGAATACGGCCGCTTCAGCCGGCCTTCGACGCGCGCGGGGATGCCTTCACGCCGCAGTTCGTTCTCTACGGTGCGGCGGATTTCTTCGAGGAATTCTTCGTTGGAGTGCCGCTTCGACTCGATGGTCCGGGCGATTTCTTCGAAAGCCGGTGGATCGAGGTGGCGGAAGGCTAGATCCTCCAATTCGCCGCGCACCTTGCCCATGCCGAGGCGGTGCGCGATGGGTGCATAGATTTCGATCGTCTCGGTGGCCACGTGCGTGCGCCGCTCCGCGCTGAGATAGCCGAGCGTGCGCATGTTGTGCAAGCGATCGGCCAGCTTGACGATAATCACGCGGATGTCGTCCACCATGGCGAGCAGCATCTTACGAAAGCTCTCGGCCTGGCGCTCTTCCGCATTGAAGACGTCGAGCTTGCTCAGCTTGGTGACACCGTCGACGCAGCGCGCCACCTCATCGCCGAAGCTCCTGCGGATCTCGTCTGTCGTGATGCGCGTGTCCTCGACCAGATCATGCAGCAAGCCGGTCTCGATGGTCACCTGGTCCATACGCATGTCCGCCAGGATGTGCGCCACCATCAGCGGATGCACCATGTACGGCTCGCCGGATTGCCGCAGTTGGCCCTTGTGAAACTCGGCGGCCGTGCGGAAGGCCTTCTCCACGGCGGAAAGATCGTCGCGCGGGCGATATTCGCGGATCTTGGTGCAGAGCTCCTGAAATAACTGCTCAATCCGGTCAGGGGGAGGGGACACGGGTGGCGCCGGCGTTACGCTGGTTACCTCAGGGGACACTACTTTGATTGTATCCGAGTCGAAGCGCGGCCGAGCGGCATTACGAGGATATTGGACACGAGTCTGCCGTGCCAGCACGGGATCATGTTCGGGTTGGGGTAGCCGTACAAGGGGCACGCGGCGTGTTCGACGTTCAACTCGGCGCGCAGCCGGCCGGGCCTTCGAATGTATTCCTGCAGCGGTGTGTTCGCATCCAGAACGTAGAAAAGCGACAACGGAACGGCCACGCTGTAAACCGCTCCTGGCACGAGCGGAATGACTAACGGATCGATTCGTCCGCCCACGGCGCCGGGAGCGCCCGTGTAGATCACGCGCAGATCTTGGCCCTGTGGTATTGTCACAATGAGTCGAAATAGATAATCGTGGAAGCCGGCGCCGATCAGGGCTCCGAAGGTGAGCAGTACCGGCATCTGACTCACATTCAGCGCGGAGATTTGCAACGTGGATTGCGAGGGATCGCATGCAACCGAGAGCCGGACTCCATTCACTGCCACACCCCGTTGTCCGGCGGCAACAGGACAAGTGGCCATGAATAGGATAAACGCCGCGAAGCTGACTAGACGCATTTGCGATTGGACACTACCTCGATGAAGAAGGTTCCGGTATACTATTCGCTGGGTCACCGCATTGAATCGTGCCGAGATGTACCGCCGCTTGCATGCCCATGACGGACAATGGGACATCGTCGTCGTGGGCGGCGGCGCGACCGGAGTTGGCGTGGCGATCGACGCTGCCACGCGGGGCTACAGCGCACTGTTGCTCGAACAGAGTGACTTCGGTAAAGGCACGTCCAGCCGCAGCACGAAGCTCGTGCACGGCGGCGTGCGCTATCTGGAGCAGGGCAATATTTCGCTGGTGATGGAAGCTTTGCGCGAGCGCGGCCTGTTGCTGCGCAACGCGCCGCACCTGGTGCACGACCGCGCTTTTGTGGTGCCCAATTACGACTGGTGGGAAGCACCGTTTTACGGGCTGGGACTGAAGGTCTACAACCTGCTGGCCGGCAAGTACGGCTTCGGCGCTTCACGGATTCTGTCAAAAGAGGAGACGCTCGAACGCTTGCCGACCATCAAAACGGAAGGACTGCGCGGCGGCGTGGTCTACTTCGACGGCCAGTTTGACGATTCGCGCTTGCTCATCAACATGGTGGCCACGGCATCTGAGCAGGGCGCCACGTTGCTCAACTACGTTCGCGTGACCGGACTGACGAAAGACGCCGAGGGCTTCATCGACGGCGTGGTCGCCCGGGATGTGGAGAGCGGCGCGGAGTTTCGCGCGCAAGCGGGCGTGGTGATCAACGCTACGGGCGCTTTCGCCGATGGGCTGCGGCGCCAGACGGGTGACTCGATCGCGCCGCTGATTGCGCCCAGCCAGGGAATCCATCTGGTCTTCGACAAGCGCTTCCTGCCCGGCGACAGCGCCATCATGGTGCCACACACCAGCGACGGCCGCGTGATGTTCGCGATCCCGTGGCATGGCCATACGCTGATCGGAACTACGGATACGCCGGTAGCGGAGGCGTCGCTCGAACCGGTGGCCATGGAGCAGGAGATCGAGTTCATCCTGACGACGGCCTCGCTGTATCTGGCCGAGAAGCCAACCCGTGATGATGTGCTGAGTGTGTTCGCCGGCATTCGTCCGCTGGTGAAATCGGGCGCGGGCGCCACAGCCGCGCTGTCGCGCGATCATACGATCCACATCGATCCGTCCGGGCTGCTCACGATTTGCGGCGGCAAGTGGACCACATACCGCCACATGGCGGAAGATTGCGTAAATCAGGCCGCCATGCTGGCGCGGCTGCCGGAGAAGCCCTGCATCACCGAGCATCTGAACCTGCACGGCTACCATGCGAGCGCCGGCAGCGCCGGGTCTTTGCGCGTGTACGGGTCGGATGCGCGGCCCATCGAGGAAATGATGCGGGCTGATCCCGGGCTGGCTGAACCACTGGATGCGGCGCTCCCCTATCTCGGCGCCGAGGTGGTGTGGGCCGCGCGCGAAGAGATGGCGCGCACGGTGGAAGATGTGTTGGCCCGGCGTACGCGCGCGTTGTTCCTGAATGCAAAGGCGGCCATCCGGATGGCGCCGCGCGTTGCCGAGTTGCTGGCGCGCGAGCTGGGGCAGGACGCTGGCTGGCAGGATCGCCAGGTTGAAAGCTTCGGTGAGGTCGCCCGAAACTTCTGTGCGTGAGCGCGCATTCGCGGCAATACTCTGGGCCGATCAATGTATAGCCTCACACTTTAGGAACCTTCATCCGGCGAGGTGCGTGCTGGTGCATCGGCCGGAGAGTAAAAATGCCACGACGATTGCTCATTGCAGCCTTGGCGTTTGCCGGAACACTTGCTGCGCAGGATCCGCCTGCTGAAGCGGGACGGATCAGTTACACGAGCGGTACGGTTTCGTTCGAACCGGCCGGAGTGAACGATTGGGCTCCGGCGACGGTCAACCGCCCGCTGACGATGGGAGATAAACTCTACGCCGATAGCGGCGGACGCGCGGAAGTCAACGTCCCGGGAGCGGCCTTCCGGCTCGGCGACCGCACCGCCCTCGAGTTTCTGAACCTGGATAATCGCAACGTGCAGGTGCGCCTGCCGGAAGGCACCGTGGATCTGCGCGTGCGTATGCTCTATTCCAACGTGGAGGTCGACACGCCGAACCTGGCGTTTACGGTCACGCAGCCTGGGGAGTACCGGCTGGATACGGCGCCTGATGGCTCGCAGACTACGGTCACGGTGCGCGATGGAGCCGGCCAGATGACCGAGAACGGCGCGACAGTACCGCTCAACATGGGACAGCAAGCAGTTGTCGCCGGTCAGGGGCAGGCTGCGCAATACAAGATCAATCCGGTGCCCGGCTATGACAGTTTCGATCGTTGGGTGATGTCACGGAACCGGATCGAGGACCGGTACGCTTACGCGGGTCATGTGTCGCCGGAGATGGTCGGGTACACCGATCTCGGACAGTACGGGACTTGGCGAACGGCGCCGGACTATGGGGAGATCTGGGTGCCGCGCAGCGTACCTGCGGGATGGGCTCCTTATCATGATGGTCACTGGGTGTGGATCGAGCCTTGGGGCTGGACCTGGGTGGATGACGCGCCCTGGGGATTCGCACCGTTTCACTATGGGCGCTGGGCTTACATCAATGGACACTGGGGATGGTGCCCTGGGCCGGTGGCGGTGGCGCCGGTTTATGCTCCCGCGCTAGTGGCGTGGGTCGGCTTGGGCGGCGGGCTGGGTGTCTCGCTTGGGATAGGCGCCGGTCCAGTCGCCGCCTGGTTCCCGCTCGGTCCGCGCGATGTTTACATACCGCCGTTCACCGCGAGCCTGGGGTTTGTGGCCAGCATCAATCTGGGCGGCAGCCGGATGATCGACCGCGTCTACATCGAGAATGTTTACCGGGGTTACCAGCGGACCGGCTCCGTACCGGTCGGCGGTTACATGAACCGGACAGTGCCGGGTGCGATCGTCGCGGTACCGCAAGGTGCGTTCGCCAGTGCGCAGCCGGTGCGGCAGGTCGCCATGCGCATCAGTCCGGACCGAATCGGCGCGATCCGCACGGTCGATCCAGCGCCTAGAATCGCGCCGCAGGTGGCCAGCGTGCTGGGCCGTGCGCCAGGGGGACATGTGGCCCGTCCGCCAGCCGCGTTGATGAGCCGGGCAATCGTGGCCCGAACCGCGCCGCCGCCGCGGCCTGTGCCGTTCGAGCAGCGGCGGGAATTGCTGGCGCGGACCCCGGGCCGTCCTTTGCCTGTTTCGAGTTTGCACGAGACGCCCGTCGGCCGCACTCGGGTAGCGCCGGTGGCCGGGGAGCCAGAACGATCCCAGCCGCGGGTTGCCCACGTGCAACCGCCGAGGAACGCGCTGAGCTTCCGGCCTGAACACGCGACGGTCCACGCGCAACCGGCGCCGCATCGGGTAGAAACTCACCCGGCGCAACGAGCCACAAGACCGAACGTAAGCCGGCCGCCGCAACATGCCGCCGTCCGAACGCATCCGGCCTACCGGCCCGCGTCGCATCCGGCGTCACGTCCCAGACCGGTAGAGCACGCGCAAGCCAGGCCCGCCGGAGTGCCGCATCCTGCCAGCCGGCCGCCTGCGCCCCATCCGGCGGAACACTCGCGTCCGCCGGAGCGCCACTAGAGCGGACTGATCAGCCGCGCAGTCGCCGGCGCAGGGCCAGAACCCCGAGCCCAGCGCCGAGGAGCGAGAGCGATGCCGGCTCCGGAACCGACGATGTTACGGGATCGAAATGCAGGGCAAACGTGAAGTCATCGGCGGTGGTTGGGTCGATGCCGCCTGCCGAAACAAAACTGTAGGGAGTCACGTAAACTTCGGTCCAATCCGTTTGCGTGCCCGCCGCGAGGTAAGCGCTGAAGCCGCTGTTGTAGTAGGCTTCACCGGGCAGGATCGGATTCGAATCCGTCGCGCAGCAGATACCGCTGAAGTTGTAAAGGGGATCTACCGGAGTGCCATTCACCGCCCACTGGGTGACGACGCCGTCAAAATAGACCGCTTGACTGAGCGTAAAGTCCATCACGATATTCCAGTAGGCGTTGATGTTGCCAGCCAGGGAGCCGCCGTTGACGATCTGCATGTAAAACACGTCCCATTCGCCGCCCCCGGCCGTCGGTGTTTGGGTCTGCCAGATCTTGACAGCGCCGTTATCCACCAGCACCGGCGTAGAACTGAAAGTCGTGTCGGCGGAATAAGTGTCCGGCGCATTCGTGCCGCCGAACGTTAACGGCGACCCGAACCCGATCAGACTGGCCTGCGCGCTGGCCGCGCACGCGACCAGAACCGCCGCGCCGAACCATACCCGAGCCTTCGTCATGAACCCTCCGAAAAAGCGTGTAAATGCGCTTCAGCTTTTTTAGCAGAGGTCCCTAGTTTTGTCAACGCGACCTTTGCGTTCATGCACCTACGGAGCAGTCCTAGACTTGCTGGAATGCGCGCCCGTGGCGCTCCGGGCTCAGATGTCCTGCGGAGCGCCGCCAGGCTGGGCGCGAACACATACTAAGCTTTGCCTTTGACGCGCACGATCGTGGTTTGATTCGCCTTCAGGTCGACGTTTTCCTCCGTTGCCGGTCCACCGTTCGGAGGAACGATCTTCACGCTGTATTGGCCGGCCGGAAGCAACAGGCCCTGCGCAAAGTTGTCGAACTCATCGACGTGACCCATGTAGGCGCCGTTGACATACACGGCCCAATACTTGTCACCGCCCTGGGTGCGCAGCCTGCCGAACGGACCCTGCGGTGGCGGCAACGGCTTGAGGTCTTGCTTTACGTTCACCGTTTTGCCGGCAACGACTGTCACGTGGGTAGTGGCCGGTTCGTAGCGCGGATCACGCAGCGTGATGGTGTGCTCGCCGGCCGGCACGGCATAGGTCCGTGACATTCCAAAGTTAGCCGCCGGACCAACGTACTTGTCGTCGACGAACACGCCCGCCCGGCCTGTCGTCGTCTTCACCTTCAGGTTTCCAGTCTGCTGGCCGAATGCCAGGCTGGCAGCCACGAACAGCAATCCCGCGGCCAGACGTGCTCCCGTTTTCTTGGTACTCATTAGAGTCTCCTTAGTTTTTGAAATAATGACGTGCTGAACTACTTTAGCGCGTATGTCAGCCCGACGGTGAGCTGGAATGAGTTCTTTTTGAACCCCGCCGGCGGATCGTTGAGAAAAGTATCGACTGAGCCTATTGCCATGCCGAGCCGCTTGTGGACCGGCAACGCCAGGCTGACGCTCGCGGTGCCGAAATACGCGCTGGTATCGTTCCATGCCGGCGTTGCAGTCACTAGCTCCGTAAGGAAGATGCCGTGCGGGAACTTGCGCGCATAACTTTCGGAGAACGTCGATCCCACCAGGCTTTCGTTGGACGCCGTCTGTTCGAAGCCTTGGTGAATGTAAGACATCGAAGCCTTCAGATCGAGCTCCGCGGTTCCGGTCTTGGACACCGTCCAACCGATTCCGCCGCCGTAGGCCTGTTGCAGACTAAGTCCCTGCGAGTAATTATGGTCAAAGGCGGTTTGCGCATATCCGAACAGCTTTGGCGAGAAATATTTATCTTCTTCCGCTCCGGCGTGATAGATGTCAGTCTTGATGCTGGCTAACCCGGTCTGAGTGACCTTGCCGTAGGCCGTGCTGAAATCGATCAGGGTGCGATTACTCGGATTGAGCCAGCTCTCCGCCGGCTCGGTGCGTACCAGGCCGATACCTCCGGTAAAGGTCCTGGAATTCTGCGTGGCTTCCACCAAACTGACTCCCGCCGTCACCGTGCCGCCCCAGTCTTCGAGCAGTCCGGCCTTGTGATGGATGGCTTTGTCGAAGTCCGGCTGATCGACGACATAGCCCGTGTCCGCCACGGGAACGGTATGCTGCGCGGCGGCTGTGGGCTGGACATTGATCTTCTGATCGGCGACGATCAGCTTTCCTTGTGGAATCTGGCTAAGATCGGTATGTTTTCCAAGCTTCACGTTCTTGCCAATTACGGCAAATGGACGCGATGTGTGCAACTCCTGGATCTTACTCCACTCGACAGTCAATTCGCCGGCCATGTCACTCTTGAACACCACCGACTTATTCGTGGCACTTTTCAATTGGCCAATCAGCTTTTCGCCGTCGCCAAATATCAAAATGTCAGGCTGCGGCTTGGCCGGAGCCTGAGCCCCCTGCGCATCGAGCATGGCTCCGCTGAACGCGGCCGCACAGGCCAAAGACACTGCCAATCGTCTTGACTTCTCGATCACTCCCAGTCTCCTGATTTTCCGCGGTCTAAAAAGCACGTTTCATGCCATGTGACGGAAACATCTTTTTGAGGATCTTATGCGAGCGCTAGCGGTGCGCACGTCTCAGAACTAAGAATCACTGGCCGCCGCCGTCTCAGCACGTGGGTTTAGCAGCCGGTATAAGGTCGCGCGGCTGACGCCCAGGACCTCCGCGGCGCGGACCTTGTTTCCTTCAAAATACTCTACCATTCTGCGCGCGTGAATGCGCTGGATCTCATCCACAGTTACCAGTTCGATAACGGACGCGCCCGGCGGAATTTCGCGCTGGAAATTGTCGGGTAGATCGGCCACGTCGATGCGGCCGGATTCGGCCATCATGCACGCGTAGCCGATGGTGTTTTCGAGCTCGCGCACGTTGCCCGGCCAGTGGTACCGGGCTAACACCGCTTCGGCGCGGCGAGTGAGTCCCTCGATCGGCTTGCCGTAGAGCGCGCTGAAATGATCTACGAAGTGGCGCAGCAACAGGGGCAGGTCTTCCTTGCGCTCGGCCAGGCGCGGAAGCTTGATCTCGACCATGGACAGGCGGAAGTAAAGGTCTTCGCGAAACAGCTTTTCCGCGGCGAGCGAGCGCAGATCGCGATTGGTGGCGGCCACGATGCGCGCGTTGACCTTCTTCATAGCCGGCGAGCCGACGCGCTGGATCTCCTGATTCTGCACGGCGCGCAGCAGCTTGGCCTGCGCGGGTAGGGGCAATTCCCCAATTTCGTCGAGGAACAGCACGCCGCCGTGCGCGTGTTCGAAGACTCCCGCCTGATCGTGTGTGGCGCCGGTGAACGCGCCGCGTGTGTGGCCGAATAGTTCGCTCTCGACCAGGTTTTCCGGAATCGCGGCGCAATTGCAGACGACAAACGGGCCGGACGCGACCGGGCCCAGATTGTGGAGCGCCCGCGCCACCATTTCCTTGCCGGTTCCGGTCGCGCCAGTCACCAGCGCGGTGCGGAAGTGCGGTGCGACGCGGCTGATGCGGGCAAAAGCCTCGAGCATTAACGGGCTGCGGCCGATGATGCTTTCGAACCGGCAGGTGTCCAATAATTCGGCGTCCAGGCGGCTGGCTTTCTGCCGGCGCGCCGTTTCCGCCAGCAGAAGATCGACGCGCTCGCGCAAGCGCTCGATGGAGATCGGCTTGTTCAGATAATCGCACGCGCCCTTTTGGATAGCCTCCACCGCGGACTCGGTCGAATAGTAGGCGGTCATCAGGATCACGTCGATAGCGGGATCGGCCTCCACGATGCGCTCCAGAACTTCCATACCAGACATGCCGGGCATCATCAGGTCCACCAGCACGATTTGCGGACGGCGTCGTCGTACGATTTCCAGCCCGGCCGAGGGATCTTCGGCTGTCAGCACCTCGATTTCATGCCGCTTCAACGCGGCGGCGATCAACGCCAGCGATTGAGGATCGTCGTCGATGGCCAGAAGCGCCGGTCGTTGTGCAGGAGTAGCGATAGTGTTTATGATACCGCTCTCGTCCGGCTGCTCAGGAGCGGCTGAATGGCCTGAAACAGCGCTGCGCGATCTGCAACGGGCTTGGCAATGTAGTGGTCAAAACCGGCGGCCAGGAATCTTTCGCGATCGCCGGACATGGCATGCGCCGAAACCGCAATTACGGGTATCGACCGCAGCCGGGCATCCGCGCGGATCTGGCGCAAAACCTGGATGCCGTCGGGGCCGGGCAGGGCAATATCCAGCAGGACCAGGTCCGGCGGCGAGAGGCGAAACGCGGCCAGCGCTTCCACGCCGTTTTGATACGATGCTACGCGGTAGACAGGCTTCAGCATCGTCTCGAAGAGCACGCGGTTGGCCGGGTTATCCTCCACCACCGCAATCCGGACGTGGGGATGAGCGGATACCGCGGGCGCCGCCTGGACGGCGCTGATGCGCGGTGCGGGCTCGATGCGCTCGCAACTCGCATTTGGCAGCGTGACCGCGAAGCGGCTGCCGTGTCCGGCTTCGCTTTCGAGGCGGATCTGGCCGCCGTGCTGCTCCACCAGGCGCTTGGTAATGGCCAAGCCTAGTCCCGTGCCTTCGCGAATGCCTTTGGTCCCGCTGCCCACCTGGTGGAACTTCTGGAAAATCGCGTCGTGCTCTTCCCGCGGGATGCCGATGCCGGTGTCCGATACGATGATGGTCAACTGGCCTTCGGCTACTTCCGTGTGGAGCCGCACTTCGCCCTTCGCCGGCGTGAATTTGATGGCATTGCTCAGCAGGTTGTAGAGAATCTGCTTGAAGCGCACGCGATCGGCGAATACCTGGCACCCGGCGCCTCCGCCCGCGGCCAGCAGAATGCTCTTGTCGCGCGCCAGCGGTCGGATGGTCGAGAGCACCTCGCGCGTGGCTTCCTCGACCGGGAAAAGCTCGGGCTCAAGTTCCAGCCGTCCGGCTTCGATCTTAGACAGGTCCAGAATATCGTTGATTAGGTCGAGCAGATGATGCGAGGCCCGCGCGACGTGGCTCACGTAGCTTTGCTGCTCGCTATTGAGCGGTCCGGCGCTGTGCTCCGCCAGCAGACTGGAGAATCCGATGATGGCGTTGAGCGGCGTGCGCAGTTCGTGGCTCATGCTGGCCAGGAACTCGTTCTTGAGCTGGTTGATGCGCTCGACCTCGCGATTGCGCAATTCGAGCTGCTGTTTGGCGTCGGCCAAACCGCGCGTCACATTGCCGAGCTGCTCATAGGAAAGAGCGGTTTCGCGGGCCTTTTGCAGGGCGGCGCGGCGCGGCTCGAACTCCTCGCCGAGCAAATGGACCAGCAAGACCCGGCGGCCGCCGATGCGAGCCGTCCAGGCTTCCATGGCGCGCTCCTCGCCCGCCGAGTCGCGCTGCGTCCAGACACCCGAATAGCGTTTCTCCGGCCCAGGCTCGGACGGTTGGAATTCAGCGCTCTCGGCGAGGAAGTCCGCCAGGTACGGGCTGGCCCCGCTGAGATCCACGTCCGGGAAGGTGCGATGGAACCAGTCCGGCGGCTGGCCGACGACCACGAAAACACCGTCTTCCCTCCGTTCCAAAGCTACGATATTCAGGACCGACAACGCCTCAAGTGCAATGAATCGTTCGGTCATGGAATCGGCCCGAGCATGTTTCTGGCCAGATCGACGAACAGCTCTTCGACGCCCGTGCCCTCTTTCGCGCTCGTGCGCGTGCAGGCCCAGCCCTGGCGCAGCAGCGGCTCGATATCCGCCGCGTGAATCTCCCATTGGCCCGCCAGGTCCATCTTGTTCAGCGCTAAGACGAACGGCACCGGGCCCGTCTCAGCCACGATGCGCCGGTGGAGATCAATCGCGGCATCGAGGGTGGCCCTGCGGCAGCCATCCACCACCAGGATGAAACCCGACGCGCCGCGCAGATGCGACGGCCGGAGTTGTGCAAGATCGTCCTCTCCGGCCAGATCCCACAGCACAAGAGTGAGCTGCTGATCGCCAATCTGCAATTGCTTCTTGTCGATTTTGACACCGACTGTAGTCTGGTAGCGCTCGCTGAAGATGCTTTCCACATAGCGGCGCACCAAGCTGGTCTTGCCTACCGCAAACGCACCGGCCATGCAGATTTTCTTCTGAATCGGCGGCATCAGGGCGCACCTGCGACGCGGAACGTCACCGCCCGATTGACGGCGCGATCCGTATCGGAGCTCCCTGGGCGCAGAACTTCGCCTGCACTGGCGCCGCGGCTTGAAAGCCGCGCGACGGGCACTCCTTCGGAGACCAACGCCGCAATCACGTGGTCCGCGCGCTCGCGCGCGAGCGTGTCGTTGCGTTGCTCGGTGCCCGAATCATCGGTATGGCCGATGACTTCGATGCTGACGGTCTTCGCCATGGCGTCCGACTGGCGGAACAGATCACGCATTCCGGCGGCAAGCGTGCCGATGGCGTTCAATTGTTCGGGCGTGATCCGCGACTGATCGGTGGCGAAGTAGAGGGCTTCATGCTGAATGGCGTCGCGCCCCGCCTCCCATTCCCGCACGGCGGCGAATCGGGGTTGCGACGAGCGATAGGGCTCCCATTCGAAGCTCACCCGATCGGCCGGAATGCCGCTCGCGGCAAGCAGGGCCGAGGCATCCGCAGCCAGCGGATCGCGCAGGCCCGTGACTAAGTAGTGCCCGCCGCGCCGCGCGGCCGTGGTCACGACGATGCCAGGCTGGCGGCTCAAATTGTGCACATAAGCATCCCAACGGCGCTGGTCGCGAATCGAAAAGAACAACCAGATTCCCAAGGCCAGCACCACCAACGCCGGCACGATCCATAGCAGCACCGAAGCGGGCTTCGGCGCTTGCTGGGCCTGGCCAAGGAGGCATTTGTCGAGATCCGGGGCGCAGGCCGCAAAGGGCGAGGCATCGCCGTTGAATTGTTCGAGATCGGCGGCGCGTTCCGTGCCGATGTGCCAGAGCGCATCCTGAAATACCGTCTGCAGTTGGCTGGGAGCGGCGCCGCGGATGACTCCCGCGAGAATGGCCTGCGGCCCATGTTGGATCCAGACGCTGAACTCGCCCACCTGCACGGTCTCGAGTTGCGCGCTTTCCGGCGCGCCGAAAGAGTCCCGCACGAAATCCTGGATGGCGGTGAGCATGCCCGAAACCAGGTCCGCATCCTTGACCACCGCGGCCGAGGCCTCCCGATGCAACAGCAGCAATCCGGTCTTGCGATGGATCAGAAAGACCTGCTCGACACGGTAGAGGAGGCTACGCAGGAGCAGGATTTCGCCAAAGGATTTTCCCGTGCGCCAGGCTTCGAACCGCCAGCGGATGCTGCGCAGCGAGACGCTCTGTTCCATGACCTGATTGAGCGAGAGCAGCATGCTCTGCAAGGCGGACGCGACGGCTTTGCGTACGGCAGCGCCGATGACCGGATGCAGCGCGTCGGCCAGCATGCGGGGATCGCGCTGGACGGAGACGCGGATGCTTTCTTCAATGATGGGGTGTAGGGCCAGGCGCAGCTTGCGGTCGTCGCGGCGCAGACGGATGGCTTCCGGGAGCACCCGGCTGAGATCCTGCAGCCAACGCGCCGGGTCGTCGAGACGCCGCCGGATGTCAGCGAGCTGCTCGCGCTCCGGCCCGACCAGCAGGGTTCTCAGTTCGGCGAATGCGTTCCCGGAAGCGTGGCCGTTGCCTTGGATTTCGTCTGCCATGCGATCGCGGGCCCCCGCGCGCGGCTCATGCGTCCACGCCCGGAACCTGGAACTCGTCGTTCAACCGCATGGCGACTTCGGTGAACAGCGCGGCCAGCGCGGCGCGATCCGTCTTATCTTTACGCAGTTCCTGGAAGCGCCGCTCGAGCAAGGCAGCCATTTCCTGGTGCCGGCGCTCGATCTCGTCGCCGAGGTTCTTGGATTGATCGAGAAGCGCGGCGCGCAGTTCGCGGTGCGCCGTGGCCGTCTGGTCGTCGAGCTCGCCAATCCGTTTGGCCAGGTTGTCGCCGGCGTGGTTGCGCTCGTCGCGTTCGGCGCGCAGGCGGTTCTCCAGCGCTTCGAATTCCTTGCGCAAGTAAGCTTCGAGAGCCTCGAAACGCTTGCGGGTGCTCTCCCGCAAGTCGGCAGACTCCTTCATGAGAGTCTCTTCCAGGCGGGCGAAGCGCTGCTCGTAACCGCGCATTTGCGGACCGAAGAGGATATCGCGAATCTTCTCCACGTTTCCCGCGCCTTGCGGTTCGGCGCTGACCCGCGGTTTCGCCTCTTCTGCTGCCTGAACCGGCTCCACTGCGTTCCCGTTGTTCTCGAATGTTTCCACAGGACTCATACGCTCCTCCTTCTTGGCCGGGACGCGGCCGAAACTGTCGTTGATTTCCTATAGTACACCCGCGGCGGCGTTTCTCATCCTTGAGATTGTATGTCAACGAATTCCCCCGCCTGACGCCGCAGTAAGGCAGGGACACATTGAAATAGATGGAATATCATGTGCAAGGATAGATACTTTTCGGAGGAAGATATGTCGATCATGAAACGTTTGAGTGCCGAGTTTCTCGGCACGTTCTGGCTGGTTTTCGGCGGTTGCGGGGCCGCGGTGCTGGATGCGGCGTTTCCGCAACTGGGGATTGGTTTCGTGGGAGTGGCGCTGGCATTCGGCCTCACGCTGCTGACGATGTGTTATGCGATCGGCCACATTTCCGGATGTCATTTGAATCCGGCAGTGACGGTGGGGCTGGCAGTGGGTAAGCGATTTCCCTGGAGCGAGGTGCTGGCCTACATCGCGGTGCAGGTGGTGGGGGCGATTGTCGCCGGCGGCGTGCTGTACGCGATCGCCAGCGGCAAGCCGGGATTCGATCCGGGAGGGTTTGCCGCCAACGGATTCGGCGCGCATTCTCCGGGCGGTTATTCGATGGAATCGGCCATCTTGTTGGAAGGCGTGCTGACGTTCATGTTTCTGATGATCATTCTGGGAGCGACGGACAAGCGCGTTCCGGCTGGGTTCGCGCCCATCGCGATCGGCCTGGGGCTGACGCTGGTCCACCTCATCGGTATTCCGGTGACGAACCTGTCGGTGAACCCAGCGCGCAGCACTGGGCCGGCGGTGGTGGTTGGTGGATGGGCCCTGCAGCAGCTTTGGCTGTTCTGGGTGGTGCCTATCGTGGGCGGAGCCTTGGCCGGCCTGGCGTATCCGTGGCTGGCCGCGGAAGAGACGCCGCAAGCCAAGGCAGCGCGCGCGTAAGAGCTACTTCTTAGCGGCGGCTTTCTTCGTGGCCGGCCGTGCGGGCGGCGGTCCGACGCGCCTGATGACGACGCTGATCAGTTTCACGGGCGTGAGCGGCTTGTTCTCGCGGTTCGCGGGAACGTGCGTAATCTTGGGCACCAGATCCTGGCCTTCAATCACCTGGCCGAAAATGGTGTGCTTGCCATTGAGCCACGGAGTGGGGACTTCGGTGATAAAGAACTGGCTAGCACCGGTGTGCGGCTCGCCGGTGTTAGCCATCGCCAGGCGCCCGGGGACATCGAACTTCAGGGCCGGCACAAATTCATCGGGAATGGTAAAGCCAACGTCACCCATTCCGCTGCCCGCCGGATCGCCGCCCTGGATCATGAATTGCGGGATGACGCGGTGAAAGATGGTGTTGTTGTAGAGCGGGCGCTTGACCATCTGGCCGGTCTTGGGATCTTTCCAGGCTTTGTAGCCGCGTGCGAGCGCCACAAAATTTCGTACCGTGATGGGGGCTTCCTTCTCGAAGAGCTTTACTTTGATTACGCCCATCGAAGTATTGAAAGTGGCGTAAAGGCCGGGTTCTGGCGCGGCTGCAGGCGGGGCCGCCGGAGGGGTCTGGGCGAGAGCCCCGGTTAACAGAACAAGGAGACCGATCGTTGTCTTCATCAGCATGCTACCTTTCACTGGACAATAGCCCCTTATTCTATCCTGATTTCGGACATGATAAGCTGGCTTTCGAAATTGAACCGGAGGCTAGGATGAGACGACTCTGGCTATTGCTAATCCTGGCGGCGTCGCTGATGGCCGCCGATGTGTCCGGCAAGTGGACGGGCAACGTGGAGGTGGCGGATCCTTCGGGCGGGTCCACGATCAACGCCGCGGTGCGCGCGGAGCTGCGGCAGCAGGGCGATGCCGTTTCCGGCACGATCGGACGGCAAGAGGACCAGGAGGCGGAGTCGATTCAGAATGCGAAGCTGGATGGCTCGCGGCTGACTTTCGAGGTGTCGTCGGCGGAGACGAACGGACTCATCAAGTTTGTCCTGACACTGGACGGTGACAAGCTGGACGGGCAGATGAGCGGCACGATGGACGGCGCCGACTTGAACGGGAAAGTCCACTTGATACGGCAAAAGCCGTAGGTCTCAGGCTTTCGACCCGTATCGTTCGGCGGCGCGGGCTTTGGCCTTGGCGGCTTCTTCTTCACGGTTCTTCGGCGGTGCGCTGGTTTCGAGCGCGTGAAGCAGGCGCGCAGAGATGCCGGCGATTTCATCGACCGCGGTCTGGAAGGCTTCTTCGTTGGCCTTCGAGGGTTTGGTGAAGCCGCTGATCTTGCGCACGAATTGCAGCGCGGCCGCGCGGGTTTCGTCGTTGGTGGCGGGCGGATCGAAATTGAAAAGCGGCCTGATGTTCCGGCACATGAGTTCTGCCTTCACGATATCAGATCGACCGGCGCCTTCCGGGTTTCGTCGACTATGAGGCGGAAGATGTCGGGGCGGGCATAATGGCCGGTGACGTCGAGGTCGTACTTGCCGCGCGCCAGATCGGCAAGATCCAGTTCGGCGGTAAGGATGGTTTCGCCATCGCGATGCGGTCCGGCGAGGACTTGGCCGAGCGGATTGACGATCACGCTGCCGCCGTTGATCGGAGCCGGTTGGGACTGATACTGGCAGGCGGAGAGCACGAAGCAGCGGCCTTCGAGCGCGATGTGGCGCATGCTGGGCAGCCAGGTTTCGCGGTCGTCGACCGTGGGGGCGCAGTAGAGCTGGATGCCTTTGCCGTACATCGCCATGCGGAGCAAGGGCATGTAGTTTTCCCAGCAGATGACCGCGCCCAGGCGGCCGAACGGCGTTTCAAATACGGGGAGAGTAGAGCCATCGCCGAAGCCCCAGATGAGGCGCTCGGCGGCGGTGGGCATGACTTTGCGATGTTTGCCGAGCAGGGCGCCGTTGGGCGCGAAGAACAGGACGGTGCAGTAGAGCGTGCCGCTGTCGCGCTCGATGGTTCCGATGACTAAGTAGATGGCGTGGTCGCGGGCGATGGCGGCCAGTTGATCGCAGTGCGGACCGGGGACGGTGATCGAGCTTTCGTAGTAGATGCGGAACTGTTCGCGACCTTCCGGGGTGCGGGTGCCGACGCGCGCTCCGAAATCGTGGCCTTTGGGATAGCCGCCGATGAAGGCCTCTGGAAACACGACTAGGCGGGCGCCGCGGCTTGCGGCATCGGCGGTCAGGTCGGCCGCTTTCTGGAGCGTGCGGTCGCGATCGAACAGGATCGATCCAGCCTGCACTAGGGCGACTTGTGCGTGATTGTCCGGCAAGAATCCAGTCTGGCACGATTTGCACGATCTGGATTCGCGCTGCGTCA
>DATKNQ010000260.1:0-4650 GCA_035541265.1 Bryobacteraceae bacterium
ACCTGCACATTAACAGTGCTCGACTGCGCCGTGCCGGTTCGAGACGTCAGCAGCCCGATCGCGCACACACATAACGCGGATGTGAACAGCTTCATTACGTAACCTCTGGCCCGTAATGTAGCAGGCTACAGCGCCAAAAAACAGCCCGTAGCTCAGCCCATCCAACTTACGTTCTGCGCGGTGCCGTCGAATTGCGATGTGGTCTTGAAAGGCTCCAGTTTTCCCGAAAGTGCCGCGCTGCGCGTCTTCGTCAGCAGAGCGGACAATTGAGCCTCGCTCAGCGGCTTGAACGTGCGCGCCGCGGCGAGCGCCTGCTCCAAACGCGCCATGCTGTCGCAGCCGGTGATCACGACCGACGTCTGCAAATAGGGGGCGTGACGCGAGCGCTCGGTCCGTCGGCTACCCTGACCTGAGCGCGAACCGTCAGCGAGTCTTTGGCGGATCAATTCAATGTCGCAGCGGCCCTCAAGTGGCGGGCCCGCGGCCAGCGGTTCAGCGCGTGGCCAGCAGCTTCAATTCATCTAAATAGCTACCGCCGATCAGAGTAGTTCCGCTGCAGCCGTGAATATGAACGTATGCCTGCGGTTCGCCCTTCGTCCACGTTCCCTGAGCACGATCCAGGGATGCTAAGACGGTGTGTGGCTCCTTCAGACCCTGGCTCTCTTCAGCCGAGCCAGAGATCCCCAACCACGCGCGGTTGTCGTCGCACAAGGCGAAGCCGCGAATGTCCACGAGGGGCACCGAGAGTGCGTAGGCGGCCAACTCCTTTCCGCCCGCCGTGAACTCCATATAGCGTTGGCCGAAAGGTGAGAACCAACCCACGCGGTCTTTGGAGGATACCAGGACCGAAGCGGCTGTCGGCGCCGACCTCACAGGGAATTCCGAACGCGGCACAGCCCCTCCAACCTGCTTGCCGGTTATGTCGAAGCGCCGAAGAATGAGGTAATCCTGTCTAGTCCCAGGATCGTCGTGGTTTTCAATTCCGGCGGTCCAGATGGTCCCGTCTGGACCGAATGTCACGGCCTCCGCCCCGTAGGGGAACAAGCGCACTACGGTCTGGCTCTTTGCACTCGGCGAGATAATGTCTAAAAAGCCGACGCCGGAGGCTGCACCCACCACGGCGAGGTAGCCGTCGGCGCGGCGCGCGAACCAGTCGTTAAGGATCAGGATTTGCCCCGCACCCGGTATCTCTACGGTTACACGCTGGAACAGTTCTCCGGACTGGTTGTAGACCAGTAGCATTGGCGCGGCCGAGGAATGTTCCTCAATCGCCAGATAAGCCCCGCCGCTCCAACGGCCTATGGGCTCGCCGCCGTTAGGCGGAGGGGAGAGCGGAACCCGCTCCCACGCGGCCTGCGCACCTACCGCGATCGTCTGTGCAGCTACCAAGAGCAACGCGGCCATCCAAGGCCCGCTCGCCCCAGCAAACGCACCGTGTCGTGCTCGCATTTTCGTCATCCTCCAAAAGTCAACGCCCCACTCCGCGCCGGCCTAGGTTGCTCCATTGTTGCAGATCGGGTAGATTGTGCCGCAGTTAGTGGGTTTTGGGCAGTACATGCAGCAACTACAAAAGCCGTTATAATAGCTGCCGCCGCCATACTCGCTAGTATATAGCGTGGCGCCCGTGCAGCCGGCCGGCAGGTTTCGTTGGCATGTGTATTGGGCGGAATACCAATAATTCCCAGTGCACGAGCCGCCGCCCATACACTGGGCGTAAACTACCCTCACTCCCATCAGACGGTCGATCCAACTAAGGCGACGCGTCCGTTGCTGACATGCGGACGGCGGATGCTGATGCGCCTCCAGGCTGCGGACCGTGAACCTGGGATCGGGCTTCACGCCGTCAAAGAAGCCCGCGACCCGGGCGCCATTTGCCGTTATCGCAGCCGTGGTCTTCGGCGAGGACAGAGCTATCCGACTCCTAACCATGCTTTGGCCGAAGCCAGCCCACATCAGAACGCTGCCCGCTGACATACCAATTAAGACGGTCGCGCAAGCCGAAGCGTTTATGCGTATGCCGATATTCCTGCGTTCGTTCATAGCGTTCCTTTTCACACTTCATGGTTTTGATCCGGCTTGATTGTACCATAGCTGGCTGGCAGTATCCACCGTAAGAATTGGCGAACTTAGTACCGCAGAATTTTACAACTAATTAGTCGTTGGGATTGCCAATTAGTTGCCTATAAGAGGCCTGCTGTTATTGGTCATCCAATTTACTTCGCAGGCGGCCGCGAGGACGCGGGTGCCCCGTTCAATTCAGACCGGCCTGCTGCATAATCCAACAGGGCTGATTTTGATCCTCTTCCCGCGGTCGTTTGCGACGCAACCGGCAATTGCGAGCGTTCTCGCAGGTATTGCACCAGGCCCATATACCCGTCTGGAGCCGCGCCAATGATCCATCGACCTGCTTGTCGGCCGATTGCTTCGTGCGCCCGTCAAACTTGGTCATCAGAAGAATTTTGCGCCGGTAGCCGTTGCGCAGCGCCTTGCCCATCCACACTTCGCTCTTGCCGTTGTGATAGTCCCAGCAGTTGTCCAGAAAATTGATGGCCCGGCCGTTCAGCACCCGCGACGCGCCTTACGTTACCATACGGATTCACATACCAAAAGGAGAGATTCAGATATGCAGGTTCCGTTCTACGGCCATGTAAAGCAATATCACAATCTGAAGGCAGAGATTGACGCCAACATCCGGCAGGTGCTCGAAAGCGGCAACTACGTGATGGGGCCAATGCTCAAGCGGTTCGAACAGGAGTTCGCCGCTTATCACGGCATGAAATATGCCGTCGGTGTGGGCAACGGCACCGACGCGCTGTGGCTTTCGTTCATGGCGTTGGGCATCGGCCCGGGCGATGAATGCATCACTACGCCGAACACGTTCTTCGCCACCGCCGAGGCCATCTGGGTGGCCGGCGCCACGGCCGTGTTCGTCGATTCCGATCCGCGCACCAACTGCATCGATCCATCCAAAATTGAAGCCGCCATCACGCCGCGCACGAAAGCCATCGTGCCCGTGCATCTCTACGGCCAGTGCGCCGATATGAGGGCCATCCGCCAGATCGCCGAGAAGCACAAGCTGCTGGTCATCGAAGATAACGCCCAAGGCATCGGCGCGGCCGGCGATGGCTTCCGCATCGGCGAACTGTCGGACGCGGTCTGCACCAGCTTCATCATCCAGAAAAACCTGGGCACCTTCGGCGATGGCGGCGCGGTGGTCACCAATCGCGCCGACGTGGATCAGAAGGTCCGCAAGCTGCGCAATCACGGATCGGACAAACGCTCCTGCCACAGCATGGGCTTCAACAGCCGCCTCGACGATCTGCATGCCGGCGTGCTCAGCGCGAAGCTGAAGGCCATCGACGGCTGGAACGATCTGCGCCGCAAGTGGTCCGCGCGCTATTCCGCCTGCCTGAAGGACGCCCGCAACTTCACGCTGCCTTACGAAACGCCCGGCTATCGCCACGTCTTCCATCTTTATGTGATCGAAACCCGTCAGGCCGCGCATCGCGATCCGCTGCTCGATTTCCTGAACAAAAACGGCATTGACGCCAAGTGCCACTACCCCATCGCCATTCACCAGCAGGAAGGCTATCCGTGGGGCAAGCAGGCGCGCATCGCCGGCCCGATTCCGAACGCTGAGCGCAACGCCGCCTGCTGCGTCTCTCTGCCCATGTTCCCCGAGCTGACCGCCGAGCAAGTGGACTACGTCATCGAAAAAACCCTGGAGTGGGATCGCACCGTATGAGCGCTAAGTATCGCGTGGTAGTGGCGGGCATGGGCAAGCGCGGCATGCACCATGCCCTCGCCTTTCAGAAGAATCCGCGCTTCCAAGTCACCGGCATTTGCGATATCGATGCGGCGCGCCTGGATGCGGCCGCCGCCAAGCTAGGCGTCTCCATCAAGGGCGGCGATGTGCGCGCGGTCTCCAAGGCCGCGCGTCCCGATGTCTTCTGTTTCTGCACATTGCCCAACCTCCGCACGCCCATGATCCAGGCCGGCATCGATAGCGGCGCGCGCCTGATCGCCATGGAAAAGCCCGTGGCCTTGACCAGCGCCGAAGGTTTCCAGATCCGCCGCCTGCTCGATTCGAGCGGCGTGAAGGCCGTCGTCAGCCACCAGCACCGCTACGGCGTGCACTATCGGAAGGTGAAGGAGATCGTCGCGAGCGGCGCCCTCGGCCGCGTGCATACGGTCTATGCTACCGCCACCGGCTGGATGATGCACATGCTCTCGCACCTGATCGAGTACCTCCGCTGGTATAACGAAGGCGCCGAAGCCGAGTGGGTCATGGCGCAGGCCGCCGGCCGCAGCAAGCTTACCGACATGCATCCGTCGCCCGATTACATCGCGGGCTTCGTGCATTTCGCGAACGGCGTGCATGGCGTGATCGAGTGCGGCGCCGGCGCCCCCGACGTTCCCGAAGTCGATTACTGGTGGCGCAAGTGCCGCATCGGCGCGCAGGGAACCGACGGCTTTGCCGAAGTGATGACCGGCGGCGGTTGGCGCGCAGTCACCAAGGACGGCGCCAGTTCCGGCGGCGGCTCCATGGATTACGACCTCGACATGCCGCCCTACATTCAGGAAATGGCCGATTGGCTGGACGATCCCAATCGCGTCCATCCTTGCAATTTCGATAGCGCCTACAAAGGC
>DATKNQ010000261.1:0-10138 GCA_035541265.1 Bryobacteraceae bacterium
ATCTTCCTGACCGAAGAGGGTCACGTGGCCGAGGGCGCGACCTGCAATATCTTTCTGGTGCGCGGCGGCAAGCTCGTCACCCCTCCCGGCACGGAAAACATCCTGGAAGGCATCACGCGAAATTGCGTCATGGAGCTGGCCCGCAACGAACTGCATCTCGATGTGGTCGAGCGGCCCGTGGATCGCAGCGAGTTATATCTGGCCGACGAGATTTTCTTCACCGGCACCGCTGTAGAGATTGGGCCGGTTTCTCGCGTCGATCATCGCCCGGTAGGCAGCGGCGCCATCGGGCCGGTAGCCGCCGAGCTC
Organism: Bryobacteraceae bacterium; assembly: GCA_035541265.1. Lineage (GTDB taxonomy): Bacteria > Acidobacteriota > Terriglobia > Bryobacterales > Bryobacteraceae > Bog-159. Next base: position 310 of record DATKNQ010000261.1, read on the forward strand.
CGCTATTTATACACGGAAGCGACCCGCGGTCACAAGCCGGACTATCGCCACTGGCTGCTGCCCGCCTACGAGGCAGCGTCCGCGCCAAGCGCCGAGCCAGAGCCGGTTCTGACCGGTGTCAGTGACGGCGATCTCTGGGGCGTTTAAGCAGTCTACACAAACCACGCGCGCCACAGCGTAACCACCAACGCGTGTGTGACCATGCTCGCGCGGATGCTGTGCGCCTGCTGGTAAGCCCGGCCGTAGAACCATCCGGCCACTGCCGCGGCCAGCGCGAATCGCCAGTTGGGAAATCCGCGAAAACCCAGATGCACTGCGCCGAATAAGATCGAGGCGACGGCCAAACCAGCCGCGGAACTGCCGGTCCATTGCATCATCCACTGCTGCAGCAAGCCGCGAAAAAAGAATTCTTCCGACAGCGCCACCACCCACAGCATGCCGAAGAAGGTCGCGCCGATCTTCCAAACAGGCATGCCCGGCCCCTGGCGCACGAGGTGCGTGACCCAAGCCAATGGAATCCCGGCAATCAGGAAGTAGCCGAAATAGCTCAGCCCGATCTTCCATTCCGCCGCGCTCGGCACAAATCCGAAGCCTGTGCCGGGGACGCGCCGCTCAACGAGCATGACCATCGCGCAAAGGCGCGTCAACGCCAGATGCCCCAGAATCTCGAGATGCAGTCCGGGCACCGGCGAGGTGTAAATGGGATCGAAATATCCGCGCAGTACGACAGCCGCCACCAGAACCAGAAACGCAAGATCGCTGAACGCCGCCGCCGGCAGGATCTGATACCAAAGACTCAGCGCCAGCGCTAGCGCGGCCAATTGCACCAGCGCCCACCAGCGGAACTGGCCGGTGCTCGACGCATAGATGACATAGGGCGCCACAAACGACACCGCCAGGAACCACCTCAGTCGCCGCGCCGCAAGGTTGCGCATTTCCTCGAAGCCGGCCGCCAGATAGAATGAATATTCGACGAGGAAGGCGGCCAGAATAGGAAGAGCCGCCCACGCAGGAATGCCTTTCGAACGAGCATACAGCAAACCCGCGGCGCTCAGCGCGATGCATCCGGCCAGGAGAGCCGCCCGGAAGCCGCCGAGCGAGTTCTTCATCGCGTTCATTCTAACATTGGGGTGCCTGGCTCCCCCCATCCGCGCGCAAGAGCCGCCCCCGGATCTGGCCCGCCGCATCGCTCACCAGGAGAGCGCCACCGAGGCCGCGCGCGACCAGTACGACTACCGGCAAACCGTCGAATTCTCCGAACTGGACTCGCACGGCGCCGCCACCGGCCAGTATCGCGAGGTGCGCGACGTGATCCTCTCGCCGGATCATCAACGCACCGAGCAATTGATCGGCACGCCGCTCGAGACTTTGAAGCGCCTGAAAATGACGGATGAGGATTTCCAGGATATACGCGGCATTCAGCCCTTCGTGATGACCGAAGACCAGCTCTGGAACTACGAAACCGTTTTCCGCGGCGACGAGAATATCGATGGCGTGGATTGCTGGGTGCTGCGGGTCCGTCCACGCCAGATTCTCGACGGGCAGCGCCTCTTCGACGGCATGATCTGGGCCGGCAAGAAGGACTACTCGATCGTGCGCGTCGAAGGACAGGCCGTGCCGCAGATCTTCGGCGGCAAGGCGGAAAACCTGTTTCCCCGCTTCACGACCGTGCGCGAAATCATTGACGGCCAACATCGATTTCCGACTTATACCTACGCCGACGACACCTTGCCCTTCCGCAACGGCTTGCAGCGCGTCCGCCTGACGATCCGCTACAGCCAGTACAAACGCTTCGGCGCCGAGTCGGTGATCAAGTTCGAAAAACCCTAGTGTGCAATGGGTTAAGCGTGCCTGCGCGGCCTCGCGCGCGCGATAATACTGTATTGTTGGACGTCCGCTGGTACTTCCCGATCCTGGCCCTGTTAGCTGCGATTCTGATGCTCTCCCCTCTTCGTACGGGAGACCTGACCGGCTATGACGACGCGCAATACGCGCACATGGCCAAAGACATCCTCCGCTCAGGAGACTGGCTCGTGCTGCATAGTAACGGCGAGCCCGCGCTGGAGAATCCGCCGTTACTCGAATGGATGGAAGCCTCTCTCTTCGCGGCCTTTGGATTCTCCGACACGCTCGCCAGGCTGCCTTCCGCACTCTGCGGTCTGGGAACTATTCTGCTGGTCTACTGGCTGGCGCGGGAGCTTACCGGCGATGCACTCGCCGCCCTGCTCGCCATGTTCGTCATGGTCACCACGCTGTACTTCCTCAAGTACGCCGCCCGCGGCATGACCGACGTGCCCTTCACGTTTTTTGTGTTATGCGCAGTGGCGGCCTGGTCGTGTACGGAGGACGATCCCCGCTGGTATCTGGCCGCGGGCTTCGCGACGGCACTGGCCCAAATGACACGCAGCATGATGGGGATGGCTCTGCCGGCGGTTTTTGTCCTGCACCTGCTCGTCAGCCGCCGCCGTCCCGTATGGCGCTGGGCTATCCCAGGCTTGATCCTCGCCTACCTGCCGTTGGTCTCCTGGTATGTATATTTGATCCATTTGTTCGGCGCCTGGTTCGTGCAGGTGCACTCTACCTGGCTTCGTAACGAAGTTTACGGATCGCTCACTCCCGCATGGCGGCGCTACACAGGCGCGCTTGAGTACCCCTGGATGCTGGCCAAATCGTATTGGCCTTGGCTGCCTGCCATGCTGGCCGGCGCCTGGCTGGTAATCCGCGGGAGAGATCGCAGGTTATGGCTACTCATCGCCTGGGTAGGCGTGGTTTTCGCTCTGTGCGCCGTGGCGCGCAGCCGGGTGTTGCGCTACATGTTGCCGGCATATCCGGCATTCGCCATACTTGCCGCCATCGGAATCAGACACTTTGTTACGGAGCGTTATCTGCGTATCGGGCTGCGCGCCGCTGTGCCGTTGCTGGCGGTGGTTGTGGCCGCGATTGCGATGTTCCCGCACACCCACCTGGAAGCCGCCGAGATCCGGCCCATCGCCAGTGCCGCCACCGAGGCTACGGCCGCCGGCGAGCGCGTCGCGTTTTACGATGACGGCCAGCCGCGATTCGACGAAGACAACCAATTGCAATGGTACGGCGACCGGTTCCTGGTCCGGCTGTTCAAACGCGACGCGCTGTTGGAGGCGTTGCAGAATGGGCGCGCGCGTGTTTTCATCATGGACACAAAGAGTTACCAGGAGTATGTGGCGCCCCGATTTGATAACAAAGTGCTGGCCGAAAGCGGCCACCTCGTCTGTTTCCAGTTAAACGGCGCCAGGACCCAGCGCTAGATAGTGCGTCGTAAGTACTATAACTACTTCCCCAGGTCCTTGTGCCAACCCCAATCTGAGACGTTTACAAAGATTTGACAATCGAAGATCGCTAGTACCAGCTCTAAAATCTTTTTCCGGCAAGTCCCAAAGCGCGTGATATACTCTGCGAACACGGTATGTCGAATCCAGTCCACCTAAAGATGCGTCGCGGTATGATGGGTGCTGCGGCGAGTTATGTTTTGGCTGTCTGCCTGGGGACCTGTATCTGCGCGCAGCCCGCAAGCGCCACCATAACCAACGTGGGACTCCGCCCTTCAGTCGCCCCGCCGCAACTACTCGGCGCCACCATTAACTTGACCGCATCCGCCACGGATACTGACCCTGGGCCGCTCACTTATAAGTGGGAGGTCGAACAACCTGGCTCGACCGCTTTCAGTGTGATGCGTGACTTCGATGTGAACAACACATTTACGTGGGTCCCTAACTATGTCGAAGGCGCCTATCAGCTTCGCCTTACCGCGCGGGACTATTTGGCCGGCACCAGCGCGCAGAAAGTGCTCAAGTACACGGTGAGCCCCCTGGTCACGGGTAACCAGCCGGTAGTGGTGGCCACCGCCAATCCGTTGGTTGCATTATTCAGTTCGCCCACCTGCCCCATCGGCAGCACGATGGCCGTCGTCTTCCAGCAGCAAGGTTCGGCGACGCAGAGCACGACGGATGCGCGCCCCTGCCACGCCGGAACCCAAAACTTCTACATCGGCAACATGCTTTCCAAACAGACGTACACCATGTATGCCCAAGTCGACACGGGGGGAACCATCGTCAACGGTCCATCGGTTTCTTTCACCAGCGGAACAATTCCCACCAATCTTGCCTTCGCCACCCGAAGTGTGCCGATGCAGCCTGATTCCGAAACGGATGCGGCCAGCGACATCGTGCTCACCGGTTATGCCACCAGTCCGGACTTTCCCACCGCGACCGATCTGAAGGGCGACATCGTCTGGTATTACGGCACCACGGTCCAGATGACGCGGCCCGTGCCCGGCGGAACCTTTCTCTCGATCCCCAACGGAAAGGGTACCGGCACAGGCGTGTGGGGACCCAACGTGACGCAGCAGCAGCTACTCCGGGAATTCGATCTGGCCGGCAACACCATTCGCGAAACGAATTGCGACCGCGTCTACGAGCAACTCGAGGCGATGGGCCTGACCGCGCCGCTCGGCCGCTTCAATCACGACGCCATCCGCCTGGCGAACGGCCAGACTGTAGTGCTCGGCGACGAGCAGCAGATCTTCCCCGCGGGAACCCAGGGTTCCACCGCCCCCATTGATATCATTGGTGCGCTAATTATCGTCTTGGATGAAAACTTTCAGGTCGTGAGTTACTGGAGCTCTTTTGATCATGACTGCGCGTCGAGCGCGTGCTTGAACATCAACCGCGCCGGTGACACACAATGCGGAGCGGGAACGAATACAGGAGGCTGCCCGCCCGTGCTGCTATCCTCCCCCGCCAATGACTGGCTGCATGCCAACAGCCTCCAATACCTGACTGCCGAAGGCGATTGGCTGCTCTCGCTGCGCAACCAGAACTGGATTGTGAAGATCGACTATTCGAACGGCACGGGAACGAACGGCATCATATGGCGCCTGGGTATCGATGGAGACTTCGCTCTGGGCAACAACGTCGGGGAGCCGTATCCGTGGTTCTCAGGCCAGCACAATCCCGGCTTTGTCGATGATGGCGAAACCACGCTGGCAGTCTTCGACAACGGCACGAATCGCCACGCGACCTACGGCGGAGACAGCCGCGGCCAGGTTTGGACCATCGACCAGACGAACATGATCGCGACGCTCGACCTGAATGTCGACCTGGGAGCCTACTCGCCGTCCCTGGGCAGCGCACAGGTGCTGCTAAATGGCGATTACATGTTCATGGCGGGTAACATCCAGGACGGCAGCAGCATCGAAGTTCAGAGCTCAGAGTTCGATGGAGCCGGCGTGATGAACTACCGGTTCCAGAGCGTAGGTCCTTCGCACGCTTACCGCGGCTGGCGGCTGCCGGACTTTTATCACGCCGCGCTGAATGGTTCCGCCGGTCCGGATTAACCGCGGTTCAGGCCTTGGCCTTCTTGAGGGCCGCCTGAATTTTCTTGTCGAGCTGTTCGCTGTCTTTGGAGGCGGGCACCAACTTCAGAGCTTCCTGCGCGCGTGTGCAAAAGATCTTCAGCTTCTCCGGCTCGTCGCGCTTGTTGCGTGTGTAGACTTGCGATTCCTCGTAGAGCGCCGTCGCCATCGCCTGGATGAACGTCGCGCGCGGGACTTTGGCATCTCCTGTCTTGAGCAGATCCTGGGCCTTGCCCGGATCGTCGGTGGCCCCCACTGCCCGGCAGGTATCCAGCAAAACGGCGCGCTCGATGGTGCGTTTCTGAGCCGCGTCGAGATCGGCTTCCGGCAGCCAGGTGCCTTTGGAGACTTTATCCAATAACAGGACTTCCGTCGGGCTTCCGGTCGCCGGATACTTGAACGCCATGGTCACGTACTCGTCTTTGTTGTCGAACTTGGCGAAGGTCTCTGCGAACTGTAGCGCCAGCGTATTGGCATTGTCGCGGTACGTGCTCACCTGGCGGTGGAAATTCGTAGTCTGCCCGCGGTTGGCATGCGAACCCGCGTCGTATGCATCGGCCAAGTCCATATAGCCGTGCGCCATGCCGGAAGTCAGGATCAGCATCCAGGGCTGGGCGCGCGCCACGTATTCATTCTGGCTGGACAGAATGTTGCCCAAATTCTCGATCGTCTTCTGATAATCGCCCGCCGCGTAGGTTTGTTGAGCGGCGCCCCAGTAGAACGCCGGCGTGCCTGGCTGCGGCGCGTTGCTGCCGGAACAAGAGAACAGGATGAGGTTAGCTGAAAGGAGGGCCAGGACGGCCACCTTCCGGTTCGCCCGATCGGTCATGGATATGCCTCCGAGAAAGCAGTACCACGGCGCGCGGATAATTGCAAGCCGCACCGGCCTTCTTCTAAGCAGTGATTTGTTGGATGCTGCGCCGCAGGGATTCCACCCTTTCCCGCGCCGCGCCGGAATCGATGGCCTCGGCTGAAAGCCGCATCCCCTCCAGGAAATCTCGCGCCCGGCCCGCGGCCACCAGGGCGGCCGCAGCATTCACCAGCACGATGTCGCGCTGCGGGCCGCGCTCACCCGCCAGCACCGCTTGGGCGATGGCGCAATTGCGCGCCGGATCGCCGCCGGTGAGCTCTTCCAACCGCGAGACCTGGACGCCAAAGTCGTCCGGCGCCAGCGTGCGCCGCGTCACCATGCCGTCCGCGATCTCGTAGGCCAGCGTTTCACCGGTGGTGGTGATTTCATCCAAGCCGTCGGAGCCGTGCACCACAAATCCGCGCTTGAGTCCCAGCGCCGCCAATGCCCCGGCGATCAACTCCGCGGAATGCGGGCTGGGCGCGCCCGCCAGTTGTGCGCTCGCTCCCGCGGGATTGGTCAATGGACCCAGCAGGTTGAATACGGTGCGCGTTTTCAAATCCACGCGCACGGGATGCGCGTGCCGCGTGGCAGTGTGAATGGCGGGCGCGAACAGAAAACCGATACCCGCCTCGCGAATCGCGCGGCCGCACTGCGCCGGCGACATCGCCACCGGAATGCCCATGGCTTCCAAGAGATCGGCACTGCCGCATTTGCTCGAAATCGAGCGGTTCCCATGCTTGGCGACTCGCACGCCCGCGCCTGCCACCACGAAGGCCACCACCGTCGAGATGTTGAACGTGAACAGGCCGTCGCCACCCGTGCCGCAGGTGTCGAGCAGCGGCTCGCCATTCAGACCGGCATCGATCGGCTCGGCCTTCTCCCGCATCGCACGCGCGAACCCGACCAGTTCATCGACGGTCTCGCCCTTCATGCGTAAAGCCACCAGGAAACCGGCGATTTGAGCGGCGCTGGCTTCGCCGTTCAGAATGCTGAGCATAGCGTCTCGCGCGTCGGCGGGCGACAGGCTTTGGCGCTCCATCACGCGATGCAGGTGGGGCAAAAGCGGCATGCTATATTGAGAGTTTCCAAGTCCACGTTATCACAAGGTTTCCATGAAAATTCACGAGTATCAGGCCAAGGGCATCCTAGGCCAATACAACGTCCCTGTGCCGCGCGGCGAAGTGGCGTTCACCGCCGATGAAGCCGAGGCAGCCGCCAAGAATATCGGCGGCAGCGTGGTGGTAAAGGCGCAGATTCACGCGGGCGGCCGCGGCAAGGGCGGCGGCGTGAAGATCGCGGCGAATGCCGCCGAAGCCGGCGAGATCGCGCGTCGCATGCTGGGCATGAAACTGGTGACCCACCAGACTGGCCCCGAAGGGCGTGTCGTGCAGCGCCTGTTGATCGAAGAGACGCTGCCCATCGAGCGCGAGTTGTATCTGGGCATCGTACTCGATCGCGCGCAGGGCAAGCCGGTGTTCATGGCGTCGGCGGCCGGCGGCATGGAGATTGAGGAAGTCGCCGCCAAGACGCCGGATCTGATCCTCAAGCAGGCGTTCGATCCGGGCGCCGGCTTGCAGCCTTATCAGGCGCGCAAACTGGCCTTCGGGATGGGCGTGCCCGCGGCAAGCGTGAACGCGGCTGCGGCGGCGATGATGGCGCTGGCTAAAGCCTACGTCGCGAAAGACTGTTCGCTGGCCGAAATCAACCCTTTTATCTTGACGAAGGACGCCAAGGTCTACGCGCTGGATGCCAAGATCAATTTCGACGACAGCGCCATCTACCGCCACAAAGAGCTGACCGATCTGCGCGACCTGAACGAAGAAGATCCGCTCGAAGTGGAAGCCTCGCGGTTCGGCATCAATTACATCAAGCTCGATGGCACCGTGGGTTGCATGGTGAACGGCGCCGGGCTCGCCATGGCCACCATGGACATTATTAAGTACGCCGGCGGCAGCCCCGCGAACTTTCTGGATGTCGGGGGCGGCGCCAGCGCCGAGCAGGTGAAGAACGCCTTCCGCATTCTGCTTTCGGACCCGCACGTGAGGGCCGTGTTGATCAATATCTTCGGCGGCATCCTGCGCTGCGACACGCTGGCCACCGGCGTGGTGGCTGCCGCGCGCGATCTGCACATCACGGCGCCCATCGTGGTGCGCATGGAAGGTACCAACGTCGAATTGGGCCGCCAGATTCTGCGCGATTCCGGCTTCAACTTCACAGTGGCCGACGGCATGCGCGACGCCGCCGAAAAAGTGGTCCGCCTGGCCGCCCAGTAGAGGTTACAACTCGAGGAAACGATGAGCGTATTGGTTGATGAGAATACCCGCCTGGTTGTGCAGGGCTTCACGGGAAAGGAAGGCACATTTCATGCGCAGCAGGCGATCGCCTATGGCACGGAGGTCGTGGGCGGAGTCACGCCGGGCAGAGGCGGATCCAAGCATCTCGACTTGCCGGTATTCAACACCGTGGAGGATGCCGTGCGCGCGACGGAAGCGAATGCGTCCGTAATCTTCGTGCCGCCGCCGTTTGCCGCGGACGCCATCATGGAAGCGGTGGACGCCGGTATTCCGCTGGTGGTGGCCATCACGGAAGGCATCCCGGCGCTCGACATGGTGAAGGTGTGGTCGTTCTTGCAAGGACGCCGCACACGGCTGATCGGGCCAAATTGCCCGGGCGTGATCTCTCCGGGCAAATGCAAGATCGGCATCATGCCGGGGCACATCCATTTGCAGGGGCACGTCGGGGTTGTCTCGCGCTCGGGCACGCTGACCTACGAGGCGGTGGGGCAACTGACCGGCTTGGGCATCGGCCAATCGACGTGCATCGGCATCGGCGGCGATCCGATCATCGGCACGACCTTCCTGGATGCGCTGACGATGTTCAACGAGGACCCGGACACGCACGCCATCGTGATGATCGGCGAGATCGGCGGCAACGCTGAAGAGACCGCCGCGCGCTATGTGAAGGAGCATGTGCGCAAGCCGGTAGTCGGCTTTATCGCCGGGCAGACCGCGCCTCCGGGACGCAGAATGGGCCATGCGGGCGCCATTATTTCCGGCGGGTCGGGTGCAGCCGCGGACAAGATTCGGGCGATGGAAGAAGCCGGCATCACGGTGTGTTCGTCGCCCGCCGAAATCGGAGAGAAGGTAAAGAGCCGCTTATGAGTGTGGAACGCACGTTTTCGATCATCAAGCCGGATGCGGTGGCGTCGGGCCACAGTGGTGAGATCCTGTCGACGCTCGAGATGGAAGGCTTCAAAATCGTAGCCTTGCGCATGACGCGCCTCAGCAAGGTGCAGGCGGAGGGCTTCTACGCGGTGCATCGCGAGCGGCCGTTCTTTTCGAGCCTGGTGAAGTTCATGACTGAGGGGCCGATCATCGTGATGGCTCTGGAGCGCGAGGACGCCATCGCCAAACTGCGGGAAATTATGGGCGCGACGAATCCCGCGAATGCGGCGGAGGGAACCATCCGCAAGCGCTTCGCGGAGTCCATCGAGCGGAACTGCATCCACGGCTCGGACGGGCCGGACACAGCCAAGGTAGAACTCGCGTACTTCTTCAGCACGCTCGATCTGTCTGGGTTTTAGGCGC
>DATKNQ010000262.1:0-4746 GCA_035541265.1 Bryobacteraceae bacterium
TCGCATAGCCCGCATAAAAAACTTTTGTGGGCGCGCCGTATCCAGAAGCGATCCGGCGAGGGTATGATAACCGGATAAGCTTATGAGGGTCCTGCTGGCATCCATTCTGGTACTACCTCTCCTATTGCATGGCCAGACGCCTGAGGCCACGGCGCCGCAGGAGCCGGGTATCCCGGTCACCGATCCGCTCGTGATCGCGAAATGCGGCGGCTGTCACACCCGGGACAAAGACGGCAACATGCTGCGCCTGTCGTGGGAACGTGCCACCCCCGAAGGGTGGGAAGAAGCTATCAAGCGCATGGTGCGCCTGCGCGGCGTGGTGCTCACGCCTACAGACGCGCGCGCCATCCTGAAATACCTCGCCACTTACCACGGACTCGCGCCCGAAGAAGCCAAGCCCGTGATGTATTACGCCGAAAAACGTATTCAGGACGAAACCAACATCCCCACCGAAGACGTGCGCGGCGCCTGCGCGAACTGCCATGCCATGGCCCGGCCGCTCTCCTGGCGGCGCTCCGCCGAAGATTGGAAGCTGCTAGCCAACCTGCACGTGGCGCTGTATCCGCAGGCTGATGACGCCTTCCGCTTGGGCCTGAGTGCCGGCGGCTTCGACGAGTCGCGCCACCACCGGGAACCCGGCGCGCCACTTCCCGTGGATGAGGCGCTCGCCTATCTCGCTAAGGCCGCGCCTCTCGAGACGCCCGAATGGGCCGCCTGGCGCGCCCGCATGCGTGCGCCGAAACTCGCTGGGCGCTGGATCGTGACCGCCCGCATGCTGGGCCACGGCCGGTTCTATGGCGAGATGGATGTGCAGCCGGTCGCGGGCACTGACGACCAGTTCACTACACGCGTGAAGCTGACCTCGCTCAAAGACGGCTCGACTATCACCCGCACCGGACACAGCCTGGTTTACGCTGGCTATGCGTGGCGCGGACGCTCCAAAGGCGCCACGGCGGCTTCCAGCCCGGACGACCTGTCGAGCGAAATGCGTGAGGTGCTGTGGGTCGCGCCCGATCAGAATACGGCCGAGGGACGCTGGTTCTGGGGCCAATATCAGGAGTTCGGGTTCGACGTGAAAATGAAGCGCGCCACCCCGGAGCCCGCGTTAATCACCGCGGATCTCACTTCGCTCAAGACCGGTTCGCAGGCGGCGCGCGTGCGCCTGATCGGCGAAAATCTGCCCCCACAGATCACGCCGGCGGATCTGGATTTCGGAGCGGGCGTCACGGTGAAGCGCGTTGTTTCGCATTCGCCCTCCGAGATCGTAGCCGAAGTGGATGTGGCCGCCGATGCGGTGCCCGGCAAGCGCGATATCGTTTTCCATCGCTCCGTGCTCGAAAGCGCGATCGCGGTGTACGATCGCATCGATTATGTGAGGGTGCTGCCCGAGTCCACGCTGGCGAGGCTTGGCAGCGAGCATCATCCGAAAGGCTATCAGCAGTTCGAAGCCGTGGCATACCAGTGCGGCGCGGATGGCAAGCCGCACACGGCTGACGATGTGGAACTAGGGCCCATTGATGCGGCCTGGTCGGTGGAGGAATTCTATTCGGTCTACGGCGATGACGACAAGGAATTCGTCGGCTCACTGGGGCCCACCGGTTTCTTCACGCCGTCTTCCGACGGTCCGAATCCGCAGCGCAAATTCAGCCGCAACAATTACGGCGACGTGTGGATCGTGGCCACCGCGAAGGGTGAAAAAGACAAAGACGGCAAGCCGCTGATCGGCAAGTCGTACCTCGTGGTGACGGTTCCGGCCTACATGCAATGGGATCAGCCGGAGGTCGGGCAGTGACCGCTACCGCGGCCGCTACGCGCCTTTACCGCCTGGGCGAGTTTCATCGCTTTGATGCGGCGGGCGCGCATTTTCTGTACCTGGTGCCGGCGGGTGCGATCTTTGCCGTGGACGATGCCACCGGAACACTGATCGACCGTCTGTCGCACGGCCCGCTGCCGCACGAGCAACTAGCGGCCGAGTTGGGCGAAGAACTGGTCGCGGAGATGTACCACGCGGGCGTGATTCTGGCGGATAATTCCCTGCCCGAGGAACCGCAACAACTGCCTGACACATTTCCGATTCAGACACTGGTGATGAACCTGACCAACCAGTGCAATCTCTCGTGCCAGTATTGCTACGAATTCGGCGCCGATAAAGTGGCCACGCCGGAAGGCAAGCCGAAGTTCATGGATCTCGCCACAGCCAAAGCTTCGGTCGATTTTCTGTTGGAGCAGTCTGCCGGCCGACGCTCGATCCACATCACGTTCTTCGGCGGCGAGACGCTGATGAATTTCCCGCTGCTCGAGCAGGTGGTGGCCTACGCCAACGAACGCGCGCGCGAGCAGGACCGCAGCATCGATTTCAGCCTGACCACCAACGCCACGCTGCTCACGCCCGCCATCATCGAGTTTCTCTCCGAGAACCACATCGGCGTCACCGTCAGCATGGATGGACCGAAGGAGATGCACGATCATCTGCGCGTCTTCTCGAACGGCCGCGGCAGCTACGACGTGATTGCGCCGAAAGTCCGCGCGTTGATCCAGAACCATCGCACGCGGCCCATCACGGCGCGCGTCACGCTCACGGCGGGCGTCTCGGACGTCATCAAGATTTTCCGGCATTTGAAGCACGACCTGGGATTCCACGAGGTCGGCTTCGCGCCTGTCACGACGTCGCCGAACCAGCTTTACGCCATCGGCCGGACGGGCATGGATGGCGTGCTCGAGCAGTTTCACGCGCTGGCGGATGAGTATCTCGAATTCGCCCTGCGCGGCGAGTATCACGGGTTCTCGAACGTCAGCGACACGCTCGCCGAGCTTTGCCAGGGCGTGAACAAATCGCATCCCTGCGGCGCGGGACTCGGGTTGCTCGGCGTCGGTCCTTCGGGCGACATCGCCCCTTGCCACCGCTTCGTGGATTCCGACGCGCACGCTCTGGGACACATCTCCACCGGCATTGACCGCGCCAAGCAAACGGATTTTCTGGCCCGCGGCCACATCAATTCGAAGTACGATTGCCACACGTGCTGGGCGCGTCCGCTGTGCGCGGGCGGCTGCCATCACGAGGCCTACGTGCGTTACGGCGACACCGGCCATCCCAATCTTCACTATTGCGATTGGATCCGGGACTGGACGAATCTGTGCCTGGGAATCTACGGTACCCTGGCCGCCCGCAATCCAGGTTTTTTGCGGCAGTTTGCGGAAAGGAAAGCAGCATCATGAAACACATGCGTCCCCTCAATCAGAAGGCCGCCCGCATTGACGATTACGTCACCTCGCGTACCGAGGACGTATTCGCCCTGCAGGACCGGCCCGCGCAACCACAGCAGCGCCCGCACGTCCCCATGGGCTGCGCGCTAATGTTCACGCCCGGCTGGGAAGTGGATGCGGCCGGCGGCACCGCTGGCCTTTGCCAACCCGTGGAGCGCGACATCTACGATTGCTATCTGAGCTGCTACTGGCCGGCGCAGGTGCCCGATCACCTGAACAACGCGACCGACTGGACCGCTAAGTGCGCCAGCGCGACCAAAGACTGGCGGAATCTCGACCTGGTGTTCCCATAAACATGCGCATATCGCGAGTGACCCTTCTGGCCGCCGGCTGTGCGGCCCTGGCCGGCATGGCGAGCGCCGGCACTCTGTTCCTGCCGGCTTACCCGGCTTCCGTGTTGGTCTTCGATGAGCAGAAGGCGGAGGTGGTGGACAAGATTCCGCTCACCACCGGAACGCCTATGTCGATCCGGCTGTCACCCGATCACAAGACGATCTATGTCACTACCATGGATCACAACGGGATCGAAGTTATCGATGTTGCCACGCGCAAAGTGACTAATCACTTCGTGCTGAATACGTCGAACAAACAGTACCGTTTCTTCATCGGCACGCCCGATCCGCAGGGCAAGCTGTTTTATACGGTTACCAAAGAGATTACGCAGTTCCCCGAACACTTCGAGGTATCGAAGCCCAAGTACACGGTGGTGGACCTGGAGCAGCAGAAGATCCTGAAGACCGTGGACATTCCCAAGGAAGAAGAGGCGCAGAACCAGGGCGACTGGGGCAGCGGGTGGATGGAGATCTCACCCGACGGCAAGTATCTCTACCAATTCGGCGACCGCATCACCATCATGCAGGCCAGCGATTTCAAGGTCATCGACCACATCGATCTGGAGAAGCCCGAAACACCGGGCATGGAAAATGTGCACTTCGGCAGCGATCTGGACCTGATCAACGAGCCGGGCGAGCATACGGGCATCTTCGTATGGTCCGATCCGGTGGTCCACAATCACGTGTTTGGATTGGGCCGCTTCGACCTCACTACGCGACGTTTCGATTTCAAACCGATCGGGCCGGTGCCGGCGGGCATCACCGGTATCGAGGTGACGCCCGACAAAAAGCTGGCTTACACCGTCGTCCAGAACGGCATGCACGGCAACAAGCGCTGCGAGTTCTGGGCCTTCGACCTTTCGAACGACCGGCTCACGGACCGCGCGGCTGTGCCCTGCCGCACGCGCTTCACGTTAGGCATGTCGTCGGACGGCAAGAAGCTATATATCTACGGCGCGGGCTACGATATCGAAGTGTACGATGCTGCCACGCTGAAGCACGAAAAGAGCTGGGACCTGCACACTGACGTGACCTACGCCGGCATCGTGGTCCTGCCCTAGCTGAGCATCGTCATGGACGTTGCGATTCGCGGGGATGGAGTCGCCGCCTACACGAGCGCTTATCTGCTGCAGCAGGCGGGCATGCGGGT
>DATKNQ010000263.1:0-8770 GCA_035541265.1 Bryobacteraceae bacterium
CGTGCCGGCCGTCAGCAGCCAGACAAATGTCCGCACGCCGCGCGCCCAGTTATAGAGCAGCCCGCGCGGGATGTATTTCGCTTGCACCGATTCATCCGAACCGGTCCATGAAGGAATGGAATTGAACTCATCATCCCAGAAAGGAATATCTTTCCGAATGCCAGGATAATTGCGCACTAACTCGCGCAGCTTAGCAGGTGACTCTTTGCCATAAGCGATGGTATCCATCGTTTCCGGATTCAGATTACGCCCGTATCCAGGGTAAGTATGGTACGCGAACACATCGATACCGGACGCGCACTGGCAGGCATCCAGCGCCCGGCGCGCGAAGTCTCGCGAGGGATCGGCCTGGCCGCCATAGATCACCTTGGCCTCGGGATCCGCTTCATGCACCGCTGGGATGAAGGCCTTCAACAGCCGCCCATAATCTTCCGGGTTCGGCTGCGGATTCCAGTAGTCGATGTCCTGCTCGTTCCACAGCGCGTAGTATTGGATGCGGCCATGAAAATGGCGGACCATAAACTGCACGTAGCGGAGGAAGGCCGCAATCTGATCCGGCGTCTTTGGCGGCCAGTACGCCGAATAAAGGCTGCGGTCGGGATTGTGGAAGCCGCCCGGCTCAGGCACAATCGCATCGGGCAGCTTGCCCGCCGGCGAGGTGTACATGGGGTTGCCGTAGAGCAACTGCACCTGCACCTTGATGCCGTTATCCACCAGCGAATCGACGTAATCATCCAGCCCCGGCGGGATCGCGAGGACGCCGCGCTTCTGCTCGATCCAATCCCAGCTGGTGTAGTCGGACGTGTTCTCGTATTGGCCGATGCGGATCCAGCTCACGCCGGCGTCGAACATGCGGGTCCACCAATGCTGGCTCCACGGCAGGTACGGATCGCGCGGCAGGTCGGAGTTGATGCCGAAGCCATCCTGGATCTGCGAGGATCGTTTCGGCGGCACGTGCCTCTGCGCGTAGATTGGCGTCAGCGCGCAGACGAGCGCAAGCGCCGGCGCGAACGCCCGGCGCCGGAACACCGTCAGGAGGGTTGTCATTTTAGCTGGCGAGTTCGATCTCGATCTTCTTGCCGCCCGCATCGAGCTTCACGATGCGGAAAGTGCGGATCTGTCCGGCCCGCGCCGGCTCGCGCTTCTGGACGCGCGGTGCCGCGCTCCCGCTGCCTTTCCACTTGGCGGACAACATCGAAGACAGCGAAGTCAGATCGGCGCCGGACTGCTCAGCCGGCTCTTCCGCCGGACTTACTTCCGCGGTCACTTTGCAGGGCACCTGGATGCCTTCGCCGAGTTCGACTTTGGCGCGCCCGCCCGACACATCGGCAATGCGGCCCGTCACCACGTCGCCTTCCTTGTGCTCGGCAATGTACTCGTCGATGCTGGTGGGCTGAAGCTGCTTCATGCCCAGCTTGATGCGGCGGCGCTCCGGGTCCACTTCCAGGATCAACGCGCGCACCGTCTGGCCGGCCCGCAGCACATCCTGCGGATGATTGATGCGCTTCTCCGCGCTGATGTCGCCGACGTGGATCATGCCCTCCACGCCTTCGGCGATCCGCACGAACGCGCCGAATTTCGTCAGGCTGACGACCGGCCCTTCGATCACGCCGCCTACCGGATACTTCTGCCGCACATCGGCCCACGGATCGCCCAGCGCCTGCTTCAGGCCCAAAGAGATGCGCCGCTCACCGGGGTTGACGTTCAGCACCACGGCTTCCACGCTATCGCCGGGCTTCACCACGTCGCTCGGCTTGCGCACCTTCTTCGACCACGACATTTCGGAGAGGTGGATCAATCCTTCGATGCCCGGCTCCAGCTCCACGAACGCGCCGAAGTCTGTCACGCGGGTTACCGTGCCGCGCACGCGGTCGCCGGTTTTGTACTTCTCGCCGGCCTGCTCCCAAGGGTGCGGTTGAAGCTGCTTCAGCCCCAGGCCGATGCGGCGCTTGGCCGGGTCGACCTTCAGAATCTTGACGTCCAGTTCCTGACCGGCGGTCAGCACATCGGCGGGCTTATTGATGTGGCCCCAGGAAATATCAGCCACGTGCAGCAAGCCATCCACGCCGCCGATGTCGACGAACGCGCCGTAATCGGTCACGCTGCGAACCACCCCATGCATTACGGCGCCTTCACGCAGATCGGCGAACAGCTTCTGCCGCGCCTGGGCCTCTTCCTCCTCCAACACCGCGCGCCGGTCGACCACCACGTCCTCGTCAGCTACGTCGAGCTTGATGATGCGGCAGGTGATTTCCTGGCCGACCAGCTTCTCCATTTCGGGCAAATCTTTGGCGCCCGACCGCGAAGCCGGCATGAAGGCGCGCACGCCCACGTCCACGCTCAGCCCGCCCTTCACCACGCCCGTCACCACGCCGGCGATCGCGCGCTTGCCGGCGAACGCTGCCTCGAGCGACGACCAGTCTTTCGGCCGCTCCACTCGCACCTTCGAAAGCTCGTAGTAGCCTTCTTCGTTCCTGCCCTTGATGGACACCGGGAACCGGTCGCCCACCCGCACGTTCAATTGGCCGGACGGATCTTTGAATTCGTCCACGGGCATTACGCCCTCGATCTTCTGGCCTATATCGATGACCACCTGATCCGGCGACACGGCGACCACCGTGCCGGTTAGACCTTGGCCACCAGCCTCGGGTTTGTGCGAATGGGTTTGTTCGTATTGGGACAGGATATCCGCGAAGTTCTCGCCGCGTTCGGACATGCTTGGGGTTTCATCCTGTTCCAGCGTGGTGTTGTTGGGCATGAGACTACGATTTCATTGTGGCATAATCCGGTCTGGGAAAGCATCGTGACTCAACGGATGTGGTGGGGACGGGCGGCGCAATGGGTTCAGGTCCAGGATCTGGTCTGGCTGGTGCTCTTCACCGGCCTCGCGATCCTGAGTCCGCATCGCGACGTTTACGAAATCGGCCCAATTGCGGCGCTCGGCGCGCTCCAGATTCTGGAGCCCAAACTCGATTTCGTCAGCACCACGCGCGGCAAAGTGATCTGGATCTTTTTGAAGCTGCTGTTCTGCTATGCGCTGATCGGTTTCACCTTCGCGCTGAGCAGCAGCTTTTACTGGTTGTTGCTGCTGCCGGTGATCTCCGCGGGCACCTCTCTGGGCGTGTTCGGCACGCTGGTCTTCATCGTGCTTTCCGGCGCTGCGTATCTCTCGTTCCTGGGCTTTATCGATTGGGGCCGTTACGTGATCGAGCTGCAGGAGAAGCGTGAACTGGCGCTGCGTGTGATCCTGCTGGCGGTGGCCGGCAACCTGACCAACACGCTGGCTGCCGCGTTGCGCCGGCAGTTCGCCAAGACCAAGGCCGTCGCCGAACAGCTTGCCGAAGCCAATCGCAACCTGCAGCAGGCCGAAGAGGCGGTGCGGCGTTCCGACCGGTTGGCTGCGCTGGGCCAGCTTGCGGCGGGCTTGGCACACGAGTTGCGCAATCCCTTAGGCACCATCCGCGCTTCTGCCGAAATGCTCACTCACAGCGTTGCCACGGAAAATGAAGTGGCGCGCGAAGTCGCGGGGTTTATCGCGGAGGAAGTGGATCGCACCAACTCGCTGGTGACGCGCTTCTTGGATTTCGTCCGTCCACTGGAACTGCGGCGCGCGCCCGCGGATCTGGCTCAAGTGCTGGATCGCTCGGTGGCCATGGTGGAGCGCGAAGCCGCCGCGCGCGAGGTGACCGTCTATAAGAACTATTCGCCCGACATCCCGGCCTTCCCGCTGGATGCCGAGCTGATGGAGCGGGTCTTCTACAACCTGCTGGTGAATGCCGCGCAGGCCACCGCGCCGGGGGGAGCGGTCACGCTGAAGACGCGCCCGGTGGCGAACAGCGCGGAAGTCTCCGTGATCGATCGCGGACAGGGCATCGATCCAAGGCAGATGGAGAACATCTTCAATCCGTTTTTCACCACCAAACCCGATGGTGTGGGACTCGGCCTCGCCATCGTCTCCAAGATCGTCGACCAGCATGGCGGCAAGATCGCGGTCGAGAGCGAGCCGGGCAAAGGCAGCGTGTTCCGCGTGTATCTGCCCATGACGGAGGCTGCATCCGCATCGTAACGGAAAGACTCATCCTCCGCGATTGGGAGCCGCTCGACTGGACGGAGTTCAGTGCCATCGCCGCAGATCCCGAGGTCATCCGCTATATCGGAGATGGCACGCCCTGGTCCGGGGAGCGTTCGCGGGAATTCGTCCAACGGCAGATCGCGTTGTCAGCGGCGCGCGGATTTTGCCTGTGGAAGTTGATGCCGAAAGAGGGCCGCCGGCTCATCGGATTCTGCGGATTGCAACCTTTGCCGGAAACCGATGAGATCGAGATCGGCTGGTGGCTGGCGCGCGCCTGGTGGGGCCGCGGCCTGGCAACGGAAGCAGCTCGTGCAGCCTTGCACGAGGGCTTCACGCGCGCGGGCCTCGACCGCATCGTGGCCATCGCGCAGCCGGCCAACACCGCGTCGATCCGTATTATGGAGAAATTGGGGATGCGTTTCGAGCGCATGACCGAGTCGCGCGGAGTACCTGTGGCCATGTATGCGTGCGATGTGCGGCAGGCATCATGACATCAATGCTAGGATGAATTGATGCCTCGCACGACGCTTACGCTCGACGACGATGTGGCCGCACTCCTGGCGCACGTACAACGGAAAAGGAAAGGCTCATTCAAACAGATCGTAAACGACGCGCTACGCCGCGGGCTGCAACCTGACGCGGCGCCCGGGCGCCGCCGGCCGTACCATACGCCATCAGTCGATTTGGGACGCTGTAACCTCGCCAACCTCGACGATGTCGCCGAGGCGCTCTCCATTGCGGAGGGTGAGTCGTTCCGGTAATGATCCTCGTGGATGCCAACCTCCTGGTCTGTGCCTACGTGCGTTCGATGCCGCAGAATCCCGCCGCGCGGATCTGGCTCGACCAGCAGTTGAACGGACGCACACGGGTAGGCTTGCCGTGGCCGAGCCTGCTCAGCTTCGTCCGGCTGGTTACCAATCCGCGTATTTTCGAGCGGCCCTCGCCAGGTCCTGCGGCATGGGCACAGGTGGAGTCGTGGCTGGACCGCCCTCCCGTCTGGATTCCATCGCCCACTGAGCACCATCGCGAGATCCTAGGTCCGCTGATCCAGGCGGGTTTGAGCCGCGCCAACCTGGTGCCTGACGCGCATCTGGCCGCGCTCGCTATCGAGCACGGTCTCGTCCTGTGCTCCACCGATAGCGACTTTGCGCGCTTCCCCGGCCTGCGCTGGCAAAACCCGCTTGCCTAGCCATCCCCGCCATCCACGGTGATAAGATAAGCATCCGCACCTATGGATCATATTCTCTCCATCGTGCTGTTCACCCCCTTGGCCGGCTTGGTGGTGCTGTTGTTTCTGCCCTCCTCGAACCCGCGGCTGGTCAAGATCTGGGCGAACATCGCGGCCTTCATAGGGTTTCTGGTTTCCCTGCCGCTGGTATTCGATTTCGATCGCACCCGCCAGTGGGCTTTCGAAGAGCAGGCCGCCTGGATTCCCAGCATCGGCGCTTCTTACCATCTCGCGATTGACGGGCTCGGTCTTCTGCTCGTCATGCTCACCACGGTGTTGGGATTCCTGTCGATTCTCTCCAGTTGGAACGCCATCGAGACGCGCCTCAAGGAATATTACGCCTTCTTCCTGCTGCTGCAGACCGCCATGCTCGGCGTGTTCATGTCGGTCGACCTGCTGCTGTTCTTCGTGTTCTGGGAAGTCACGCTCATTCCGATGTATTTCATCATCGCCATCTGGGGCGGCCAGCGGCGGGCGTACGCGTCGATGAAGTTCATCATTTATACGTTGATCGGCTCGGTGCTGATGTTACTCGGTATCCTGACTCTCTACTTCCAGCACTACGAGTTATATCAGACTTATTCGTTCGACCTGGCAGATCAGATGCGCACCAGCCTTTCGCCGTCCATGCAATGGTGGGTCTTCTGGGCGTTCTTCGTAGGCTTCGCCGTCAAGGTGCCGATGTTTCCCTTCCACACCTGGCTGCCTGATGCGCATACCGAGGCTCCCACGGCCGGCTCCGTCATCCTGGCCGCCGTACTCCTGAAAATGGGCACTTACGGATTCCTGCGCTTCTCGCTGCCGCTGCTGCCGGACTCGGCCAAGAATCCCACCATCGTGAATATCGTGGCCGTGCTCTCGATCATTGGCATCGTCTACGGCGCGCTCGCCTGCCTGATGCAGAAGGACTGGAAGAAGCTCGTGGCGTATTCCTCAGTCAGTCACCTGGGATTCTGCACCCTGGGTATCTTCGCGCTGAATCCGGCGGGCATTTCGGGGTCGATTATCCAGCAGATCAATCACGGCATTTCCACCGGAATGCTCTTCCTGATTGTCGGCATCGTCTACGAACGGCGGCACACGCGTGAGATTTCCGAGTACGGCGGGCTGATGAAGATCATGCCCATTTTCGGCGTGGTCTTCGCGATCGCCGCGCTCAGTTCTCTAGGCATGCCGGTGCTCAACGGTTTCATCGGCGAGATCACCATTCTGCAGGGCGCCTACCAGATGTCGTTCAATTGGGCGTTCTGGGGGGCGGTCGGCATCGCGTTGGGGGCCGCGTACCTGATCTGGCTGTTCCAGCGCACCATGCTGGGCGATGTCTCGGAGAAGAATCTCAAGCTGCGCGATCTGTCGTTCCGTGAAATCGCCGTCTTCGCGCCGCTGATCTGCTGGGCGTTCTGGATTGGTTTGAACCCGCAACCTTACTTCGGCGTGCTCGATCGGCCGGTGGCCCAGATCGTCGAACGGGTGCGGCCCGGCTACTACGCCCAGCACAACCTGCCGAATCCCCTGACTGCTACGGTTCCGGCGGCCGGCCGCGTAACGACCGCTGCCGCGCATTGATGTGCTGCCCGAGATCACGGTAGTCGTCGTCAACTGGAACCGCCGCGACTACCTGCGGGCCTGCCTTGGATCCCTCGCGCGACAGCGCGGCGTCAGCTTCGAAACCATTGTGGTCGATAACGCCTCGACCGACGGTTCAGCCGAAATAGCGCGCGGCGAGTACGGCGCGCAGGTGATTGCCAACACGGTCAACAGGGGTTTCTGCGCGGCCAACAACCAGGCATTCGCGGCCGCGCGCGGCGAGTTCATCGCGCTACTGAATAACGATGCTGAGGCTGAGCCGGATTTCCTCGCTAGCCTGCGCGCCGCATTCGACCGCGGTCCGGACATCGGCATGGCTGCCGCCAAGGTGCTGGTTTACGAAGATCCCAGCCGCATCGACAAAGCCGGGCACCTGATCTACCCGGACGGTCAGAATCGCGGGCGCGGCACGGGGGAAATCGATCGCGGGCAATACGGCCAGATCGAAGAATGTCTATGGCCGGACGGCTCCGCAGCCATGTATCGTAAGGCGATGCTCGATAGGATCGGCGGCTTCGACGAGGATTTCTTCATGTTCGCCGACGACGCCGAACTGGGCCTCCGCGCGCGCATCGCCGGCTGGCGCTGCCTTTATGTGCCGGATGCCGTAGTGCGCCACCATCGCGGCGGCAGTCTGAGCACGGGATCCGCGCGGCGCATTTTCCTGATCGAGCGCAATCGCGTGCTGCTGGCCGCGAAGCTGTTTCCCTGGCGCCTGCTGCTGCTGAATCCGCTCTATTTCGCCGCGCGTCTCGCCGGTGGCGTTGTGGCTGCGGCGGGTGGCAAAGGTGAGATGGCGCGCTTTCCGGGATTCGCCAATAAGTTGCGCCTGGCGGGGGCCATCATCACGGCGGATTTGGCAGCTTTGCCGATGCTGCCCCGCATGTGGCGCAAGCGGCGAGGAGTCCGCCGGATGGCGAAGCTCACGCCCGCCGAGGTGCGGCGATTGATCCTTGACAACCGCATCTCCGTGCGGGCGCTGGTGGAAAAATCGAACTAAGCCCCGACCGCCTGCGACAATTCCGCTGCATGGCAGGGCTGCAACCGGTATCCGAGCCCGAAGACGGTTTCGATGTGGTGCCGGCTGTACGTTCCCAGCTTGACGCGCAAGCGCCGCAGGTGAACGTTCAAGGTGCGCGACCGCATATCCGGGCCGTAGCCCCAGATGGTCATCAGCAGCGTGTCCTTAGGGACCACTTCACCGGCATTTCGCGTCAGCATGGAGAGCAGCTCGAACTCCATGCGGGTCAGGTGAATCAATACCCTATCGATGGCGACGGTGCGCGTCGCATAATTCACTTCCAGTCTGGCATCCCGGTACAGATCCAGGCGGCTCGATTCCATCTGAAGCAGTTCCATGAAGCAGATCCTCCGTGCCGATTTCGATCCGGACTAGATGTGCGGATACTGGAGTTTGACCGTAGCGATCCGCAGTGCCCAGCGGAACCGCCGCCGCAAATTCAGTCCGATTGGTTGTTTTCTTCGCATTTTGCTTGTCTCCTGTGGTCAGCATGGACCGGTCGAGCCGAAGCCGCAATAGACTGCGGATGTAATCGACCTGTACAGATAAGTTACTGATTATAATAGTGTTATTATTACGGATGTCCTGTGGTCCGCCGGTTAGTCAACGGGCATCGCGGCCCCCGCAAGCGGGTATTCTCAACGTAGTTTAAGTGCCGGCGGCACCCAAGCTAACCGCGAATTGTGCTTTAGAGTCTAATGGGTAGCTTGATGGAGCTGAGCGATACAGTGGCAGTAGCGCAGGCGCGGGCCGGAGATTCCGGCGCGTTCCGCGTCCTCGTCGAACGCCACAGTCGCAATCTCTTCCGTCTGGCTTACCGTATGACTGGACACCAACAAGACGCCGAAGACGTGGTGCAGGA
>DATKNQ010000264.1:0-17992 GCA_035541265.1 Bryobacteraceae bacterium
CCCAGGACCTCCCACACACACGATTACAGTTCCGCTGCACAACCCGCTAAAGATCGGCACCCTGCACGGAATTCTCACCGAGGTCGCGCTCATGCAATCGACTACGGTCAACTCGCTCGTGGAACGGCTTTGACAAGCGATCTCCGGGCCGCTCGGATGGCTGGTTGAGTCACCTGTCCGTATCAGGCGCTAACCGCGGATGTGGCATCGCCAGTCGGGCGTCCGGCATCCAGTCGAGGGTCCAGTGGCCGCCCTAAACCGGCTTCGCCATGTCCCGATGGGTCACCTTCACCCGAAACCCGGCCTCCGCCAGCCGCTTGCGAATCGAATCCGCGATCATCACCGAGCGATGATGCCCGCCCGTGCATCCAAACGCGATCGTCAGATAGCTCTTGCCTTCCCGAATATAGTGCGGCATCAAATAAACCAGCAGGTCTGCAATGCGATCGATAAACTCCACCGTCTGCGGAAACGACCGAATATACTTCGCCACGCTCGGGTGCCGCCCCGTCAGTTTCTTGAAGCTCGGAATGTAGTTCGGATTCGGCAGAAACCGCACATCGAACACCAGGTCGCTATCGGGCGGCACGCCGTGCCGGTAGCCGAAGCTGGTCACGTAAACCAGCATCTTGGTTTCGTCGCGTTCGCCGCGAAAGCGCTCGCGCACAAACTCCCGTAGCTCGTGGACGGTGAACTTCGACGTGTTGATGACCAGGTCCGCCATGCGGCGGATCGCCGCCAGCTGCCGTCGTTCCGACTTGATGCTCTTGGCTATCGAGTTATCGGTGCCCAGCGGATGCGGCCGGCGCGTCTCGCTGAAGCGGCGCGCAATCGTGTTGTCGTCCGCCTCCAGAAAAACCAAGCTGGCATTCACGCGATTCCGGATGCGCGCGAAGATCGCAGGGAAGCGCTTCAGTCCCTCGCCTTCGCGCACATCCACCACCAGCGCCGCTGCCCGGATGCGCGACGAATCCTGGGTCAACTCCGCAAACTTCGGAATCAGATCGACCGGCAGATTGTCGACGGAGTAATAGCCCAAGTCTTCCAGAGCCTTGAGTACAGAACCTTTTCCCGAGCCGCTCAGCCCGGTAATGATGACGAGTTCCGCGGGCCGGTCCGTCACGCGACGCTTCTGAGCCGGATCGGTCTGCTTCGCCATTCGCCGCCGGCTCAGGCTTCGATCAGATCGAAATTACCGTCGCGCCGGCGCACCAACACCGCCACGCGGCCGCTCTGGGAGTCGCGGTACACCAGATAATCGCCGCCCGTCTCCATCGCCAGCAGCGCTTCATCGAGCGTCATCGGCTTGCGCCGCTCGTGATGGTTGATGCGGAAAATTTGGTGCGTCGCCTCGCGCTCCGGCTCGGCGGCCGGTTCCGCGGCGCCCTCCGCCGCAGCTTCCTTGCGCGGCGTCCGTTTGGTGTCCCGCCATTTGGCGCGAACCTTGATCGATTGCTTCTCCAGCTTCTCGATCGCGCCGTGGATGGCGTTAAAGAGGTCCACGCTGGAACCGATCCCCACCAGTTGATGGCTATGGTAGTTCACCGTAACCTCGGCCTGGTGCAGATGCCGTTCGAGCGATAAGATCACGTGCGCTTCCCTCTCTTCGCGTCCATCCAGAAGCTTGCCCACTTTGGCAAACTGCGCCTCGATCTTCTGGAGTTGCGCTGGAGCTAGTTCCACTTGCCTGCCTGTATATGTGATCTTCATGCGTCCCTCGTAATAGAGCGGAGCCTGAGGCTCGGCTCTCCAATTTCAAGGGCGAACCCGCCGCTGGTGCGTCGACGGTATTTTCATATCCTCACGGTACTTCGCCACCGTCCGCCGCGTAACGTTGATGCCCTCGTGCTGCAGCGCGGCGGTGATCTGTTCGTCGGTCAGCGGGTGCGCGCTATCCTCCTCCTCGATCATTTTCTTGACCTTGCGCTTCAGCAGCAATAACGGCGTGTTGCCGCCCAAGGGTCCTTGCACGGCTTCGGAAAAGAAATACCGGAGTTCGAAAACTCCCTGCGGGGTGTGTACATATTTGCCCGCCACGGCGCGGCTCACGGTAGAAGGATGTACGCCCACCTCCTCGGCCACCTCTTTGATCATCATGGGCTTCAGGCAGTCGATGCCGTTGGCCAGAAATTCCGTCTGCCGCCGCACGATCGCCTGGCAGACCTTCAGAATCGTCTGCTTGCGTTGCTCGATGTTCTTCATCAACTGAATGGCCGACGTGTAGCGTTCGCGCACATAATCGCGAACCTCCTTCGTCGCGCCATTGTCGCGGTCGAGCATGCGGCGGTATTGCGCGTTCAAGCGAAGTTGCGGCACATCCTCGTCGTTCATCTGGATGATGTAGTCTTCGCCGTCCTTGATGAAATGCACATCCGGTTCCACCGCTCGTGCGCCCGCGCCCGAGTAGCGCAGGCCCGGCCGCGGATTCAGCCGCCGGATGGTTTTCACCGCAATCTCGATGTGCTCCATCGGCCGCCCCAGCACCTTCGCCAATTCGCGATATTGGCGCATCTCGAGCAGCCGCAGATGATCGGAAACGATCTGCCAGGCCACCCCGCCGAGGCCGTTCATGCTCTCCAGTTCCAGCAGCAGGCACTCGCGCACATTGCGCGCACCCACACCGGCCGGATCGAGCGATTGCACCACCTTCAGCGCCGCCTCGATCTCTTCCATGGTGTGATCGCCCATGGCAGCGATCTCTTCGAGTGAGGCGGAAAGATAGCCATCTTCATCCAGATTGCCGATGATGGATTCCGCCGCGTCGCGCACCGCTTCATCCAGCACGCTCACACTCAACTGCGAGTGCAGATGATCCGCCAGCGTCACCGGCGCGGAGAGAAAGGTCTCGAACGAAGGCTTCTCCACCGATTCCGAAGCCGGACTCTTGTAACCCGGATCCAGATAATCGTCGAAGAACGAACCAAAATCGATCTCGTCAAAAGGATCGGTGGCCGCCGCGGGTTCCACCGGGTCCGCGGCCACCACATCCGTCGCTTCAGGCAAGGCGCTGGTCTCGGCAGACTCCTGAAAAGGCTCCGCAGCCGCCTCCGACGCTGTCTCGCCCGCGATACCGTTGGTATGCGCAGCCTCGCCCAGTGCCGCCTCGAGAATCTGCTGGTCCGATGGATCCGTGACCCGCTCCGGCTCCAGCAGCGGCAGCAATTCTTCCGGGGTTATCTCCTCGCCGGCTTCCTCAGTGGATTCTTCCAGAACCGGATTCTTGACAATCTCTTGGGTGATCATCTCTTTCAACTCCAGCCGGTTCAACTGGAGTACGGTCACCATCTGGACCAAGCCAGGGGTCAGAATCTGCTTCTGCGCGACCTTGAGCTGAAGTGATGGCCGAAGCATGCTCACAATCACTATGATATCACCGGCACCCGGTCTCTCAACCGCTATTCATAGCGTAGACAGACGATAGGATCGAGGTTTGCCGCGCGATTCGCGGGGTAAAACCCGAAGAATAAGCCGACCCCCACGGAGATCAGCACGCCGAGTGTGATCCACATCACCGATAGCGACGCCGGGATGGAAGGCACCAGCGCGCGCACGGTGAAAGCGATCGTGGCGCCGCACAGAATCCCCAGCGCGCCGCCGATGCCCGATAGCGTAATTGCCTCCAGCAGAAACTGTACCCGGATATCCGCGCGCCGTGCGCCGATGGCCTTGCGGATACCGATCTCCTGTGTCCGCTCCGTAACGGAGATCAACATGATGTTCATTACGCCGATGCCGCCCACCAGCAGGCCGATGGAACTGATCACCCCCGTGAGCAGCACCATCGCCCCGGTGAGCTGGTTCCACAGGTCCAGGAAAAAATTCGCGTCGGCCACATTAAAGTCGTTGGGTGCGTTATACGGAACCCGCCGCCGGCGCCGCATGGCTTCGATGATATCGTCGGTCGTCCGGCTGATGTCCGCATCCGTGCGTACCGAGGCGATGATAAAGATCTCGCGGATCTCCGGATAGTTCTTGTGAAAATTGTTCAGCGGAATCACGGCAAACTGGTCCACGCCAAATCCGCCGAACAGGCCCGGATCCTTTTGGAAGATGCCGATGACTTCGTACGGCCGCCCATTCAGCCGCACCGTCTTGCCGATCGGATCGATGTGCGGAAACAACGAGTCGGCGATCGCCTGGCCGATCACGATCACGTCCCGCGAGTGCTGGTCGTCGAACGGCGAGATGAAACGGCCCTCGGCGACGCTGAACAAGGGTACCGCCGCGGAGTAGTCCGCCTGCACGCCGCGCAGGATCATCCGTTCCACGTGCTGGGCCCCATAGCGGATCGAGTCCGACTGTTCGCCTAGGTTCAGCCGCTGCGCGAAAGCCGTGGCATACGACAGCCCCGGAACCGTCTGCATCAGATATTGCGCATCGTCGATCTGCAGATATTTGCGCGCCCGGATGTTGGCCGGCAGCCGCGAGAACCCGTTGTAGCCAGGAGGAATACGGGTAATAAAAATAGTCTGCGATCCCAGACTCCGGATGCGGCCCTGTATGTAACCGTTCAGCCCGTCAATAATAGCGGCCACAGATATCACGGAAGTGACACCAATAACAATCCCCAGGATAGTAAGCCCCGACCGCACCTTCCGCGAACGCAAGGTATCCAGAGCCACCAGCAAATTTTCCCGTACTTCGCTGCGAGTCATTTTATTAGCCGCAGATGCACGCAGATGCACGCAGATTAAAAACTGCTGACTACACGTTTAATCTGCACCTTCCGTGTTCCAAAGTTCAAAAGTAACCCAACCTTTAGCCCAGTCGCCTTCAGATAATTCAGGCCTTGAGTCAAGTGAATGTCATCAAGTGCTCTTACCGCTTTGAGTTCCACCACAACCAACTCTTCCACCAACAGATCAGCAGTCTATTCCCCCACCACGACGTCCCGATAGTACACCTTTAAGGGCTTCTGCTGCTGCACGTTTAATCCGGCAGATCGCAATTTGTGAGCGAGAGCATTCTCATAAACCTTCTCCAAAAACCCCGGCCCGAGCGCGTTGGCGACGGTGTAAGCACACCCGATAATCGCCCGCGTGATCTCGTTCGATCTGTGTGCATCTGCGTGCATCTGCGGCTAATTATTCCGTTCGTAAAGCGGCCACCGGGTCCAGCTTAGCCGCCTTCATAGCCGGATAAATCCCAAAGAACAGCCCAATAATCGAACTCAGCAAAACACCCAGCAAAGCCACCCAAGTCTGCACCGCGGCGGGCAGCGAAGTCAAACTACGTATCGCCAACGCGCACAGAAATCCGATGAACACCCCCACCAGGCCGCCCACAATGCACTGCATCACGCTCTCCGTCAAAAACTGGTGCAATATGTCGCTTTGCGTAGCGCCCATGGCCCGCCGGATGCCAATCTCCTTAGTCCTTTCCGTAACACTTACTAACATCACGTTCATGATGACAATCCCGCCTACCACCGCGGAAATCGAACTTACCATCAAAAACACGGCAAAGAACGCCGAACTGATACTCTGCCACAGAGCGATATAACTCTGCGCCGTGCCAATGAAAAAGTCATCGTCGTGACCCGGCGGAATATGGCGCCGCACGCGCAAAATCGTGCGCACCTCGTCCTGCGCCTCCTGAAAGTTCCGCTCGCCGCCCTGCGCTTTGATCTCGAGCGTCAAGCTGCTCCGCAAACCGTGGTAGTGCAGGTAACTATTGAGCGGGACGATCGCAAAGGTATCCTGATCCTGGCCCAGGATGGATCCCAACGGCTCGAACGTGCCGATCACCCGATACTCGGCGCCCCCCACCCGCACCTCGCGCCCGATCGGATCGATCCCGGGAAAAAATTCCTGCACCACGTGATCTCCGATCAGGCAGACCGCCGCGGCGTGCCGGTCTTCCTCGTCGGTGAAGTAGCGGCCGCGCGCGATGGTGCGCGTGTCGATATCCGCCATGTTCGGCGTGTTCCCGAAAAGCGCGGCGTCTTCCAGATCCCGGTCCCGATAGCGTATGCCGGCCGGCGTGGTCACGGACGCGCCTACATACTGGCAGTGCACGCAGCCCGCGGCCACAGCTTCGAGGTCGGCGGCTTCGATGTTCTTGTTATGTTGCGCGCGCGCCAGCACCGTGAAATCCGTAACGGCAAAAGGCAGCCGCGAAACACGAAACACATTAGTGCCGAGGTTCGCGATCTTGTGCTCGACGTAGCTGTTGGCGCCTTGCACCAGGGTCATCACCGCGATGAGCGTGGCCACACCCATGGTGAGACCCAGCATGGTCAGCGACGCGCGCAGCTTATGGGCCCGGATGGCGTCGGCGGCCAGAAAGAGGTTATCGCGAACTGCCACCATGCATCTATTAGGAGTTAGACGGTTACTTTGCGCCAGTTCTTGCCGGCCTGTATGATCAGTTCGGCGGGGATCTCCGTCAGCACTAGGTTCTGCACCCGCGCGCCGTTGATTTCGACCGCGCCCGCCTTCCGCTTGCGCGTCGCTTCACTCACCGAGTCGGCCAGCCCGATCTTGGCCAGCAACTTATCTACGTGTATTCCGGCCGCCGTGCGCACACCTTCTGGCAGCGGCAACGTGCGGATATCCCCGGGGACTTCATGCCGCCGCACCACGCGATTGAATTCTTCTGCCGCGCGCGCGGCATCGACCGCTGAGTGGAAGTCAGTCACAATCGACCGCGCCAGGTCCGCCTTGGCCTGCATGGGATGCAATTCCCCCGCGGCGATGCGCGCGCGCATCCCGCCGATCTCCGCCACGCTGCAGTCAGTGAGTAATTCATAATAGCGGAACATCAGGTCATCGGCGATCTGCATCACCTTGCGGTACATGACCTCCGGCGCCTCCGTAATCCCGATGTAGTTACCCAGTGACTTCGACATCTTGTTGACGCCGTCCAGCCCTTCGAGCAGCGGCGTCGTCGCCACAATCTGTGACGGCTGCCCGTAATCCTTCTGAATCTCGCGGCCCACCAGCAGGTTGAACTTCTGGTCCGTGCCGCCCATCTCGACGTCACATTGAAGCGCCACCGAATCGTAAGCCTGCGCGAGCGGATACAACAGCTCATGCACCGAAATAGGCACGCCTTCCTTGTAGCGCTTGGAAAAATCGTCGCGCTCCAGGATGCGCGCAATCGTATAGCGCGAACACAGCCGCACCAGGTCTTCGTATCGCAGCGGTTGCAGCCACTCACTGTTGAAGCGGATCTCAGTCTTGTCCGGATGCAGGATTTTGAACACTTGCGCGCGATAAGTCTCCGCGTTGCGATTGATGTCCTCGCGCGTCATCGGCGGCCGCGTGATATTGCGGCCGGTCGGGTCGCCGATCAGGGCAGTCATGTCGCCGATCAGAAAAATCACGGTATGGCCGAGATCCTGAAAGTGTTTCATCTTCCGTAGCAGGACCGTGTGGCCCAGGTGTAAGTCAGGCGCGGTGGGGTCGAAACCGGCTTTCACACGCAGTGGCCGGCCGGCTTGCGCCGCTTGTGTCAGACGTTCGCGCAGCTCCTCCTCGCGAATGATCTCGGCGAGACCTTTCTTTAAATAAGTAATCTGTTCGTCGATGGAAAGCACTCTGAACCAAGTTAGCATGCCAGGCCGGGCGGAACACAGCTTCCGCTCCACCCCGCATGCTTACATGCTGGGCTTCGAGGTTTCCGCGCGATGCCGTGCGTGCGGCGCGCCCGCGGCTGCGGCCTGCTTGCGGAGTTGCTCGAAATACTGCTGCACGTAAGCCTGCAAAGCCGCCGGGATCTCGTCGCGGTTGATCTCGCCGCCGGCCTCGGCGTGATGCGCATCGCGCTGCGTATACGGCGTGCGCAGTTGTTGGTTGCTGTTCTGCACTTCTACTGTCAGTTCTCCGGTCACATTAGTGGAGCGCTTGCCGATGATCTCGCTGATCTTGCCCATGGCCGCGAGCTGTTCCGCGAGCTTCACGTCTTTGCTGCCGTCCTGCCGGCCGATGCCGCTTCCGGGCTGCTTGGTGGAAGCTTCTTTTCCGTTCTCGCCGTTGCTGCCCGATTGCGAGCTTTGCGCGTTTTGGCTATCGTCGCCCTGCTGGCCTTCTTTTGCGTCGGCTTGCTGTCCGTCCCCGGGCTGCTGCCCCGGCTGGCCGTTCTGCCCTTCTTTGCCGGTTTGGCTCTTCTGCTGGCCGTTACGCGCGGAGGCCTGCTGCTGCACGCCGTTCCCGCCGGATTGCCGCATGCGATTCAACAGGCTCGACATCGCATCGCGGAACTTGCTCAGCAGGTTCGAGCTCTCACCGTTATTCCCGGAGGCTTCCTGCTTATCCGCCCCGTTGCCCGGTTTGCCCGCGCCTTGCCCCTGCTTGCCGTCACTCCCCCGCTGCTGATTGCCCGGGTTGGCGCTCACGCCCTCGGGCCGGTCGCTTTCGTTCTTCTCGCTCTCCAGTTCCGTCGATGGCGAAGCCTTTTCCGTATTGGAACGCTTCGATGCGGCCTTGCTGTTGTCCACCTCCGGCTCGCCTACCGTGTCCAGCGCCGATTCGCCCGCGGCATCCAGCTCACTCGCGCCTTTGGGCTGCGCGTTATCAGTGGCGACGCCAATCTCATCCGGATTCCTGGGGTCGTGCGGAAGTGCCTGGTTGCGCTTGCGTGCGCTTTCGACTGGCTCGGGATAGCCCAGCTTCTCCTGCACGACGCGCGCCAGCGGCATGCTCAGATCCAATCGCCGGTCAAGCCCGTAACGCAGAGCGAACAGGCTGCCGGCGATCAGCCCCAGTATCGCTGTCGTGTAGCACGCGCGCGGTATGCGCATGGGAACGGCGGCGCGCAGGTTCACACCGGCGGCGACTCGTTCGGCCTGCGACCGCTGCGCGCTTCGAATGCCTTCGCCTGCACGGCCCGCCGCCGAGAAAAACAGCGCCGTAGATAACGTGTCCGCGAGCTTCAGGTTGCGGTCCACGCGTTGCGCCGCCTGGTAAAGCGATGGGCAGCGCCACCACGTCCGGAAAATTCCTACGGCCGCCGCAAGAGCAGGCAGCACGAACAGCCACGCCCAGCTCAGCACCTGCGTGCCGGCGAGCAGCAGCAGCACCAGTGCGCCTAGCGCCGTACTCGCCGCGTAGGCGGCATGCCGCATCGCCTCGTTAGCGAGGATACGTTGGCGGGCGCGTCGGACCGTTTCGAGAACCATGGGCCCCGTTCTCTTCATTATGGCAGAGGACATTTGTTATCGCTGAAGCACCTTTGAGGCAAAGCCGATCGCCATACCGGGATCCCGGTTACAAGTCGGATTCCGGCACAACTTTGGACCGCCGCTGGTGTTGGAATTAGAGAAACCGATGGGCGCTACAATAGCAGCAGTAACAACAGACGAGCTAGAAGGACTCGACGCCTTGAAAGTTCTCATTGTCGACGACGAGCCGGCCCAGCGCAGCGGACTGGCGGCCATGGTATCGGCTTGGGGGATGACACCCGAGACGGCCTCGGACGGTAATGACGCCCTGGAAATTCTGAGCCGCGACCCCGCCGATGTCATTCTGACCGACCTCAGCATGCCCGGCCTCGACGGCTTCGGCTTCCTCGAACGGTTACGCGAAATGGGCGACATGCCCCCCACCATTGTGCTGACCGCCTACGGGAACATCGAGACCGCCGTCAAGACCGTGCATGAGCTTGGCGCCTACTGGTTCCTCGAAAAACCTATCCAGCCGAAA
Source organism: Bryobacteraceae bacterium (assembly GCA_035541265.1). GTDB lineage: Bacteria > Acidobacteriota > Terriglobia > Bryobacterales > Bryobacteraceae > Bog-159. The sequence continues at coordinate 9,645 of DATKNQ010000264.1, forward strand.
GCCCTGGAAGTGCTGGTCAGCCGCGCCGCCCAACATGCCAGCCTGCGCATCGACCGCCAAACGCTGCTGCGGCAACTCGCCAACAACGGAGCTTTAGGCGAGCTCGTAGGCACATCGCCCAAGATGCGCGAGATCTTCGCCCTGCTGCAGCAAGCCGGACCCAGCAAAGCCTGCGTCCTGATCACCGGCGAGAGCGGCACCGGCAAGGAGATGGTCGCCCGCACGGTTCACAAGCTCAGCCCGCGCCGCGCCGGCCCGTTCATCGCCATCAATTGTGCCGCGCTCCCGGAAACGTTGATCGAAAGCGAATTGTTCGGCCACGAAAAGGGCAGCTTCACGGGCGCCTCGGAACGCCGCTCCGGCTGCTTCGAGCTCGCGCAGCACGGCACCTTGCTGCTCGACGAAATCGGCGAAATGCCCCTGCCCACGCAGGCCAAATTACTCCGCATCCTGGAAGACTCCAAAGTCCGCCGCCTCGGCGGCAAGTCGGAATTCGAAGTCGATGTGCGCGTGGTCGTAGCTACAAACAAAGTGCCTGACGAAGCCATTCGGGGCGGCCACCTGCGCGAAGATCTCTTCTACCGGCTGAACGTCTTCCACGTCCATCTCCCTCCCCTGCGTGAGCGCAAAGAGGACATCAAGCCTATCGCCGAAGCCCTGATCTCCGACCTCAACCGCAAACACGATTGCCGCGTGATCGGGATTTCAGCGGATGTGCTCGAAGCCTTGCAGCGTCACAACTGGCCCGGCAACGTGCGCGAATTGCGCAACGTCCTCGAGCGCGCGGTGATCCTGGCGGGCGAGGGCACCATCGAATTCAAGCACATCCCGGCTTTCCTGCAAGGCCGCGCGGTGATGGCAGCGGGTGCCGGAGCAGCGCCAGTGGCCGAGACCGTAGACGACCCGGCTACTGTGCGCTTCCACATCGGCACTACCGTGGAAGACGCCGAAAAAGGCCTGATCCTCCGCACGTTGGCCTTTACGAACAACAACAAGACCCGCGCTGCGGAGATCTTAGGAATCAGCCTCAAGACCCTGCACAACAAGCTCAAAGAATACAGCGGCTGAGCGGCCTCACTTGCCCACGTGCAGATTGTTGTGGATGGCGTAAAGCGCGAGCTCCAGGCGGTCGGAAACTCCCAGCTTGTCGAAGATGTTATGCAGATGGTTCTTCACCGTCTGCTCGCTGATGAACATCTTTTCCGCCATTTCCTTGTTTTTGAAACCCTGCGCCACCAGCGCTACGATCTCGCGCTCTCTCTGGCTGAGCAACGAGCGCTCACGCTCGCGGCTGCCCGCCGCGGGGGCGGCGCCTGGGGCTGGCGGCTCGTCGGCGCCGGTGGCAAACTGTCGCATCACTGCCGCGGTCGTGTGCGAATCTAACCAGATTTCACCGGCATTCACTTTGCGGATACTCTTAATGAGCAGGTCCGTCGCACTCTGCTTCAGGACAATACCGGAGGTGCCCAGCTTCATCGCCTGCACAAACTCGTTCTTGTCCTCGGATGCCGTGAGTACAATCACGCGGGTCTTATGCTTGCCGGTCTGCAACCGTTGCAGCGTCGCCAGACCGTCAAGGCCGGGCATCTTCAAATCAAGCAATAGGATATCCGGCTCATGTTGCTGCAGCACATCCAGCACCTGCCGTCCGTCCTGCGCCTGGCCCACCACTTCGAAATCGGGCTCCAGCGCCAGCAACCGGCACAGTCCATCGCGGAAAATCGGGTGATCGTCCGCCACTACAATCCGGATCTTGGGCTTGTCCACCGTCGAGTCTAACGAAGGCCCTTCGTGGGCGCCGTTGTTGTCAGGCATATCCAGCTCTGGTACTAGGCTTATTTTAGAAGCCGAATAGTACTAAGTCAATCGAATATTCCACTATACAGAAGTTTCCGTCGTTTTTGTTTCCGCCACCGCCCAATCGTAGCCTTGCAGCTCGGCCCCGCCCCTCCCCAATCCCGTAACACATTTCCTTTGCAGGGTTTGGTATTGTTAGGGACTATGAGCGAAAAATGGGCTGAAGGAGAGTTCCAACACTTTTGGAAGCGGCTTCAGCAGATTGGGCTGAATGCCTATGAATCCCGGTCCTACCTGGTCCTGTTGGGACATCCCCGATTCAAGGCCCTCGAATTGGCGGCCCGGTCGCATGTTCCGCGCCAGAAGATCTACGAGGTGCTCGACAGCCTGGTGGAAAAGGGGTTCGCGCAAGTCGTGCAGGAGAAGACGAAGCTCTTCTCCGCCGTGGAGCCGAGCTTGGCGCTGCCCGGCTACCTGGTCCGTAAGCGGCAACTCCTCGAACAGGAACTGACCGAACAAAACCGGACCAGCATCGCCCTGGCGGACGACCTGAAATCGGTCTACTCGCAAGGTAAGGAAGGCCGTGGCACGCTCGATTTCCTGCGCATTGTCAGCGACCCGGCGCAAATCGCCGCCGAATACCGGCGCATGTTGTCCGAGGTGAAGGCCGATTATGTGGAGTTCTCGCGCCCACCCTACGCCGTCGATCCGCTGGATGAAAAGCTGGTGAAGCAAGCGCGTTTTTCCGGCGTGAACTGCCGCTTGCTGCTCGAATCCGGCACGCTCGATGATACCCACCGGCAGCGATTGCAGGATTACGAGGCTGCCGGAGTCGAGGTGCGCCAGTCCGATTCGCTACCCATGAAGCTGGCCGTGTTCGACGGGCGGCAAGGCATGATCGCTCTTCTCGATCCCGTGCTCACCCGCCCGAGTTGGACGGCCGTCGTGTTCGATCACGAAGCCATGGGAGAAGCCATGACCGGATTGTTTGAAGCGCATTGGCGCCGTGGACAGTCGCTCAAAGCGACCGGTTAGCGGGGTAGGCGCTTCGCCTGCGGCGGCCCAAGGCCCGCCAAACCGTTTACTGCTTGTCGAAGACGATCTTCTGGTCCGCTCGCCGCGGGCCCGTCATATGCCGGATCAAGGTCAGTGTCTTGCCATCCGCCGACACGCTCCAGCGGTCGTTCATCATTTCCTGCCGGAACGCGAACACCGTGCTGTCGACCACCAGCGTCGCGCCATCCCACTTGGCGGTGCTCTTCACCAGCGTGCCGCGAACGCGATTCTCGGATTCGCTGCCGTCGGTCGCGTAATTCATGTCGTAGGTGCTCTCAGGGCCACGCCGCAGCTTTTGCGTAATCGTGTCCTTCACATTGGGCCCCTCGATGCTGATGCGGTCCACGCGGCTTTCCGATACCGGCCCGGAGCCGAAGTCGCTCTTCGCCGGATTCATCTGCCAGGTACCGTTCAAAGAACTGCTCTGGCCGAAAGCAAATCCGTAGGCCAGAGCGAGAAAAAAAACGAACTGTCTGGAAATCGAGCGGCCCATCGGAATTCCTATTGCTTCACGAAGACGAACTTCATATCCACATCGCCGCTATCGGTCGAGATGTGCCGCTGCACGGTCATCGTTTTGCCGCCGTCCGAGAGCGTCCAGCGGTCCTTCGAAGTAAAATTGAAGCCGCTGTACGTTCCCTTCGTGTCCCCCACCAGGTCGTCGCCGTCCCATTGGAGCGTGGTATGGAACTCGTTCTCGCCCATGTGGTTCACGCTCTCCTTGCCGTCGGTCGTATAGGCCATGTCGTAGGTGACATTGCCTTGGTCGCCGCCGGTCTGCGCGATATTGACTTTCAGGCCGGGGTCCTCGTGCACAATCTTCTCCACGATGCTATCCAGCGGGGCCATCGGGCCGAAATCGCACTTGGCGATGTCCGCCTTCCATGTGCCGCTGAAGTCCGTCTTGGCCTGCGCCTCCACCAGCGCCATGGCCGCCATAAGTATCGTCAAAGAGAATAGTCTGATCGTCGGCTTCCGCATCCAAACCCTCCTACTGCTTCTCAAACACCAGCTTCATGTCCAGATCCCCCATGGAGCTGGAAAAGTGGCGCGCCACGCTCATCGTCTTTCCCTCGTTCGACAGCGTCCAGCGGTCCAGGGCCGTGAAATCCGCTCCGTTGAACGCTCCCTTGGTGTTGATCACCAGGTCGTCCCCCTCCCACTTCAGCGTGCTTTTGAATTCATTATCGCCCAGCTTGTTGACGCATTCCTTGCCGTCGGTGGTATAACTCACGTCATAATTCATATCGCCCTGCGGACCGCCGGTGGTGGCCACACTCATCTTCAGGTCCGGGTCGCTATGCGTGATCTTGTGGATCTCGCTGTCGGGCGCGGGCATCGGCCCCAAATCGCTCTTGCTAACGTCGAGCTTCCACGTGCCGGAAAAATCGGTCTTAGCCTGAGCCTGCACTAATCCGAAAGCCGGCACGAGTAGCGTAAATAAGAACAACTGGATTGCCTGCCTGGTCTTCATGTGGTGGTAATTCTCCTTTTGCAGATGGTAACAGCTAACTGCCGGTCATGGTATTGGACAGAAAAGGTGGCGCTTAGGTTACGCTCGCCGGTACCATAATATCTGCATGCCGGAAGCCGCCATCGCCGTACGCGATCTGCACAAATCCTACGGCGGCAAGCCCGCGGTGGATGGCCTCGACCTGGTTGTCCCGCGCGGCTGTTTCTTCGGATTCCTGGGCCCCAACGGCGCGGGCAAATCCACCACCATCCGCATGCTGAATGGCCTGATTCCTCCCACCTCCGGCACCATTGAACTGCTCGGCATGCGCCTCCCCGAGCAGGAAATCGAGATCAAGAAGCGCATCGGACTGGTGCCCGACGAATCCCTGCTCTTCGACCGGCTCACCGGCGCCGAGTTTCTGGAATTCGCCGGCCGCATGTACGGACTGGCCCGCCCCATCGCGATCGAGCGCGCCCAGTCACTCCTCGATCTGTTCGAATTGCGCGAAACCCGCAAGTTGATCGCCGAGTATTCCAAGGGCATGCGCAAGCGCCTGGCGATGGCCGCTTCCCTGATCCATCATCCAGACCTGTTCCTGATGGACGAGCCCTTCGAAGGCGTGGACGCGGTCGGGGCGCGCCTCATGAAAGAAATCCTGCTCGACCAGGTGCGCCGCGGTGCAACCATCTTCCTCACCTCCCACGTACTCGAAGTCGTCGAGCGTCTCTGCGATCGCGTGGGGATTATCGACAAAGGCCGCATCGTGCGCGAAGCGTCGATGCAGGAGCTGCGCGGCGGAAGCGAGTCGCTCGAAGATGTCTTCGTGCGCGTGGTGGGCGCCGGGCGCGAGTTCCACGAGTTGGAGTGGCTCAAATGATTCGCGCCATCCTGCGCGCGCAGTGGCTCAGCATGCGCAGTTTCCGGCTCGCCTCGCACCGCCGCGGCGCCGTCTTCTCGCTGGCCACCGCCATCCTCTGGTACGGCTTCTGGACTCTGCTCGCTTTCTTGACCGAAGAAGTCACTGCGCAACCCGGGCTGCACGCGCAAATCGCGGACTGGCTGCCGATCGGCTTGGCTGCTGTATTTGCCTACTGGCAGTTGGCCCCGCTCGCCTCGGCGAGTCTGGGCGCCTCGCTCGATCTGCGCAAGCTGCTGCTCTATCCCGTCCCGCGGCGTTCCCTTTTCCTGGTCGAAGTTTTGTTGCGCATCACCACTTGCGTGGAGATGTTGCTGCTCCTGGCCGGAGCCGGCATCGGCCTCCTGCGCAATCCCGCCTTCCACGCCTGGACGCTGTTCTTCCGCGCGCCGCTGGCGCTCGCTGCATTCGCCACCTGCAACCTTTTTCTGGCTGCCGGCCTGCGCAACTGGATCGAACGCCTGCTGAGCCGCAAAGGCATGCGCGAAGTGATCGGTCTGCTGCTGATGCTGGCCGCCGTGACACCGCGCCTGCTGTTTATCACGGGCGCCCCGATGCACCGCTTTGCACATCTGCTCCCCGCCGGCCGGTACCCCCTCTGGCCCTGGGGAGCCTCTGCGGAGCTGCTGCTGGGTGCGCACGCCGGACTGAATCCCGCCGCCGGCGCCGCCACACTGTGCGCGTGGATCGCCCTGGCGTACCTGTTCGGCCGCTGGCAGTTCGAACGCAGCCTGCGCTACGACCTTCAGGAAGCGCAGGCGACCGCCGTCACAGCCAGAAACCGCTCCTGGGCCGATCCCCTCTATCGCCTGCCATCGCTCCTCTTGCCCGATCCGCTCAGCGCCATGGTCGAAAAGGAACTGCGCTCCCTCGCCCGCACACCGCGCTTTCGCATGGTCTTCGTGATGGGCTTTTCTTTCGGCCTGGCCGTCTGGTTCCCGATGGCGCTGCGCGGCCACCACGCCGATTCCATCGTCTCTGGCAATTTCCTCGCGGTTGTCAGCGTCTACGCACTGACGCTGCTCGGCCAGGTGACTTACTGGAACGCATTCGGTTTCGACCGCTCCGCCGCGCAGATCTATTTCGCCGCGCCCGTGAACTTCACGCGTGTGCTGGCCGCGAAGAACATCGCCACTGCCGTCTTCATATTCCTGGAGATTGGCGCGGTAGCCACGGCCTGCTCCCTGCTGCGCCTGGGCATCTCGCCCGGCCGCATCGCCGAAACTTTTGTCGTCGTCGCGGTCTGCGCCCTGTACTTGTTCGCCATCGGAAACATGAGCTCGGTGAATTACCCGCGCGGCATGCGCCCGCAACGTGTCTCATCGGGCGGTGCTGCTGGCCGTACGCAGGGCCTGCTGTTTCTGCTGTACCCCATCGCTCTTCTGCCGGTCGCGTTCGCTTATCTCGCGCGCTACGCCTTCCGCAGCCAATTGGCGTTCGACGTGGTGCTGGCCTGCGCCGCCGCCTTGGGTGCGGCCATCTATGTGATATCCATGGAATCGGCCGTCTCCAGCGCCCGCCACCGCCGCGAGATGATCATCGCCGAACTCTCCAGCGGCGAAGGGCCCCTAGCCGCGGACTAGAGATTCTACAATCAGAAAATGCTCAAGCTCTTCGTGGGACTGGCCGCCTTACTGCTGTTGGCGGGCGTCCGTGTCGTCCACGCGCAGCAATCCGCCACCCTGGTGCTGCTCAACGGCAAGGTGTGGACTGTGAACCCCGCGCAGCCTCGCGCGGAAGCGGTGGCTTGCGTCGGCAACCACATCGCAGCCGTCGGATCCAATGACGAGATCCGCAAGTGGATCGGCCCCACCACCGAAACCATCGACCTCGCAGGCAAGCTCCTGCTGCCCGGCTTCAACGATTCGCACGTGCACTTCTACGACGGCGGCGACAACCTGGCCGGCGTGCAACTGCGCACCGCCAAATCCGAAGCCGAATTCCGCGATCGCATCGCAGCATTCGCTGCCAAGCTCCCCGCCGGCCGCTGGATCACCGGCGGCAATTGGGACCACGAAAACTGGACCCCCGCGCGCCTGCCCACGCGCCAGTTGATCGACGCCGTAAGCGCCAGCCATCCGGTCTTCGTCAACCGCCTCGATGGCCACATGGCGCTGGCCAATTCCGAAGCCCTGAAGCTCGCGGGCATCACCCGCGAAACTCCCGATCCGCCCGGTGGAACCATCGTCCACGATGCCGCCGGCGACCCGACCGGAGTACTCAAAGACGCCGCCATGGGCCGCGTCTATCGCGTGATCCCCGCGCCCTCGCCCGAACAAATCGCCGATGCCGTCCGCGCCGCCATGCGCTACGCCGCCGAGAATGGCGTCACCAGCGTGCAGGATATGTCAGCCGCTCCTGAAATCCTGCGCGTTTATCAAACCCTGCGCGCGCGGGGTGAACTCACCGTGCGCATCTCCGGTCATCAGCCGCTGGCCTCCTGGGAGCGCCTCGCCGCCATCGGTCTGCATGCCGCATTCGGCGGCGAAAAGCTGCAAATCGGAGGGCTGAAAGGCTTCGCCGACGGCTCCCTCGGCTCCACTACCGCGCTTTTCTTCCAGCCTTACCTCGACGCCCCCAACACCTCCGGCCTCGCCAACAGCGAAATGATCCCGGTGAGCAGAATGCAGAACCGCATCCTCGGCGCCGACCGCGCGGGCCTGCAAGTCGCCATTCACGCCATCGGCGACAAAGCCAATCACACCGTGCTCGACATGTACGAAGAAGCCGAGCGCCAGGATGGCCCCCGCGACCGCCGCTTCCGCATCGAGCATGCCCAGCATCTGCTACGCGACGACATCCCCCGTTTCGGCAAGCTGCACGTGATCGCCTCCATGCAGCCCTACCATTGCATCGACGATGGCCGTTGGGCCGAAAAGCGCATCGGCCCCGAGCGCGCCAAGACCACCTACGCCTTCCGCACCCTCCTCGACACCGGCGCCGTCCTGGCCTTCGGTTCCGACTGGCCCGTCGCGCCGATGGAAGTCCTGATGGGCATCTACGGCGCAGCCACCCGCCGCACGCTCGATGGCAAGCATCCCGATGGCTGGGTGCCCGAGCAAAAAATCACCGTGGCGAAAGCAATCCATGCCTACACCATGGGCTCGGCCTACGCCAGCTTCA
>DATKNQ010000265.1:0-7000 GCA_035541265.1 Bryobacteraceae bacterium
TTTCATCGCGGGGAATGTTGTAGGCCGCCCGGACCGCCGCGAACATCTCTGCCTGCTTGACGGTGTCGATGCCAAGATCAGCTTCCAGATCAAGGTCGAGGTCGAGCATCTCCGGCGGATAGCCGGTCTTTTCGGCCACGATCTCCAGCACCTTGTTACTAATCGATTCGGCCGACTGGCCGGCTCCGTCTGGCTCGGTGGCGGCCGTTTGCGCTGTTTCCGGCGTTTCGACTGGCTTCACCTCAGTAGTGGCTGAGGGCGGAGGCGTTGCCGCTCCCGCCAGTTCCGGCCGGCTCTCATAGACAAAGCGAATTACATGTGCCAGCGTTGGGTAGTCCCGCAGCTTGCGGTTTTCGTCGCGCGGAATGTCGTAAATCTCGCGGATGGCCGCGAACATCTCCGCTTGCTTCACCGTATCGATGCCCAGGTCAGCTTCCAGGTCGAGATCGAGGTCTAGCATCTCTTGCGGATAGCCGGTCTTCTCGACGACGAGCGCCAAAATGCGGTCCTTCACAGATTCGGTTCCTGCCGCGGGTGCCGCCGGCGGCACAGCAGGAATCGCGGCGTCCACACTCGTTGCGATCGCCGTGGCTGGTTCAGTTGGCCCAGAGGGCGCCACTGGTTCTGCCACGACGGTTGATGGTTGAACTTCAGCGCCAGCTAGTTCGGGACGCTTCTCGTAAACAAAGCGAATGACATGCGCCAGTGTCGGATAGTCGCGCAGCTTGCGGCTCTCGTCGCGGGGGATGTTGTACATTTCGCGAATAGCAGCGAAGATCTCCGCCTGCTTGACGGTATCGACGCCGAGGTCGGCTTCGAGGTCTAGGTCGAGATCGAGCATGTCGGCCGGGTAGCCGGTCTTTTCCACCGCCAGCGCCAGAATGCGCTCCTTTACCGACTCGGTCACCGCAGAAGGCGTGGGAGCTATATGGTTTGGCGCCGCTTCGACCACCTGCACTGGATTGCTTGTGCTCGCAGGTTCAGTGCGCGGTTCCGTTGGCACCGATTTTGTAACCACAATCGGAGCAGGAGAAGGAGCCGGTGTTACTTGCGGTTTCGCAGCGGGTGCTTCAACCTTACGTGACTCCTCGGCAACGGCGGCGACTCGCGCCTGCAGGCCATGATCGCGCACGCGCAGGGTGCGATTCACCACTTCGAGGTCAGCGGCGGGATGTCCGGCCAGCTTGTTCAGCCATAAATCCCACGCTGGCTTGTCCGCGATGCGATAGGCGTATCCGAGAGCATCCGGACTGCGACGAACTCCGTCTTTGGTCGGCACCCACTTCAGCAGAATCATGCTGATCTGCGAACCGAAGCCGGCGCCCAGGTGCAACGCGTATTGAACGGGGTACGTGCCTCCCTTCGACAAGTTCAGGAGACCCAACTCGGGATCGACTTCCTTGAAGTTGGCAACCGGCGGCAGTAACCCGGTTTCCAAGGCCTTTACCGCCAGGACATCTTCGATGCCGGTGCCCATGGCGTGGCCCGTCATGCCTTTGGTGTTGGCGATCACGATTTGATCCGCGCTTTCGCCGAAGACACGGCGCAGTGCATGGATCTCCGCCGAGGCGCTGCCGCCGCGCGCTGGCGTGTAGGTTTCGTGGGAAACGAAGACCATTTGCGGCGCGATCTCGTTACGTGTGGTGCGGCAGTGCGCTTCGACCTCCGTCACCAGGTCCTCCATCACCTGCCCGATGTGCTGGACATCGAGGCGCGTGCCGTGAAACGCGCTGTTGGCGGTCACCGTGCCCACCACTTCACATATGGGCTGGATTCCGCGCTCGCGGGCGGCATCCAGGCTCTCCACGACCAGTGCGGCAGCGCCCATGCCCATAATCAGTCCATGCCGGCGGCGGTCGAACGGCACCGCGGCTTCTTCGACCTTCTCGTCGGTGGCTGCCGTTCCGCTGGCCAGAAAGCCGGCGCCCATCCATCCGATCAGGTGGTCCGAAGTAACATCGTCGGCCGAGATAACGATCACCCGGCGGCACCGGCCGGCGCGGATCCAGTCTTGCGCCAGCGCAACCGCCTGGGTGGTGGTCGCGCATGCGGAGTTGATTTGCGTGTTGGGACCGCGGGCGCCAATGAGCTCGGCGAATTGCGAATGTCCCATCGGCAAGACTCTCAGCAGGAAGCGCCGGTCGAAGACGTACGGTTCTTTCCCAATCTCTGCTCGTAGTTCCTCGATCTTTCGGACCAATTCCTGAGCAAGTGCCGAATGACCGTTGCTGTCTGCCACCAATGCGACCATGTTTTCCAGCGAGGCCAACTGCTCACGGCGCGCGTGATCTTCGTAATAGCTCGACATTATGTCGGCGAAGGAATCACAGCCCGGAAAGGCGGACCCGAAGATCACGCCGGTATCGTCGCGCATGGCATCGGGCAAGCCCCATCGGTCGGGTAACTGCGTGCCTTTGGTCGTCGTCTTATAACGCATGACCAGGGGGATGCCGGCATCGCGCAAAGCGTCGATTCCGGCGCCGATCGCCAGGCGAGTAACCCGGTCGAACGCGGCGAGGTGGTCGGGGGGAACGCCGAATTCCTTCTCGAGATCGAAAGCGCCTCCGCGGCCCGCCAGCTTGATGACATCCGCAACGTCTTCAATCGTGTCGAACCTGGCCTCTCCGCTCGCACTCTTGACCAGGCGCGTAATGCGCTTGTCGAGCATGGCGCGACGAAACTCGGAGGGAATCGACTTGATGAACTGATCGCCCCGGAGAATTCGAGCGATATTGCCATCATCGAAGATGTGTTCGGTGCCCGGCAGGCCCATCGACGCTCCGGTTATCGCCACCGGTTCTGCTGCCGCCGGGGCCTTGTGCCCGTGGTAGATGCCCCATCCGCGTTCCAGAACGTCGGCGAAGAAGTGACCCAGCTCGGCGTAGCGATCGTCGTTCGATGGAACTGTGAGTCGACCGCTGGAAGCAGATGCTGCCGCTCCGAAGGGCGCAGGAGTATCGATTGCTGGACGAGCAGTGACTGCGGGCACCGCCTCGGCTGCCGTAGTTTCATTTGCTGCAGACGCCGTCCTCGTTGCCAGCTCGATTGAGGCTTCCGCCCTCTCGCATCCCAGCCCCGCAGCATACAGCCCGCACAGCGCCTGATTGAACGCCGTCACCTCCGCGACCTTGGGATGGTTCGTGAACAACGACACCACGTCTCCCTTGTCGCCGAGAACATCCTCGGCAAATCCCTGCAGCGCCTTCTTCGGACCGACCTCCACGAACACGCGCGCTCCTGCGTTGTAGAGCGTTTGCAGTCCCTTCACGAATTGCACCGGCGCGGCAACCTGTTGCGCCAGCATGTCAATCATCGTCGGCGCCACGCCCGGCCCCGTGGGATAGAACTCTCCGTCCAAGTTGGCCACAATGGGAATGCGCGGCGACTGCAGCCGCAAGCGCTGCAGCATCCGCCGCAATGGTTCGCTGGCCGGCGCCACAATCGACGTGTGGAATGCGTGGCTGACGGGTAGTTCTACGACATTGAAGCCGGCCTTGAGGAACATCTCTGCGGCTTCCGCGACCGCCGCGCTTGATCCCCCGATCACCGACTGACCGGTGCTGTTCACGTTGGCAATCACGACGTAGCCCGTGATGGACTTGAGCATCTCCTCGACTCTGCTGATCGGCGCGAATACGGCGGCCATCTTGCCGTTGTCCTCCATGGACACACGTGTCATCTCGCGTCCGCGGGCGCTCACCGCTTCCAGGGCGTCTTCGAAAGGCAGCGCGCCGGCGGCCACCATCGCTCCGTATTCGCCTACGCTGTGCCCCATCGTCATATCGGGCTGAATGCCGTAGGCAGCAAGCAGGCGGGTCATCGCAAGATCGGTCGTAATCACCGCCGGCTGGGTAATCGCTGTCTGCCGCAGATCGTCTTCGGCTTTCGCGACCGCTGCAGCATCGGTTTGGTCAACGAAAATGAACTCCGTGAGCGGCTTGCCGAGCAGGGGTGTCATGATGCGGTCCGCTTCGGCGAACGTCTCCGCCACAATTGGCTCAGCGTCGCAGAGGGCCCTCATCATGTTTACGTATTGCGAGCCTTGCCCGGTGTAGAGAAAGGCCACCTTGGGCGCCGGCCCCTGGCCCCGGAAAATCCCTTGCGCGCGCAACGCCTTCCAGACCGCAGGCTGGTTCGCCTGCAACGCTTTGACGGCCGCGCCCGACTTGGTCGCCAACTCCGCCGCGTCGCCATAATCGATCGCAATCCGCTCCGGCGAGCGCAAGTCCGATTCTGCCGCCGCTACAGGTGGCGGGGCCTGGCCATTCTGTGCCGCCTGCTGCACCGCGCGCAGACGCTCCATCAACGCGGCCTCGGACTCGGCTCCGATCACCAATGCGCCGCGCAGCGGGGCCTTGCGGCTAGTGCCGCCTGTAACCACGGGTGTAACGCTCTCTGCACGCATGACCACTTCCTTCGCCACACTGGGCGGTGTTGCCGGCACAGCTATCGACCGCTTGCCGTTCCCGTTGAGTCTTCCTGGGATGTGTTCCTCCAGCACCACATGGAAGTTGGTGCCGCCGAAACCAAAGGCGCTCACACCGGCGCGGCGCACGCCGTCGGTGGGAACGTCCCAAGGCTTCAGTTCGGTGTTGACGAAGAGCGGCGAGTGAGCGAAGTCGATCTCCGGACTGGGATGCTCGCAATGCAGGCTGGGCGGGAGTACCTTGTCGCGGAGTGCGAAGGCAGCCTTCAGAATTCCCGCGGCCCCTGCGGCCCCTTTGAGATGCCCGATGTTCGACTTGACCGAGCCGAGCGCCACCGACCGCGTGGGCAGATTCGCGCTGCTCAGCATATCTGCCATGCTTTGTGCCTCGACGACGTCGCCCACTCGGGTCGAGGTGCCGTGGCCTTCAATCAGCATCGCGGGCGTAGGCGGCACCCCGGCATTCTTCCAGGCGCGCTCCACGCAGAATTTTTGCCCAACTGGATTCGGCGCTGTGATGCCCTTGCCCTTACCATCGCTCGATCCGCCGATGCCGCGCAGTACGGCGTAAATCTTGTCCTGGTCGCGTTCGGCATCGGCCAACCGCTTCATCAAGAAGATCGCAGCGCCTTCTCCCATGACGAAGCCGTCGGCGCCCTCGGCGTAGGGGCGAGTGCCGGTCGCTGATAACGCACCGATCTTGCAGAATTTCACGAAGGTCGGCGCACCCATATTGCGATCGATGCCACCGGTAACGGCCACGTCGAAATCGTTCTCGATCAGGCCTTCCACCGCCGACTTAATCGCTGCCATGGCTGACGCGCAGGCTGCATCGCACACATAGTTGGGGCCGTGGAAGTTGTAGAGGTTCGCAATGCGGCCTGCCATACAGTTGGCGAGTTCGCCCGGCATGGTGTCCTCTGTGATCGCAGCGAATCGTTCCCCGATGCGGTCGTGGAATTCGCGGGTGATGTCGCGCTGCATCTCAGGCGGCAACGTCGCAAAGCTGGCTGATTCCGCCAGTTCGTGCGCATATTCCGGGAAAAACACGCGCATTGAGGAGAGGTAATGCTTTTCTCCGGCCATGGCGTTGCCCAGAATCACCGCAGTGCGATCGAGGTCCAGCGGCCGTTTGGGATAGCCATAGTCTTCCAGCGCTTCACGCGTGCATGCGACTGCCCACTGTTGCGCCAGGTCCATTCCTTCGGCGACACGCGGCGGGATCGGCAACTTCCACTTCATCGGCGCCCATTCGTATTCGCGCACCCATCCGCCGACCTTGGAATAGGTCTTGTCCGGCACAGTGGGATCGGCATCGTAGTAACGCTCGGGATCCCATCGATCGGCAGAGACTTCGGTGATACTGTAGCGGCCGTTTTTCACGTTATTCCAGAACGCGGTCGCGTTCGGGGCATCGGGCAGGATAGCGCCCACCCCCACAATGGCAATAGCTCGATGTGCAGTGTTTTCCATGATGACACTCCTCTTCACGCGGAGCATGCGTCTGTAAAAGGAGGAGAAAACCAGACGCATGCTCCACGGCTCTAGCGTTGGAGGGCTACTTCAGCAAGCGGCTCGGTTTGAAGTTTTTTGGCTCGCCCATACAACACGTCGGCAACGTAATCCATGTCGGCGATCAATCCTGATTGCGTGCGATGAACGGCTTGCAGGTTCAGCGCTACCTCAAACGCTGGTATCTCTGAATCATTCACGCCGCCCGCACCGGCGATGCAACGCAATCCGTCCTGCGCGACCTTCATCGCTGCTTCCCGCGCGAAGATCCTACTGATGGCCGCCAGCGCGTTCGCGTCAAAACGGTCGTTTGCCTTCTCATTCAGCCGTCCCTCCGCCATCAACGCCGCACGCCTCGCCAAGGTCGCTGCTGATTCCGCATACGCGATCCACTCACCCAGACGCAGCAGGATGTGCTGGTAGTGCGTCAGGCGGCCCACGCGGGCCTTCTCCATGATTTCCGCGAGCGCGTGCAGCGCCAGGGCCGCTATGTCAGACCCGACGTTCGGATGCGCCGCGTGCAACAATTCAGCTTGCTTCGCGCGCTCGTGATAGTGCTGTCCTCGCGTCTTCAGGTGAAGCTGCCAGCGGTCGCGGCTGATTGTCATCTCCATGATCTCGGAGGTGCCTTCGTAAATCCGGGTGATGCGAACGTCGCGGCTGATTTTCTCCACCATGTATTCGTGGGTGTAGCCGTAGCCGCCCAGCGCTTGAATGCTGGCGTCAGCGGCAGCATCGCCGGCTTCCGTCGCCATGTATTTCGCGATGGCGCCTTCGGTGTTCAAGCTTCCCTCACCGGCGTCGATGCGTTGGGCACTTTCTTCAATGTAGGACCGGGCGGCCTCCAAACGCGCCACGTTCGGCACGATCAACTTGTGTGTGTATCCTTGCTTTTCTGAGAGCGGCGATCCCGCCTGGATGCGCTTTGTGGAATACGGAATGGCGCGGTCGAGCGCAGCCCAACCCGCCCCCAGACCAAATGCCGCAACCATCACACGCGTGTAACCGAAGACCATCTGCGCCTGTAACAATCCCTGGCCCTCTACGCCGCCGACGAGCCGG
>DATKNQ010000266.1:0-70827 GCA_035541265.1 Bryobacteraceae bacterium
AGAAATGGCACGCGGGCTTCCAGGCTGGCGGCCTGCGCGATGAGCGCGAAATCCATCACCTCCTGCACGGAATTCGAGGCCAGCATGCCGAAGCCGGTGGCGCGGGCAGCCATCACGTCGCTATGGTCGCCGAAGATAGAAAGCGCCTGCGAGGCCAGGGTACGCGCCGCGATGTGGAAGACCGTGGCAGTGAGCTCGCCCGCGATCTTGAACATGTTTGGAATCATCAGCAGCAGGCCCTGCGAGGCCGTGAAGGTGGTGGAAAGGGCACCGGCTTGCAGGGCGCCGTGCAATGCGCCGGCCGCGCCGCCTTCGCTTTGCATCTCGACGACCGTGGGAACCGTACCCCAAATATTTGGCTTCAGCTCGGCGGACCATTGGTCGGCCCACTCGCCCATGGGCGACGAGGGCGTAATCGGATAGATCGCGATGACTTCGTTGATCTGATGTGCTACATAAGCGGCGGCTTCGTTGCCGTCAATGGTGACTCTCGTCCGGGTGGTGCTAGGTGAACTGGTCAAAACTTCCCCCTCATGTCTGGATTGCAGATGGCTGATTCCGAAACCATATTATAAGACCTTGTTGTCGTAAAAATCTACAGGCTCGCACAAAAGTTCCGGGTGGTTCCGGGAATGCGGTGAGGCGGGACGCGAACCTACGTGTGTTACACATTGAGGATAGCGGGCTGGCGCTTCATACCGGCGCGCGTCAGAATCTACCTATGGCTCAATACCGCATTCCCAGCGGCTCTCCCCGGCACGGAGGCCGCGGTGCGCGCATCACGCTGATCGTTCTCGTGATCGTCCTCCTCATCGGAGCCCGTTCGCTCGCCTCCTTCGCCATTGAATACCAATGGTGGAACGAGCTGGGGCAACTCGACACCTGGTTCGCCATGCTGGCGTACGGTTTCGCGCCGTTGCTGGCCGCCACGCTGCTGGCTTTCGCCGTGCTGTGGCTGGCGCACGCACGCGCGTTGAAATTCGCGGGCACCTCGCTTTCCGACCATCGCATTTACGCCTGGATCTCCAGCCTCGGCCTCCTGTTTGTGGGGTACCTGGTGGCAGCCGGCTCCATCGAGACTTGGACCGTGGTCCGCTACGCCGGGTCGCGCGGTATCCCCGCGGATGCCAATGCCTGGCGGGATGCAGTTTTCGGCATGCCGCTCAAGTTCTACCTGTTCGACCTGCCGTTCTACTCCGATCTGCGCAGCTACCTGCTGGCGCTCATCATCGTCAGCGTGCTGGTTTACTGGATTGCCGCGCGCGGCTGGCAGCTGCGCTACCGGCTACCGGAATTGCAGGATATGCGGCAGATCGATCCGTCGTTATTTCGCCTGGAAGGCGGGCTCGAGAGCCGTTTTTTGCGCGGCGCGCTGGTAGTTTTTCTGGTGGCGCTGGCGCTGCGTTTCTTCCTGGCGCGCTACGAAATGGTCTATGACGATCACGGTTTCATGGTAGGCATCGATTACGTCGATCAGACCTTCGCCCTGCCCTTGCAATGGCTGGTGATCCTGGCTTGTCTGGCCGCGGCCGGCCTAGTCTGGATGCGGCGCTGGATTCTGGCGTCTTCGATGGCCATCTCACTCGTGATTCTGTTCGCGGTGCCGCGCCTGGTGAACGCGCTCTACGTGCGGCCGAACGAAATTTCCATCCAGCGGCCGTATATCGATCTGCACATCCATGCCACACGGTCGGCCTACGGGCTGGAAAAGCGGATGAAAGAAGAGGAGTTCAAATTCAGTCAGCAGGACACCATCGATCCGAACGCGCACAAGGGCATTATCGACAACGTGCGCCTGTGGGATTGGCGCGCCTTCCACGACACCATCACCCAGATTCAGGCATTGCGCCCCTACTACGTCTTCTCGGATACGGACGTGGATCGTTACACGATCGACGGCGCTTACCGCGAGGTCCTGCTAACGCCGCGGGAGCTGGATATCAACCAATTGCCGGGCGCCAGCAAGAGCTGGATCAACCCGCATTTCGTGTACACGCATGGATACGGCGTGGTGCTGGCGCCGGTCAGCAACATTACTCCGGACGGGTTGCCTGTTCTACTGATCGAAAACGCGCCGCCGGAGATCAAGACGCCCAGCCTGAAGCTCACGCGTCCGGAATTATATTACGGCGAAGTGGTGCAGGAACCGATCTTCGTGCACACCGCGCAGCAGGAATTCAATTATCCGTCAGGCGAAGACAATGTGCATTCGACCTATGAGGGCACGGGCGGCATACCCGTATCTTCGATGCCCATGCGCGTGGCGGCCGCCATCAACGACGGCGATATCAACATTCTGCTGAGTAACCCGATCACGGCCGGCAGCCGCATGATGATCCGGCGGAATATTAAAGAGCGGTTGCAGACGCTGGCCGGTTTCATCGCCTGGGACAGTGATCCGTATCTCGTGATCAGCGACTCCGGGCGGCTGGTCTGGATGGACGACGGCTACACCTATTCGGACTCGCATCCTTACTCGCGCACGGTCGAAGTGCCGGACTTGGGCGACGTCAACTACATGCGCAACGCGGTGAAGGCCACCATCGATGCTTACGACGGCACGGTCAAGCTTTACATCTTCGCGCCCGACGATCCGATCATCCGCTCTTATCAGCGCCTGTTCCCCACGCTGTTCCACTCCGAAGCGGAGATGCCGGCCGACCTGCGGCGGCACGCCCGCTACCCCGAGACGTTGTTCCGCGTGCAGGCGGAGATCTACCGGACTTACCACATGCTCGACCCGCAGGCGTTCTACAACAAAGAGGACATCTGGGACCTGGCGCGCTACACGGCGGGCCAGGAGGGGACGCCGGAATCCGTCTCGCCTACCTACGTGGTCGCCAGCCTGCCGGGTCAGAGCCAGGCGGAATTTCTGCTGCTCACGCCGTTCACGCCGCGCAACAAGGACAACCTGATCGGCCTCATGCTGGCGCGCTGCGATGGCGAGCATTTGGGCGAGATCGTGGTGCTGCTGCTCTCGAAGCAGGAACTGATCTTCGGCCCGGCGCAGATCGCCGCGCGCATTAACCAAGAGCAGACGATTTCGAAAGACCTGACGCTTTGGAACCAGCAAGGATCGCACGTGCTGCGCGCCCAGACGCTGGTGCTGCCGGTCGATCATACATTTCTGTATGTCGATCCGATTTACATCCAGGCCGCGTCGGCGAGCATGCCGCAATTGAAGAAAATAGTGCTAGCGGTGGGCAATCGTCTGATCTATACCGACACGTATGAGCAGGCCATCGCACAGCTTTCGGGCGGCGCGCAGCAGTTGATCCAGCAGGCGGAAGCGCAGCCAGCGGCTCCCGTGCCTGGAGCACCGGCCAATGCCGCGCCATCCACAGCCGATCAGCGTCTGCAGCGCGTGCGCGAACACTTGCGGCGCTACCGGGAACTGGCCGCGCAGGGTAAATGGGCCGATGCGGGGAAGGAACTGGAGGCCATCGAGGCCGAGGTTAGGTAAGTGGTGGCGGCGGAGCGACTCGAACGCTCGACCTACGGATTATGAGACCGTCGCTCTAACCGACTGAGCTACGCCGCCTGTTCTTCTTGAGTTTAGCAGAGCGGCCGCGCATGAGACCACTCATGGCGAAGGGCAGCGTATACTGGTTTGGAATGCAAGTGAATCGCCGTTATTTTCTCTTTGGGGCCCTATCCGCGCCGCTGCTGGCCGCCACCAAGAAATCGGAGACCGTCGAGCGTCCCAACATCGTTTTGATCGTGGCGCGGGACTTGGGCGCGTACATGGTCGGATGTTACGGGAACAAGGAGGTCCACACACCGAACATCGATCGGCTAGCGGAAATCGGCGTGCGTTTCGCGCTGAGCTTTTCCTGTGTGCCGATCGAGCACGATCAGGCCCCCTTCACGGCCGCGGGATATAACGGCGGCCACGCCGGCTCGGTGGAAGAGGTCAACACGTTTCTCGACGCTCAAGCGGCGGCGAAACCGTTCTTCCTGACGATTCATTGGGCCAGTCCGAACGCCGTCACGCCGGCGAAGAAAAATGTGGATTCGTACGCAGCTACCAACTGGGAAACCGTCGGCTGGGAAGTGATTGCCTCGAATGCCACGCACAAAGAGATGTTGAACGATGTGCCGGGCAGCATGCGCAAGTATGCGGCGGGTCTCACCACGCTCGACGACCAGATTTCTTTGCTGCTGGGAAAGCTGCAACAGCGCAGCCTGAGCGACAACACGCTGATCATCTTCACCAGCCAGAATGGATTCCTGATGGGCCGCCACGGCATGTGGGGCGATGTCACGGCATCGGATCCGGCGAATATGTACGAGGAGGTGGTCCACGTACCGCTGATTTGGGTGTGGCCGAGCCGGTTCCCGCCGCAGACAATGCGCAACGATGTGGTCAGCTCATACGACCTGATGCCCGCGCTGGGCGCCTTGGCCGGGGTGACGGTGCCGGGCAGCGGCGGCGTGACCTATCTGCCTTTTGTCTATGGCCGGCGCTTGCGGAAGAAGCAATCCTGGCCGGGCGTCGCGTTCGGACGGGTGCGGGAAACGGCCATGGCGCGCGATGACCGGTACAAGGTGATTTTGCGGAATCAGGGCAAGGGGCCGAACGAGCTGTATGACGAGGTGGTCGACCTGCGCGAGCAGACCAACCAGTACGACAACCCGAAGTATGTGAGCATTCGCGACAAGCTATCGGGCGAACTCGCCGCCTGGCGTGGCTAGG
Source organism: Bryobacteraceae bacterium (assembly GCA_035541265.1). Taxonomy (GTDB): domain Bacteria; phylum Acidobacteriota; class Terriglobia; order Bryobacterales; family Bryobacteraceae; genus Bog-159. The sequence continues at coordinate 4,697 of DATKNQ010000266.1, forward strand.
CCACGCGATCCATCTCCAGAAACTCCTGCACGTGCGGATCCGGCGATTTCCCCAGGTCCGCCGGCGGACCGAAGTAAATGACTTTGCCCTCGAACAGGAACACCACCTGGTCGGCCACGTTGTACATCAGGTCCAGATCATGGGTGACCACGATAGAAGTCAGCCCGAGCTGCCGCTTCAGGCGCAGCATCAAATCGGTGATGTGATCGGACATGATGGGATCGACCATGGTGGTCGGCTCGTCATAGAGCACACACTGCGGCTGCGCGGCCAGGGCCCGGGCGATCGCCACCGCCCGTTTGTAACCCATTGACAGATCGGCCGGGTAAGCGTCCTTGGCTTCCAGGATGTCCACCATCTGCAGCAGCCCGTTGACGACGTCCTCTTTGTTGCGCTCGTTGTAATCCTCGCGCAGCTCGAGCGAGAACAGCACGTTTTCGCCCACGGTCAGCGAATCGAACAGCGCGCCGGACTGGAAAACCATCGTGACTTTCCGGCGGATGCGCCGCAGTTCGGCTTCCGGAAAGTCCGTGATATCCTCGTGCGCCACGATTACCCGTCCGTTATCCGGCTTCAGGAAGCCCATGATATGCGAAAGGGTTACGGACTTACCGACGCCGCTGCGCCCGATGATCGCCACCGTCTGGCCGGCATCCACGTGAAAGTTCGAATCGACTAAAACGGGCTTGTCGAACGTCTTATAAACGTGGCGGAACTCGATATAATGCGGAAACTGGTCAGTGGGCGTCATGATGTCTGAGCCATTCCTCGGGGGTGTTGAGATTCATGAAGCATTCTGTGTGGTCCACGGTCCAGGCCGTCACCCGCAGGCCGTTCAGAGCATCGGTGACCTTTCGCACGCCGGCATCAAGCGCCGCGCGCAACGCCGCGTGGCAGCGACGGTGATAGACCGCGCTGAGCGGCTCCGGGCGGCCGGCAGGACCGCAGGGCACCAGCGCGTCGGTATTCAGCCGCTCGGCGGTCTCGATCAAGCTACGCAGGAAGGGTGCGGAGACTGCCGGCATATCGCAGGCGACCACCAGATTCCAGTCCGCCGCCGTGTAGCCGAGGGCGCTCTCGATGCCGCCCAAGGGTCCCGCGCCGGGAGTCCGATCCGGCCGGACCGCGTAGCCCAGCCCGCGGTACTTTTCGGGATCGCCGATCACGATGGCCGAGCCGGCGGCCTCCGCGACGATGCGCGCCACGTGCGCGGCCAGGGTTCCGCCCGCGAAAGGCAACAGCGCTTTGTCCTTACCCATGCGGGAGCTTTTTCCTCCCGCCAGTACGAAACCCGCCCTGCTCACAGAGAAATGATAACATTGACGGTAATAGCCGCCGCAGCGCGAGACGTTCAGCAATTAACGAAGGAATAGAACAATACCGTGCAAAGATGTTTTATAATGGGCTACATGTGCGGCATGGCTGTAACGGTGTTGCAGGCCGCCGGCGGCGTCGTTTCCGTGGTCCAGGCGGATCCGCGCACGGGCCGGCTCGTGCGGACCATCGTCCGCCAGCATAGCGACACGCCGTCTCAGCGCCTGCGGACTCCTTCGGCTCCCTTGGCTGAAACTGTGGATCGCATCGCCCAAAAGAATCAGCTTTCCCCGCAACTCGTGCATTCCGTCATTCAGGTGGAAAGTAATTACGACCCGGAAGCGGTCTCGCCCAAGGGCGCGCTGGGTCTGATGCAGTTGGTGCCTTCGACGGCCAAGCGGTTCGGCGTAGCGAACGTCTTCGATCCCGCGGACAATATCGAGGGCGGCGCGCGTTACCTGAAATACCTCTTGCAACTATATAACGGCGATCAGGCTCTGGCGCTGGCTGCGTACAATGCGGGCGAGGGCGCGGTATCGCGCTACGGCGGAGTACCGCCTTTTCCCGAAACGCAGGATTACGTCGCCAGAGTGCAGCAGCGGCTGCAAGGCATGCGCGCGGCCAAAGTAACCGCGGAGGGCGCCGCAGCCGTCCAATCCAGCGGGGACCCCGCTTCGCCGGGCCCCGAAGTGCATAACCGGATCCACGAGGTAGTGGATGCGAACGGCAGGATCTTCTATACGTCGCGGTGAGTTCATGACGCGCCTCCGCATGCCGCTGCTCGCGTTGCTGGCCATGAGCTGGCAACTTGGCGCGAGCACGGAAGGGCTGCGGGAGGTCACCGCCGTACGTTGCTGGTCGCTGCATGATGTCACCCGCGTGGTGATCGCGGTGAGCGATGAATTCGAATTCCACGCCGAGCGAGCCCACAATCCCGAGCGTATTTTCTTCGATATCTTCCACTCGCGGCCGCGCATCGAAGGCCACCGTTTCTACTCCCGCACAGTGGATGATCCGTTGGTGAAAAAGGTCCGCGTGGCGGAAACGCTGGCCGGCGTCACGCGAATTGTGCTGGATCTGCAAACCAACGCGGATTACTCGGTCGAGCGCATTTCGAACCCGGACCGCCTGATCGTGGAACTGCGGGCGAAGGGACCTGTGTTCACGCCTCCGGCATCGCAGCCCGCCGTAGTGACCCAGACCCTGCCGGCTCCGCCGGCGCTGACCGCACCCCCGCAGCCGGTGCCCGCCGCTCCTGTTCTGACCTCCCGCAGCCCTGATCCGCATGCCGCGCCGGCTGCTCCGCGAACCCCGCCGGCGACCGTTGCCACGCCCGGCACTGCGCCCGCGCCGCGTGACGAATCGGCGCAAGCAGCCAAGATGAGCGGCAACAACCCGGGTTCGCTCACACGTGCCCTTGGATTGAAGATCCGGCGCGTGGTGCTCGATCCGGGCCATGGCGGCCACGACGACGGCACCATCGGGCCCACCGGGTTGCTCGAGAAGGATCTGGTGCTGGATGTGGCGCTGCGGCTGGGCAAGCTGATCGAGTCGCGCATGGGCAGCGAAGTCATCTTCACGCGTTCCGACGATACGTTTATCCCGCTGGAACGCCGCACGGCGATCGCCAACGAAAACAAGGCCGACCTGTTTCTCTCCATTCACGCCAATTCGTCCCCTTATCCGCGAATCGCGGGAGTGGAGAGTTACTACTTGAACTTCACCACGTCGAAAGATGCGCTGGCCGTAGCCAGCCGCGAGAATGCGTCATCCGATAAGTCCGTCTTCGAACTGCACGATCTTATTCAAAAGATCACCCTGCAGGACAAGGCCGAGGAGTCCAAGGAATTTGCCGGGCGCATCCAGTCGGCGCTGTTTCCCTTCGCGGCGCGTTACGATCCGGGCATCAAGAATCGCGGCGTGAAGAAGGCGCCCTTCGTGGTGCTCATCGGCGCGTCGATGCCTTCCGTGTTGGCGGAGATCGGCTTCCTGAGCAACCGGCGGGAAGAAGCCCTGCTGAAGCTGCCCGAGCACCGGCAGAAGCTGGCGGAAGCGCTCTACCGCGGCGTTTACCGCTACGCACAGAGCTTGAGCCATTTCGAAATGGCGCAGGCCGCCGATCGCGTCAAGAACTGATTCGGGCCGCATGCAGGTCCTGGCTCTTCGCCATACGCCTCTTGAAGGCATCGGTTCCATGGCCGCCCCACTCGCGCGCCATCACGTGGCTTGCCGGATCGTGAACCTTCCCACCGATGTGCCGGACCTGACCAACATGGCCGGGCTGATCCTCATGGGCGGTCCGATGTCGGCCAACGACGATCTGCCCTGGATCCGGCACGAGATCGCGGCGATACGAACGGCCCGCGACCGCGGCCTTCCGGTGCTGGGCATCTGCCTGGGTGCGCAGTTGATCGCTCGCGCGCTGGGCGCGCGCGTCTACCCGAACGGCGAAAAGGAAATCGGCTGGTCCAGTCTCAACTGGACCGCGGCCGCGCACACGGACGCCTTGTTCCACGGACTGCCCGATCCCCAAATGGTCTTTCAATGGCACGGCGAGACATTCGACCTGCCGCCGGGCGCCGGGCACCTGGCGTATTCGGACGTGTGCCGCAACCAGGCATATCGCGCGGGGACGAATATCTACGGCATCCAGTTTCACCTCGAAGTCACGCCGGAGATGATCGCGGAATGGCTGCGCCAGGACGACGCTTGCGGCGAGGCGCGCGAGGCTGCTGCGCCCATCGATCCTTACGCGCACGCTGCCGCATTGGCGGACGCGGCCGACACCGTCTTCGACCGCTGGTGTCGCCTGCTACGCTGATGATGAGTGGAAGACCAACCGAGTGAGGAGGGCAAAGGTCCGCGCTGTCCCGCCTGCGGCTGGACCGACGTGCGGCGCTCGCAGAGCCGGGGATTCCTCGACCGCCTGATGACGCTGGTGGCTCGCGTACCCTACCGGTGCCGCAGTTGCGGCCGGCGATTCTATCACGCCGCGGAGCCCGGCCCGTAGGAGCCTTCCGAATCGATGTAGCTCAGGGCCGCACCGCACGCGCCGCCAAGGCTGCCACGGCGCCGCCCCATGAACACGAAAGAAACAGGCCCAAAGGCGCAGCTTCATCGAGCTGACGCGGTTCGCCGGTGACCAGGTCCAGTCCCGCATCGGCATTTCCGCTGTGCCGTGCAATCGCCGGAAGGAAACCCTCGCGCGCGCAGAGCAAGCCCAATCCAAGTTCGGCGGCGGCCGTGCCTGCACCCATGTAGCCGGTGTGGCCCTTCAGAGCAGTGACCGCGGTGGCATAGCCGAACATTCCGGCGAGTGCGGCGGCCTCGCAGCGATCCTCCGCCGCCGTGCCCAGACCGGCCGCAAACACAAAGTCCGGATACGCCTCGCCCAGCGCTTGCCGCGCGGCCTGGCAGATCGTCTGTGCAGACCACGCCGGCCGCCACTGCTCCTGCGCTCCCATGGCCGACCCGGCACCGCACAACTCGCCGAGAATCGCGGCGCCACGGCTCTCGGCGTGCTCCCAATTCTCCAGCACCAGGAATCCCGCGCCTTCGCCCAGCACCAGGCCATCGCCCGCGGCGTCAAAAGGCCGATAGGCTTCCGTGGGCTCCAAGTGCGACAGCAGGCCTGCCTGCTCATACGCCAGGAAATTACCAGGGGTGGCCAATGAGTCATATCCGCCCGTGATCGCCACGTCGCAGCGCCCCTCGAGCAGATCCAGATACGCGGCGTGAATTGCCTGCGCGGAGGCGGTGTCCTTTTGCGTGAAATTACCGTTGGGCCCGCGGACGCCGAACTCGGTCGAGAGCAGCGCCAGTCCGCCGTTGGCCAGCGTGCGCAGGCAGATGTAGCGGTCAATCAAGTGCGAAGGCAGCCCGCCCAGGTACTTGTAATCCATTTCACGTCCGGCGTCCCAGGCCATCAGAAGGGAGGGAAAGAAATGGTCGTATTCCACGCCGGTCTGTCCGGAACCGGCCTGGATTCCGACACGCGTAGCATCCACCTTGCTCAAGTCGATGCCGCTCTGTTCCACCGCTTCGCGCGCCGCGCGCATGGCGAACTGTACGGAACGGCCCATGAACTTGTAGTTTTTGGGAAAGCGCAGGCAGGATTCCAGATCGAACGGGGCTACGCTGGCCAATGCCTGCGCGGCGTGGCCCTCGACGGCAAACGCGCGCGCCGGGCCAATACCGGACTCGCCCGCGCGGCTGCGCGCCACGTTTTCGGCGGCCGACAACCCCAGCGGTGTAACCAACCCCACTCCCGTAATCGCGACCCGCTGCATACTCTTCAGAGATTCTACAATAGGGCGCGCCGCATCCCGCGCGGCACGGTACTATGACGCCATGGCACTCCAATTCACCACTTCGTATCTGGCGGACTCCCTGACCCTGTTGCGCTATTACAAGAAAATGGCAGAGGCGGCGATCGCGCAGGTCACTGACGAGCAACTTTTTGCCACGCTCGACCCGGAGTCCAATTCGATCGCCATCATCGTGAAGCACATGGCGGGCAACATGCGCTCGCGTTGGACGGATTTTCTGATCAGCGACGGTGAAAAAAACGATCGCCAACGCGACACCGAGTTCGAAGACCCGCCGGCCACGCGCGAAAGTCTGATGGCGCTTTGGCAAACGGGATGGGACATCCTGTTTGCCGCGCTCGAGCCTTTGACCGATGCGGACCTGGCACGTCAAGTCACGATCCGTGGTGAAGCGCACTCCGTGATGCAGGCCATCAACCGGCAGCTTGCGCACTACGCGAGTCACATCGGGCAGATCATTCTTCTGGCGAAGCATTTCCAATGCGACAAGTGGCGCTCGCTGAGTATTCCGCGGGGCAAGTCCGCCGAATTCACACGCCGCGTTACCGCCGGCGAAGCCAGCCAGCGCTAACATTGAGAGAAATGGCGCATGCATTGGCGGACGCGCGCGCGGAGTCGTCCCCCGCGGTCTACCGGCGGTTCAGCCGGGTGGCTTGGGGCGTACTCGCGTACAACATGCTGGTGGTGTTGTGGGGCGCATTCGTACGCGCCACCGGTTCCGGCGCGGGCTGCGGCAATCGCTGGCCGCTCTGTAATGGCGTAGTCGTTCCGCGCGCGGCGAGTGTTCAGACGATCATCGAATTCACGCACCGGGTCATGAGCGGCGTGGCCATCCTGGGCGTCTGCGGCCTGTGTTTGTGGGCGTTTCTGCTGTTCCCGCGCGGCCGCCGCGCGCGTCTTTTCGCGGCGCTGTCGGCCGTGTTCCTGTTTGCCGAGGCGCTGCTGGGCGCGGGTTTGGTGTTGTTCCGATATGTCGAGCACAACGCTTCGGCCGGCCGCGCCGTCTATCTTTCAGCACATCTCGTCAATACGCAGATCCTGCTGGCGATGCTGGCGCTGACCGCCTGGTTCGGCGCGGAAGGCGCCTCGCGCCGGTGGCATGCGGCGCCGCGAGTCGTGATGGCGGCATTGCCGGTTGCCGTGATCGTGGCGGTCAGCGGCGCGATCGCGGCCCTGGGTGACACACTCTTCCCCGCCCGCTCAGTGAGTGCCGGCATACACCAGGAGTTCGCGGCCAACGCCGCCGCGCTGCTGCGAATGCGCGCGCTGCATCCCGTAATCGCCGCGCTGGGATCCGCCGTAGTGCTGATGGCGGCCATCACCGCCTTGCGCTCACCGCGTCCCGCGGCAGTCCATTGCGGCTATGCGGTGGCCCTGCTGCTTTTTGTACAACTCGCTGCGGGTGTCATTAATATCTTTCTTCTCGCGCCGGTGTGGATGCAAATCACGCACCTGCTGATCGCCGATCTGCTCTGGATTTCATTGGTGGTCACGGCTCTCGAAACGGGACGCGCTTAACACGGGCTTAACTTACTGTCTGAAGTTAGTACTCCGTTACTTGAAAATGGTCAGGCGCGGAAACCGGCGGGGGAGCCACACCGTCTGAAGTGGCATGTGTCCCTGGCGGCGATGCGCTTTCCTTGCTTTTGCTCTCGTCTCGTGGATGGTCTTTCCGAACGCCTTGCCGGCCGCGGATCGGATTACGGCGGCCATCGATAACAGCCGCCGCGTCACGCTCGCGAGCCATGTCAGCCGGCGCATTGCTTCCGCGGTGGACCAGGGGCTGGTGGATGCATCGACCGAACTCTCCGATGTCACCATGGTGCTGCGGCCGTCCGCGAGCCAGCAAGCCGATCTCAATCAGTTACTCATCGCGCAGCAGGACCCATCGTCGTCCAGCTATCATCAATGGCTGACTCCGGAGCAGTATGCAGACCGCTTCGGAGTGAGCCAGAGCGATCTCGGCAAGATCACTGCCTGGCTCGGCGATTTCGGTCTTACGGTCGACTACACCGCCCGCGCGCGCAACGCGGTGGTCTTCGCCGGCTCGGTCGGCCAGGTGGGCCGGGCGTTTGGGGTCGAGATTCATCGATACCAGGTGAATGGCGAGCAGCACTATGCCAACGCAAACAGTCCCACGATTCCGGCGGCCTTTGACGGCCTGGTGGTGGGGATCCGCGGGCTCGACAATTTCCGGCTGAAGCCGAGATTGGTGCGTTACGCGCAACCGCGCGAAACCATGTCCGGCGGCGCTCATCAGCTTGCGCCGGGAGACGTGGCCACGATCTACGACATCACTCCGCTCTACAATGCCGGCATCACGGGTAAAGGCGCAACCATCGCCGTCGTTGGTCAGACTGACATCATCATGTCCGACATTGAAGCGTTCCACACGATGTTCGGCCTGCCTCCGAACGACCCTACCGTGAAGCTGTTTGGGAATAAAGATCCCGGCATCCTGAAAAGCTCGGGCGACCTTTCGGAGGCCGATCTCGACCTGGAACTTTCCGGCGCCCTCGCGCCCAACGCCACCATCATCTACGTGAATTCCACCGATGTGGTCAACTCTCTCCAATACGCGATCGATCAGAACCTGGCGCCGATTGTCAGCACCAGCTATGGCGACTGTGAGCTCGATGAAGGATCCGCGGGCTCGCAGGCCCTTGAACTGGTGGCGGAGCAGGCCAATGCGCAGGGCCAAACTATCTTCGCCGCTTCGGGTGACAGCGGCGCGGCGGATTGTTTCGGCATCGGCGACGGCCCCACCATCGATAATGCTCTTTCGGTGGACGTGCCGGCCTCGCTCCCGGAAGTTACCGGCGTGGGCGGTACCGAGTTCCAGGAAAGCAGCGGAAGTTACTGGAGTACGCAAAACTCGAGTGACTTGACGTCGGCGCTATCTTACATCCCCGAGATCTCATGGAACGACAGTAGTATCGATGGCAGCCCCGCGGCGAGCGGCGGCGGGGCCAGCGCGTATTTTTCGAAGCCATCCTGGCAGAGCGCGACAGGTGTGCCGGACGACGGTAAACGCGACGTCCCGGATGTGTCTATGTCGGCTTCCGCCGATCACGACGGATATGTCATTGTCAGCGGGGGCCAGACTCAGATCATCGGGGGGACATCCGTCGGGGGCCCGCAGTTTGCGGGTATCGCGGCATTGCTCAGCCAATACCTGGTAGCCAATGGACTCGAGTCGAGCGCCAGCCTCGGCAACATCAATCCGCAGCTCTACGCGCTGGCGCCGGTCACGGGAGTGTTTCACGACATTACCACCGGAAACAATAAAGTGGTTCCATGTTCTACTCCGAACTGCACCGGAACCGCCATCGGGTACAACGCTGGCGTGGGCTACGATCAAGTCACTGGAATCGGGAGCGTGGATGTCTATAACCTGGTCACGGCCTGGCACAGCGCCGGGGCGGTAAGCAAGGGCAGCGCGACCCTGACTTTGAACGCCAGCGTCACCAGCCTGGCTTTCAGCGGCTCAACCGTCCTGACTGCGACGGTGGCCAGTTCGAACGGCGGCACGCCCACCGGCACGGTCACGTTTACCACTGGCACATTCTCGCTGGGAACGGCCACGCTGTCCGGATCGGGCGCGAGCGCCAAGGCTACTCTGACGCTCGCCGGCGTGCAGTTGGCCGCTGGAAAGAATTCTATCACCGCCCAGTACAACGGCGATTCCAACTACTACGGCTCCACGGGCACGACTACAGTCACCATTACATCCACCGCGATCGGTCCGCCCACCGTGGGCGGCCTGACGAATGCTGCGTCGTTTCAGCAAGTGTTTGCTCCCGGTGAGATCGTGAGCGTTTTTGGCACCAACCTGGCATCCGCCACGACGAGCACGCCCGGGCTGCCTCTTCCTACCATGCTCGCGGGAACCTGGGTGACTATTAACGGCATCGCCGCGCCGCTTTATTACGTATCGCCCACACAGTTGAATATTCAGATCCCTTACGAAGTGACGGCGGCCTCGGGGGCGACGCTGCGCGTGAATAACAACGGCGAGAGCGTCTTTTACAGTTTCAAGGTGACGGCGACCGCTCCGGGCATCTTCACGTTCGACAACGGCGCGCCGGTGCCCTTCTCAACCGCCGCGCGCGGCCAGGAAATCACGATGTATATGACCGGGGCCGGGGCCGTGTCGCCAACCGTGGCCACGGGATCGGCGCCTGCGGCCGATACCTCCGCTTCGGAGTTACCCGCCCCAACCGGAGCCGTGTCGCTAACCGTGGGTGGCGCGGCGGCCACGATTAACTTCATCGGCATACCGACATGGTCGGTTGGCGTGGTGCAGATCAACTACACGATTCCATCGAGTGCGCCACTCGGTTCGCAGGCAGTGATTCTGTCAGTCGGCGGTGTGGCGAGCGCCTCCACGCAGTTAACGGTCACCCAATAGACGCGGGCCGCAGCCCGAGTCCCGGCCGGTCCGGCAGAATCAACTTGCCCTTTTCAACTAACACGCCGCTGAATGGATCGTTAGCGATCAGCAGGTTGCCGTCGAGATCCGCATAGTCGACCAGCGGCGAGAGATGTGCCGCCGCCGTCACGCTGACCGAGCTCGAAATCATGCATCCGAGCATGGTTTTCAGACCCAGCGATTTGGCGATCTGGATCATGTTGTGCGCTTCCAGTACACCGCCCGCTTTATCGAGCTTCACGTTGACGCCGTCGAAGGCGCCCACCATCTTCGGAATGTCGGATGCGTGGCGGCAGGCTTCATCGGCGATCAACGGCACGTGGACCCGCTCGTGGACCCAGTGCATCTCGTCCAGCATATCGGCGGGCATGGGCTGCTCGACGAACTCGACGCCCTTGGTGGCCAGCCAGTTGATCTTGCGCACGGCCTCTTCTTTGTCCTTCCAGCCTTCGTTGGCGTCCACGCGCAGCGGCTTGTCGGTGACGCTACGCACGGCCGCGATGGTGGCTTCGTCGGTATCGAGCCCCACCTTAATTTTCAGCACCGGAAAAGGCGCCGCCTCGCGCACTTTCTGGCGCGTCATCTGCGGATTATCGATGCCGATCGAAAAAGTCGTGACCGGAGCATCGCGCGGGTCGAGACCGAAGTAGCGATAGAGCGGCACGCCCAGCTTCTGACCGACCCAATCCATCAGCGCGATATCGATGGCTGCCTTGCCCGCCCACTGGCCTTCGACGCGCGCGAAGACCTGGTGCGTGAGCTTTGCGAATTGCCAGGGATCGGCGCTGGTCAACAGATCGCGCACGGATTCGACGGACTGCCGCGCGCCGGCGGCGTCCTCTTTATAACGTACGATCGGCGCGCCCTCGCCGTGGCCCGTGATGCCGCCATTGCTGTAGGCGACGTACAGCGTGTCGCGGTACGCGCTCGAAGACATGGTGGTGGCCCAGGTGTGGCGCAGCTTCAGCCGCTTGATCTCGGTAGTGACGGTGGCGCGCGGCGCACCCGCGGAAAGTAAAGCAGGCCATCCGGCTTGCGCCAGGAAGAAGTGACGGCGGTTCATTTGAGTCTCCTGCAAGCGACCAGCAAGTGCGCCCAGTGCGGATCGCTCAAGTCGCAGATCTGGATCACGGGATGGATCCAGGTCGTGGCATTGATAAATTTGCCTTCGCCGATGTACATGCCGGTGTGCGTAATGTGACCGGCGGCGCTGCCGAAGTAGAGCAGATCGCCCGGCTGCAGATCTTCGCGCCGCATGGCCGCGACGCCCTGCCAGGCGGCTTGCAGATCGGCATCGCGCGGGATGAGCGTACCGCGCCGGCGGCAGAGCATCTGCGTGAAGCCTGAACAATCGTACCCGAAGCTCGACGTGCCGCCCCAAGTGTACGGCAGGCCCAGAAAGCGGCGGCTCAGCGCGATGGTCTCGGCGATCGAGAGCGGCCGCGTATCGAAGGTGACGTCTCCAGTCTGCACCCAGCCGGAGCGATCGTCCGGCAGACGCACTTCCAGCCAGCGCGGGTTGTCGGCAGGCTCGGCGATCACTTCGAGGCGCGTCTCAAACGGCACCGTGACCAGTGGCTGGCGCTTGGTCACGTTCGGCTCGTAGTACAGGTGGGCGAACAGGCTCTCGACCTGCGCCACACGCCCGGCGGAGGCGTATGGCTTCTCGCCTGCGGCCGGACGGCGCACGTCTGTGAGCGGCATCCAGCCCTTGTAGTCGTCCGGGGTGCGCACTTCTAGCCAGCCGGGCCGTTCCCCGATGACGCCCACAGTGGTTCCGTAGATCGCCTGCGAGACCACCTCGGTATCGCCGCTCGGCTGCGCGTACATATTCGCCACAGGCTTCAGGACCACGGCCTGGGGCGCGGACGCGGCGAGCAGAGCCAGGGACATAAACAGGTGCATGGTACCTGATTTCAGACTACCAACAGCCCGTGCTATACTGCCACCCGGCGTTGATGGAGGCTTCTTGAAATTCGGCCTGTTTTACGAGCATCAGATCCCACGCCCGTGGGAAGAAGGCGCGGAGCAGAAACTGCTGCTCGATGCGCTCGAGCAGATCGAACTGGCGGACCGCGTTGGCATGCACTACGTTTGGGAGGTCGAGCATCATTTTCTCGAAGAGTACTCGCACTCGAGCGCACCCGAAGTTTTCCTGGCGGCCGCCAGCCAGCGCACGCGGAACATCCGGCTGGGCCACGGCATCGTGCAAATCCCGCCGGGATTCAACCATCCCGCGCGTGTGGCCGAGCGGATCGCCACGCTGGACCTGATCTCGGGCGGCCGCGTGGAGTTCGGCACCGGTGAATCCGCATCGCAGACCGAGTTGGGCGGCTTCGGGATCGATCGCGCGCTGAAGCACGCGCAGTGGGAGGAGGCGCTGGACGCCATCACGCGGATGTTCGTCGAAGAGCCCTTCGCGGGTTTCCAGGGCCGGTTCATCTGGATGCCGCCGCGCAACGTGGTTCCCAAGCCGGCGCAACGGCCGCATCCGCCGCTGTGGATGGCCTGCAGCCGCCGCGAGAGCATCCTGACGGCCGCGCGCAAGGGCATCGGGGCGCTGTCGTTCTCTTTCATCGAGCCGGAGGAGGCCAAGGCCTGGGTGGATGACTACTACCGCATTATTACCAGCGAATGCACGCCGGCGGGCTTCGCGGTGAATCCGGACCTGGCCGTGGTCGTGCCGTTTATGTGCCATCCGGACGAGCAGACCGCCATCGAACGCGGCATCGACGGCGCGCATTTCTTCGGCTATTCGCTGGCGCATTACTATGTGTTCGGCAAGCACGAGCCGGCCCACACGAATATCTGGGAGGAGTTCTTGCAGAACCGCAACACCTACGGCTTCGCGCGCGACATCGTGCGCGCGGGCGACGCGCCGCTGGGTGTGCGGCTGCTGCAGGAAGGCATCGGATCGCTGCGGGGCGCGGTGGGTACGCCGCGGCAGGTCGGCGATCTGCTGGCGCGCTACGAACAGGCCGGCGTGGATGCGGTAATCTTCGTGGCGCAGGCGGGACGCAATCGTCACGAGCACATCTGCGAATCGATCGAGTTATTCGCGCGCGAGGTGATGCCGTGCTTTGCGGAAAAAGAAGAGACGCGCGGGAAGGCTAAAATGGACCGGCTGGCCGCGGCGTGCGAACAGGCGTTGCGGCGCCGTGCCCCGGCGCGCGCGCTGCCGCCTGGCTACGTGATTACTTCGACCGGAGAGCCTTCCACGCCGCCGGCGCTTGCGGGCGGTAAGCGGGCTGCCGCGCAGAACAGCCTCTTCGCGCGCATGGTGCGCGCGCGCGACGACCGGAAACTGGATCGCCTGATGCGCTTCCGCCTGGTCCAAGGTTCGATCTTCAAAGGCATGCGGAAGGCGTTTCATCCCGAACGCGCCCAGGACTTCGCCGCCGAGGTGCAGTATGAGTTGAAGGGCGCGGCCGGCACCGTGCGCTGGCTGGTGCGCATCGCGAATGGCCGCATCGATACCGCGCCGGGCAAGTCCGCGAATCCCATGCTCACCTTCCGCATGAGCCTGCCGACCTTTGCGCGCATCGCGGCGGGCGAGATCAGCCCGGTAACCGCCATGCTCGAGCGCCGCCTGGACGTGGACGGCGACATCGGAAAGCTGGCGCAGTTTACGGAGTTGTTTGTGGATCGCTGACGGCGTGCGGCCGGGTCATGCTGGCCACGATCTGCCGGCTCAACCCTAAGCCGCCGCTTTTGGCCAGGGCTTGCGCAAACTGCTCCTCGGCGACCGCGCCCAGCGTGCCGTTGCCGGTCTCTTCGCCGCTTCCGAGCCACCCGTTCGCATCCCCGCGTGCCTCCTTGAGCATTTGCCCGATCATTAGGGCCTCGAACTGCTGCGCGGCTTCCGCGAGTGTCTTGGGCTTAGGCGCCGGCGGCGCATCCGCGCCCGGCAGAGGGGCGCTCAGGGTTACTGGCGTACTCATCAATTCACCTCCAGATCGGCTTCGAGCGCTCCCGCCGCGCGCAAGCTCTGCAGAATCGCGATCACATCGCGTGGCGTCGAGCCGATGGCGGCCAGCGCCCGGACCAGTTCTTCCACGGTGGCGCCCTCTTTGAGCAATACATCGCGCGCCCGGTCTTCTCTTGCGTTCACCGCCACGCTGGGCTCGACGACGGTGGTCCCTTTGGAATCCGGTAAGGGCTGCGAGACCTCCATGCTGGTCTGCACTTCCACCGTCAGATTTCCGTGCAGGATGGCCACCGGAGCAATGCGCACATCGCGGCCCATGATGATCGTGCCGGTGCGTTCATTGATGACGACGCGGGCCGGCTGATCCGCGTTGACCGTCAGCATCTCCATCTCCGCCACGAAGTCGACCGGACGGGCCGTGTAGTCCGGCGGAATCGCCACGCTCACCAGGGCCGAGTTTTCGGCGCGCGCCGGCCACGATCCGGATTTGCCGTATTTGGCGTTGATGGCCGCAGCCACGCGCGATGCGGTGGTGAAATCGGCATAGTGCAGTTGCAAATGCAGGACGCTCCGGAGCGCCGCGGATGGCGCCGGGTGCTCCACGATCGCCCCGTTCGGCAGGCGGCCCACGGTGGGATGGTTCACGGTCTGACCGTTGCCGGTTCCCCCGGCCAGGAACCCGCCGATCACCACCGGGCCCTGCGCGACGGCGTAAACCTGCCCGTCCGCGCCTTTGAGCGGGGTGAGCAGCAGGATGCCTCCCTGCAGGGTCGTGGCATCGCCGATCGCCGCGGCGGTGGCGTCCAGACGGATGCCGGGCTGTGCAAACGGCGGCAGTGTGGCGGTGACCATCACAGAAGCCATATCTTTCACGCGCAGCGTGGCTCCCGGAACCGAGATACCCATGCGCTCCAGCATATTCGCCAGGCTCTGCGGCGAAAACACCGTCTGCTGCGTGTCTCCCTTTCCAGCCAGTCCGGCCACCAGCCCGTAGCCGATAAGCTGGTTGTCGCGCACTCCTTCGAGGCCCGCCAGATCCTTCAGGCGGGTGGCCGCGGTCGCGGGCACAGCTATCGCCGCAGCCGCCAGACAGAGAATCATCCTTCGCATTGTGTCTTATCCCTCTAGAACGGAAGCAGCCCCAGCAGCAGGCGGTACAGAAAATTCGGACGCCGGATGGCGTCTCCCACCACCCCTTTGCCATTGACCGAGACCTCGAGCTGTGCGATCAGATCGGATTGCACCACGTTATTCGGCCCCAGGTCGGCGGGCCTCACGACTCCCCGCACCGTGATCATCTGCTCTTCGGAGCTCACGCGAATCTCCTTGACGCCTTCGACCACCAGGTAGCCATTCGGCAGCACGTGCACCACGCGCGTGCCCAGCGTGGTGGTGATCACCGTGGTCCGGCCGATGGTGCCGGATCCCTTGAGCTGCTGGTCCCCGGAAGTGCCGAGCAGGTTGGCCAGCGTGCCGGCGGCCTTTTGCGGCCCAGCCAGTGAGCTGATGGAGGCCGAGGCGCTGGAGGTGCGCGCGGTCTGCACGTTCCCGGTGCTCACCGCCGAGGCATTCTCGGCCACCTGCACGGTGACCGTGTCATTCACCCGGCTGGCGCGCAGGTCACGTGCCAGGTCGTTGAACAGGGCCGCGGAGCTCCACAACGAGCCGGCTGAGGCGTCATTATTGGAGCGCGCGGCAGCCATCGCTTCGGCCACGTAGCGGTCGAGCGCGGTCGGCTGCGGCGCCGCGGGCTTTTTCTTCTGGCCCGCGCACAGCAGGGCGCTGCCCGCCGCCAGAGTCGCGAGAATGCGTTTGGCTTTCATCTTCCTGTTCTTTCTGTTCCGATGCGCGCTAACGGACCGGCAGCCACCACCACGCGCCCGCGATCCGTAACGGTCGCATGGAGAATCTTGCCATTCGCCGGATTACGCACCGCGATCACTTCACCGCGCCTGCCCGAGGACTGGGCCTGCCCCTCGAGCAGCACGCGCGCTAATCCGCTGTCGACTTCCACGCGCACGCTCTCGCCGCGGTAGACCTGGGCCGGCGCGTCGAGCCACGACCCCTCGATGACCGCGCCCGCCGGAATGTACCGTCTGGGCGCCCGCCCGACGACCTCCGCCAGATCCGGCAGGCCGGGTGGACCTTGATAAGATTCCACATGCAGTTGCGCGCGTTCGATGGGCCGGCCGGGGATCAGCGCGGCAGTGGCGACGACTCTCGTGCCGGTCACCGCCACGCGCACCTTGGCCCACAAGGGAAAATCGTCCCTGCCCGGCGCGCAGACCGCACCGCGCCACAGGCGCGGAGCGCGACTGGACGGATCGACCTGCAACCCCGAGGGCGGAAACCGTAGCTCTCCCGGCGGAATCGGCTGGCGGCTGAAATCGACGATCTCGATGTGCGCCGCCGGCATCACCTTTTGCAGCGCGGCGGCGATACGATCGGGCGTCAGCGTCTCCAAGGGCCGCGCGAAACAGGCCTCGGCGCCGGGTTCGAGCGCCAGCCCATAGCGTTTCCCCAGACGCGCCATTTCCGCGGCGGCATAGACGCGGCGGGTGCCCGGCGATGGCGCGAAACCGAGCACCAGCTCCGGAGCCACTGCGGCAAAAGCCGGCACGGCGCGAGCCATGTCGGCCGCCAGGATCCGCTCGCCCGATACGGAGATGCACTGGGCGCGCAGCGATGCCAGCGCCAGAAATGCGAGCAATGCGATCCGCAGGGTCATTGCTGCACGAGACCGTTGGTCTGCTGGTACATTTCGTTGGCGGCCTGCACGACTTTCGAATTGGCTTCGTAGGCCCGTTGGCTGACGATCAGGTTGACCATCTCCTCGACGACGCTCACGTTCGATTGTTCAGTGTATCCTTGCTGCAGGGTGCCCAGACCTTCGGCGCCGCCCGGATTGCCCAGGGTCGGGTCGCCGGAAGCTTGCGTGGGGGTGTACAGGTTACCGCCCGCCGCGCTCAACCCAGCCGGATTCTGGAAGTTGGCGAGCTGGATCTGCCCGGCGACCTGGGCCGTGGTCTGGTTGGGTTGCGTGTAGCTCACCGTGCCGTCGGCCGCGATGGTGATCGACTGGGCGTCGGCGGGAATGGTGATCTGCGGCTGCAGGGGGTTGCCATTGGCAGTCACGACGTTTCCGTTCCGGTCGAGCTGGAACTCGCCGTCGCGCGTGTAGGCCAGTTGCCCATTAGGCTGCAGTACTTGAAAGAAGCCGGGGCCTTGAATCGCGACGTCCAGGGGATTCTCGGTCGCCGAAAGGCTGCCCGGAGTAAAGATGATCTCGTTGCCCGCCGGCCGTGTGCCCAGCCCCAATTGCAGGCCCGCCGGAACAACGGTCTGCTGGCTGGCGGACGCGCCCGGCTGCATGAGGTTCTGATAGAGCAGATCCTGAAACTGGACCCGGCGGACCTTGTAACCGTTGGTGTTGGCGTTCGCCAGGTTATTCGCGATATTGTCCACGTTCATCTGTTGCGCCGTCATACCGCTGGCGGCACTGAATAGCGCTCGCATCATAAGAATGATTCTCCTAGCATCTCCGGCGCGGCCTAAGAGGCCACCCGGGCAACTTCCTGCGCGTCCTCCTGATTCATCTGCTCACCCAGCGAGGCGGCTTTCTGCAGCATCTCGAATTGCCGCATGACCGAAACCAGCCGCACGGCCGACTCCGCCGCTCCCACGTTGGAACTCTCCAGCTTGCCTTGTTCGACCTGGACGCCCGAAGCCGCTTGCGGATCCGCTGTGCTCCGGAAGTAGCTGTTACCCTGTTTGACCAGCGCGCCGGCCTCGGCGAAGTCTGCCACGGCGAGGCGTCCCAGGACCTGGCCGTCTTGCGTCACGGTGCCATCCCGCGAAATCTGCAGCGCTCCGGATCCCTGGGCCTGGATGTTGCCGCCCGCCACGGTGCGCACGGCGTATCCCTCCGTGCTGACCAGGGTTCCCTGGGGCGTCAAATGAAAGCTGCCGTTTCGGGTGTACAGATCTCCCGAGGGCCCGCTCACCGCGAAAAAGCCCTTGCCTGAGAGAGCCAGATCTAAAGAGTTGCCGGTGGGGCGCAGCACGCCCTGCGAAAAATCGGTCCACGCTGTCTGGATGACCGGCAGCGACGTCGGCGACGCGTCGGCGGTGGCCGCCTCGGACGACACATAAAGGTTGTAGAACTCGCGGTCCGCCTTATAACCGCCGGTCTCCGTGTTGGCCAGGTTGTTGGCCAGCAGGTCCAGGGACTCCATGCGGGAGCGCATCCCGCCCGCGGCCGCGATCGTCAGGTTGTCCACGCCACCCTCACGCCAGTGGCGAAAGCAAGCCGGCAACCGAAGGCTGAGCATGCAAAAACAACGGTTTGCCGGGGGCGGCCGGGCAACTTTCTGCCGCAGCGCGGGCCCGCGCCAAGATCTTGCCGCGGCTTGCGAGCCTAACTGCTTGGGAATTCAGCGCGACGCGTCTGGCTAGCCGGGTGCACCGTTCCAGGCCGTGATCGCTGCGTGCTCTCAATTACTGGCCGGTTCCGCCGCCAGCGGCGTGGGCGCCGGGAATGGCACCGCGGACGGGAAGACAGCTCCATCCTCCGCAGCATCCGCCTTCTCCTCGTTCCTGGACGGCTATCTGGTGGACAGCCACAGTTCAGGAGCGTCGAAGGACGACAATCCACAGACCCCATCGCGCGACAAGAAGGAATCGGACGACTTGCCTGCTCCCGCTCCGGTCCCGGTTGCCGTGGTGGCCACCAGCCCGCTCACGCTGGGCCTGGAGCTGCTGGATCATCCGGCTTCCCAAGACGCGGGCGGGGACCAAAAGGACACCCGAGATCGGGCCGCCGCGGCCGCCGCCGCGAGCGCGGTTCCGGTAGCGCAAAGGGGGCCGCTCGCGGGGCTGGCTCCCGGGCTCGATTCACTCGCCGCGTTGGCGGCCGGCGATAGTGGTCAACACTCCGGTACGGCCCAGCGCGAGGCGGCTGCGCCGCCGTCCGCGCCCGCACCGGCTTCGGATGCCGCGAGCGAATTGGCGTTTAGCGCCCGGTTGACGGTTCCTGTGCAGGGCTGGTCCGCCGCGGTGGAGGATCAGCCGACAACCCCGTCTCCGGCTTTCGGCGCGCGCCAGGCCGACTCCGCCCCGCAGGCCAGCCAGTTGGACTTATCGGCGAAAACGTCAGCGCAGGATTCCTCGTCCGAAACTTCTGGTAATACGCCGGCGGATGCTCGCGGCACCTCCGCGCCAGCGGCGCACGCGGCCGTGTCGGCGGTGCCTGCAGTGGTCCGTACCGCCGCCGCTTCCGGCCACCATCCGCAGACGGAGAGCGCAAACGACAGTGCGTCCGAAGCGGTTAACGGCGCGGTTGACGGGGCGGCTAGCGCCGCAGCATCGGTCCCCGCCGGGCACGAAGGATCCAGCGCTCCGCAGCCGCCGGCCAGCGTAACGCCATCGGCCCCCCCGGAGCCCGTGACACCGTCGGCACAGCCCGCCTCCCGCGACGTCTCGCTACGTCTGGGAGAGGGCAACAACAGCGTGGATATCCGCATGGCCGAGCGCGCCGGAGAGATCCGCGTCACGGTGCATACGCCGGATCGCGACCTCGCCGGTTCCCTCCGCGCGGAATTGCCGGACCTGGTTGGCAAGCTGCGGCAGGAAGGCTACCAGGCCGAAGCCTGGCGCCCCGCGTCCCCGGCGCATGCGGACACTGGCCGCCGCTCCGGCTCGGATACGCCAGCCTTTCAGCAGGACGCTGCCGCTGGGCGTAGAGACGGCCGCCGGCCGCCACAGCAACAACAGAAAAATCAATCCCGCTGGGACGGGGAATGGAATGCCAGCCTTGCCCCCGCACAGGAGTCCCAAATATGAACGTACAACCCACGTCGGCGCAGACACAGACTCAGACCGGCACTGCCTCGTCTCCCAGCAGCAGTTCTCCCGATAACGTCAGCGAGAACGAGTTTTTGCAACTCCTGGTGGCCCAGATCCAGTATCAGGACCCCACCAATCCGACCGATAGCACGGCTTTTGTGACCCAGCTTGCACAGTTCAGCTCGCTCGAACAGCTCATCAGCATTCATAGCGATCTCGACACCCTGGCCGGGTCGGGCAGCAGCACCAGCACTCAGAATACGACATCCACGCAAGGAGGAAATTAATATGTTCGCAGCGTTTAGTACCGCATTATCCGCTTTGGATGCCAACGGCATGGCCGTCGACATTGTCGGCAACAACTTGGCCAATATGGACACTAACGGATATAAGGAGAGCGTCGCTTATTTCCAGAATCTGGTCAGCGAGGCCATGAACGGCGGCAACACGGAGGTAGGCTTTGGCGTAGCCGCGCCGCTGACGCTCGCGCAGTTCACCCAAGGCGCGATTCAGTCGAGCAGCGGCGCGCTCGACGCCGCCATTCAAGGCAACGGTTTCTTTGTGGTCAACAACAACGGCGCCGCCCAATACACCCGCGCCGGCAGCTTCCAGGTGGATCTGGCGGGCAACCTGCTGACTGCCAGCGGCCAGCAGGTGCAAGGCTGGATGGCCGCCAACGGCGTGGTCAACACCGCCGGGCCGGTTGGCGACATCACCGTGCCGGTGGGCGCCCTGCAACCGCCGGTGGCCACCCAGAACATCACCTTGAGCGCCAACTTCAACGCCGCCGCGGTGACCGGCGCGGCCTCGGATTGGTCGGCGCCCATCACGGTCTACGACTCGTTGGGGAACTCGCACGACGTGACACTGAATTTCGAGCAGACCGCCGCCAACACCTGGTCCTACACCGCCACGATTCCCGGCGCGGATGTCGCCGCGGGTACGCCCGGCACTCCCTACGCCATTCCGGGTGCCACCGGCAGCCTGACCTTTGACAGCAACGGGCAGTTGACCAGTCCGGCGGCCGGCTCGCCGATCACGATCGCCATCTCCGGGCTCAACGACGGCGCGTCGAACCTGAGTATCAACTGGAATCCTTACGATTCGAACGGCAACCCCACGCTCACGCAGTACGACCAGGCCTCCGCGGCTTCCGCAACCACGCAGGATGGCGCGGCGGCGTCCGAGATGACCAGCGTGACCATGGGTAACGGCGGGCAGTTGCTGGCTACTTATACCAACGGCAAACAGGCCGTGGTGGCTCAGTTGGCGATTGCCAACATTCAGAATCCGCAAACCTTGATGAATGTCGGCAACAGCAACTTCCAGCTCAGCGCCGATACCGCCGCGCCGGTTATCGGGGCGCCCGGAACGGGCGGACGCGGCGTGATCGTGGGGGGCGCGCTCGAATCCTCGAATGTGGACATGGCCAACGAACTCACCAATCTGATCGTGCTGCAGAGCGCCTACCAGGCCAATTCCAAGCTGGTGACCACGGTGAGCACCATGGCGCAAGCCGCCACCAATCTGATCACATAGGAGACCGCCGATGACCGCCATGGAAGAAGTTGCGCATTTCGCCGACGTGCCGATGGACGTCGAGGCCGAACTGGACCGCCGCATCCTCACCGTCGCCCAGATCCTGCAACTGGAGCCCGGCAGCCTGATCGGCATGAAACGCTCGGCCGGAGAAAACATCGACCTGTTTGTCGGCGGGACGCTCATCGGCCGCGGCGAGATCGTCGTGGTGGAAAACACCCTGGGAGTCCGCATTACGGACTTCAACGGCGAAGCCTGACCGTGCAAACCAGAAGGAACTCATGGAAACCATCCGCCAAATGCTGACCGTCAGCACTGTCCTGTCGCTCTTGGCGCTTACGCTCTGGTACCTGCGCCGCAAAGGGCTGACGCGTGCCCCGCGCAGAGCGGGCCGGCGGCACGCGCTGGAAACCGTCGAACGCGTCAACCTGTCAGCGCAGCATTCGCTGCATCTGATCCGGTTGGCGGATCGGGGATTGCTCGTGGGGATTTCGCCGGCGGGCTGCACGGTGCTCGAAAGCTTCGCCTGGGAGAGTCTGGAATCCGGGCGCCCGGCGGGCGCCGCCCGGGAGGCCCGATGCGCCGCGCTCTGATGCTGTTAGGTCTTCTGGCGTTGCCTCTGGCGGCCGCTACCGCCCGGCGGGCCCCTTCCGGTTCGTGGCTGAACGGGAAGGCCGGCTCGTTGAGCGAGCCCATGCAGATCGTTCTCCTGCTGACGGCCCTGACGCTGCTGCCGGCGGCGCTGGTGTCGGTTACCCCGTTTCTGCGAATCACCGTCGTGCTGCACTTCCTGCGGCAGGCGCTGGGCACCCAGACCGCGCCCTCCAATCAGGTGCTCGTGGGTCTGGCGCTGTTCCTGAGCCTGCTCACCATCGAGCCCATGGCCAACCAGATCTTCCAGCAGGCCTGGATTCCCATGGAGAACGGCCAAATGACTTTAGAGGACGCCGCGCAACAGGCCGCCCAGCCGATGCGCCGGTTCTGGCTGCGCTTCGCCCGCGAGAAAGACATCGCGTTGCTGCTTGAGATTTCGCACGGCCAGCCGCCCCGCACGCCGGCTGATCTGGATCTGAAAGTCCTGATCCCGGCCTATATCCTTTCCGAACTCAAAGCCTCCTTTCAGATCGGCGCGGTGCTCTACCTGCCGTTCCTGGTGATTGACCTGGTGGTCGCCTCAGTGACCCTTTCGGTGGGCATGATCCAGCTCCCGCCGGTCATGATCTCTGCGCCCTTCAAAATCCTGCTGTTCGTGCTGGTGGACGGCTGGAACCTGGTGGTCGGGTCCCTGATGCGCAGTTTCTCCTGAGGTGCCATGATGACCCCCGATTCCGTAGCCGAACTCCTGCGCCACACCCTGCTGGCGGCCTTCTGGATTGCCATGCCGCTGTTGGCGATCGGCTTTGCCGCGGGCGTCATCATCAGCCTGGCGCAGATCGTCACGTCGATTCAGGATACGGGCTTCAGCGCCATTCCCCGGCTGGTGGTCTTCGTCGTCGCCATGGTGCTGCTGATGCCTTGGATGATCCAGCGCATGATCGCGTATACCACGGCTCTGCTGGGCGATCTGGGGCGTTATGCGCGCTGACCCCGGCATGCTCCCCATGCTCTTTGGATTTCTGCTCACGTTGGCGCGCGTGTCGGGCGTGATGGCACTGGTGCCTTTGCCCGGCCTGCAGGCGGCTCCGAAGATCGCGCGGATCGTGCTGTCCGTGGTGTTGACGCTGGTGCTCTCGCCGAGTTGGCCGGCGGTTGGCAGCACACAGCCGGACGTGGCGCGCCTGCTCCTGTGGCTGTTGCCTGAGATCGGCATCGGCGTGACCGTCGGCCTGGCGGTCGCCTTCATCCTGGAGGCGTTCGTCACCGGGGCGCAGATCCTCAGCCTGAACGCCGGCTTCAGCTTCGCGCAGACCATCGATCCCACCACACAGGCTGAGTCGGGCGTGTTGCTGGTCTTTGCGCAACTGGCGGGCGGGCTGATCTTTCTGGCGCTGGGCCTCGACCGGGAAGTAGTTCGCGCGCTGGCGTACAGCCTGGAAGCGCACCCGGCAGGGGCGTGGCTGACCGCGCCCGCCGCCGCGGCCGTCCTGCGGCTTGGCGGGGATATGCTGTCACTGGCGGCGCGCCTGGCGATGCCGGGAATTGCACTGCTCATTCTAGTGGACGTCGCCCTGGGGTTGCTCGGCCGCCTCAACGCCCAATTGCAGCTCCTGACGCTGGCTTTCCCCATCAAGATGGTCGCGGGATTGATTCTGCTGGCCTGGATTACCCTGTTGCTTCCCAAGCTGATGCCGGCGTTCGCCGGCACGGCTTTCGGCACGCTGCGCCGAATCTGGCACCTCTGAAGGGGCGGCCGTGGCCGATACCGGACAAAGAACTGAACAGCCCACACCGAAACGGCTGGATAAGGCGCGCAAAGAAGGCCAGTTTCCGTCCGCGCCCCAATTCGTCTCGGCCGTGCAGTTTCTAGCTTTTGTGGCCGTGCTGGCGGCGGGGGGAGGACAATGGTACAGCGAACTCCGCAACCTCATGCGCCACGCGCTCGAGGCGGCTTTTGGTGCGCAGCCCGGGGGCCCGATCACGGAGGTGAGCCGCTACCTGTTGCTGCGCCTGCTCGCGCTTTTCGCGCCCACCGCGGGCATTCTGCTGATCGTGACCCTAGGCGTGCAACTGATCGCCAGCCAGTTGGGCGTCAGCCTGAAGAAGCTCGGCCCGGATCTGCAGCGTCTCAACCCCCTGTCTCGCCTGCGTGAACTGCCGCGTCAGAATCTGCCGGCGCTGGCCCGCGCGCTCGTGATGCTGCCGCTGTTCGGCATGGCGGTCTACGGCATCGTACGCGACAACCTGTTCGCGTACATGGCGCTGCCTTATCAGGGCGTGGAGTCCGGCTTCCGGCAGGCCTGCTCCTCGCTGGGCACGCTCTTGTGGAAAGGCGGCGGCGTGTTCCTGGTGTTCGGCGCCGTGGATCTGTTCCGGCAGCGCCGCCGTTACCGCAAGGATCTGCGCATGAGCAAGCAGGAAATCCGCGACGAGGTGAAGGAATCCGAGGGCAATCCGCAGAT
This sequence comes from Bryobacteraceae bacterium, assembly GCA_035541265.1. GTDB lineage: Bacteria > Acidobacteriota > Terriglobia > Bryobacterales > Bryobacteraceae > Bog-159. Next base: position 29,141 of record DATKNQ010000266.1, read on the forward strand.
CAAGGCCCGCATCCGCCGGATCCAGCGCGACCGCCTGCGCCGCCAGATGATGAAAGAAGTCCCCAAGGCGACCGCCGTCATCGTGAACCCCACGCATTACGCGGTAGCCCTGCGCTATGCCATGGACTCCATGGCGACACCGGTGGTGGTGGCCAAGGGCAAGAATTACCTGGCGGCGCGCATTCGCCAGAAGGCTATCGAAAATCAGGTTCCCATCATCGAAAATCCGCCCGTAGCGCAAGCCCTTTATCGCTCGGTGGAGGTCGGCCAGGAGATCCCCGCGCACCTGTATCGCGCGGTGGCCGAGATCCTGGCCTATGTATATAAGCTCATGAACAGCCGATTACCTAAGTAAGCGGCCGGAGCCGCTTAAGAGACAGACCCTATGGCGGAAGCCGCAGCAGCAAAGAGCCCCTGGAAGGCGCTGGAAATGTTCTCCGGCGGCCACGCGGCCGATTTGGGCGTGCCGGTCGCCGTGCTGGCCATCGTATTGGCCCTCATCACGCCGCTGCCGCCCTTCGTGATGGACATGCTGCTGGTGCTGGACATCATGTTGTCCGTCATCGTATTGATGGTGGCCACTTATATCACCCGCCCGGCAGAGTTTAGCGTTTTTCCCACGACCCTGCTATTACTGACGCTTTATCGCCTGGCCCTGAATATCTCCTCGGCGCGCCTGATCCTGCTCAACGGCAATTCCGGAACGGCCGCCGCAGGCCACGTCATCGAGGCCTTCGGAAGCTTCGTGGTGGGCGGCAACTACATCATCGGCACCGTCATTTTTCTGGTATTGATCGCCATCCAGTATGTCGTCATCAATCATGGCGCCGTGCGTATTTCCGAGGTGACCGCGCGTTTCACGCTGGATGCCCTGCCGGGCAAGCAGATGTCCATCGATTCGGATTTGAGCTCGGGGCTGATCGACGAGGCCGAAGCCCGCCAGCGCCGCAAGCAGTTGGCCGCCGAGGCGGAGTTCTACGGGGCCATGGATGGCGCCTCCCGCTTTACGCAGCGGGATGCGGTAGCGAGTATCCTGATCACCGGAATCAACATCGTTGCGGGCTTTCTGATCGGCGTCCTGCAGCACGGTATGGAATTGCGCCATGCGCTCGAGACCTACACGGTGCTGACCATCGGCGACGGGCTGGTGACCGTGATTCCGGCTTTAATGATCTCGGTCTCCGGGGGCCTCATCATCACCCGCACGGCGAGCGATTCGCGCCTGGGTACGGATTTCCGCAAGCAGGTCTTCGGCAGCCGCCAACCGCTGTTGCTGTCTGCGGGCGTGCTCATCGTGCTGGCTTGTTTTCCGGGCATGCCCGGTATTCCTTTTTTCCTGCTGGGAGCGGGGCTGGGCGCCGCGGCGTGGCGCATGCGGGAACGCCCCGCGTCCCAGGCGCAGGCGCCGGCCGCGGCCAAGCCCGCGCGCGAGAATCTGGAGGGCCTGTTGCGCGTCGAGCCGCTGGCCATCGAGGTGGGGCTGGGCCTGGTGAAGCTGGTGGAAGGCGCGCAGAACTCGCCGCTATTGAAGCGCATCTCAGGCATCCGCCGCCAACTGGCCGCGGATCTGGGTTACCTGCTGCCTCCGGTACGGGTGGCCGACAACCTGTCACTGCGCGCGCGGGAGTATGTGATCTCGCTCAAAGGCGCGGAGATCGCCCGTTACGAACTGCCGCAGGGCTGCCAACTAGCCATCCCCTCCGGCAGAAAAGCAGCGCCTCTCGAGGGCACCGCCACGCGCGAGCCAGCGTTTGGATTGGCCGCCTGGTGGATCCCCGAACAACGCGCCGAACATGCCCGCGCCGCCGGTTACACCCTGGTGGACGCGGTTAGCGTGCTGGGGACGCACATCGCCGAACTGGTTCGGCAGTACGCGCACGAACTCTTCTCGCGGCAGGATGCCAAGAAGGTGCTGGATCTGGTGGCTGTCGAGCAACCGAAAGTGGTCGAAGACCTGGTGCCGAAGCAGTTGCCGCTCTCGGTGGTGCAGCGCGTCCTGCAAAACCTGCTGCGCGAGCGGGTCTCGATTCGCGATACCGGATCCATCCTGGAGGCCCTGGGCGAGGCGGCGCTTTCCACGCGGAACCTGGTACTGCTCACCGAATTCGCCCGCCAAGCCATCCGCCGCACGGTCGCCAAGCGGTACGTGGATGCCTCCGGCAATCTGCCGGCTTACTTTCTGGACGCCTCGATCGAGCAGGCTGTGGAATCCGCCGTGCAGCACGGCGAGCAGAACAGCCACCTGGGGATGGCGCCGCAAACCATCCGCGATATCCTGGATCGCATCCAGCGCAGAGTGGGCAGCCCGGAGGGCGCGGTGGCGGCCGTCACCACGGCCGGCGCGCGGTATTTCTTGCGGCAGATGGCCGAGCCGGTCCTGCCGAACCTGTTTTTCCTTTCGCACAACGAAATCCCGGCCGGCGTAAGAGTCGTGTCTCTGGGGGTCATTCAGTAGGACACGTTCCTGAGGAGAAAGCCCATGCGAATCAAATCTTTCTATGCGAACACCGTGGAAGCAGCGGTAGCCCTGGCGCGCCGGGAGCTGGGCGCGGAGGCCATGCTGGTGGAATCCCGCAAAGCGCCGCTGGAGGCCCGTCACTTGGGCGAGTACGAAGTCGTCTGCGCGGTAGTGCCGGAGGCGGAGCCCGCGCCTGCGGCGGCCGAAGCGCCCTCCGCGCAGGAAACCCGGTTGGCGGCCGAGCTCGCCGAGATGCGCCACCAGTTGGACATGATGGGCAAAACCATCACCCGCTCGGCCTGGAGCGGCGCGCGCTGGTCCGCGGCCGGTCCGGAAATGTCGGACTGGCACGCGGCTCTGATGGCGGAGGATATGGACGGCGAACTGGTGGACCAGATTCTGGGCGCCGTCGAGCGGAGGTCGCCGGAGGGCACGCTGCAGAACAGCGTGGCCGCGGAACTGGAACGCCGCATCCAAGTGAATGCCGCGCTCGCCCAGACGCCCACGGGTGGACCGCAGATCGCCGCGCTGGTGGGACCGCCCGGCGCCGGCAAGACCACTACGCTCGCGAAGCTGGCGGTGACTTGTGGACTCGCCGCACGGCGTCCGGTGCGGTGCTTCTCCATCGACGACTACCGGGTGGCGGGCGCCGAACAGTTGCGGTCCTATGCAACCATACTCGGCACGCCGTTCCAGGCGCTGGAGAGCGTCGGGGCGCTGGCGCAGGCCCTCGCCGAACAACACGGCAATGCCCTGATTCTGATTGACACACCGGGTTTTGGCCCGCACGATATCGACCGTGCTGCCGACCTGGCCGGTTTCCTTTCCAGCCGGCCGGGAATCGGCACGCACCTGGTATTAACGGCTTCCATGAAATCCGCCGATCTAACTCATGTGGCGGAGCGCTACGAGATCTTCCGGCCGTCCAGCCTGCTGTTTACCAGGGTGGATGAGACCAGTTCCTTCGGCACGGCTTTCTCTTTGTCGGTGCGGCGGGCGAAGCCGCTGTCGTTTCTGGGAACCGGCCAGGTGATTCCGGATGATATCGACACCGCTACCAAGGCGCGTATTCTGAGCCTGATCTGGCCGCGCACGCGTCCGCTGGCGCAGCGCGCGGCGTGAAAGGAAGCCCCCAGAGGCTATGTCCAACCCGTACTGTTGCCCGGAACCGGTGGAGACCTCCAACGAGGAACGCGAGCGGCTCATTCTCGAACACCTGCCGCAGGTGCGGCTGATTGCGCGCCGCATTCACGAGCGCCTGCCGGAAACGGTCAGCCTCGAGGATCTGGTCTCGGCGGGCATCCTGGGCTTAATCGCGGCCGTAGACCAGTACGACGCCACGCACAACGTAAAGTTGAAGACCTACGCCGAGCACAAGATCCGGGGAGCGATTCTGGACAGCCTGCGGAGCCTCGACTGGGCGCCGCGGCAACGGCGCAAGAAAGCCAAGCAGATCGAGTTCGCCATTTCCCGCGCCGAACAGAAATTTCATCGCTGCCCGGGCGAAGAAGAGATCGCCGCCGAGATGGGCCTGGATCTCGACGAATATCATCGTTGGCTGGTCGAAGTGCAGGGTCTCAATGTGGGTAGCCTCGAGTACACCTCGGAAAACGGCGAAGGGCAGGGCCTGCTGGAATACCTCAGCGACAACCAGGACCAACTACCCTCCCGCGTGCTCGAGCGCGCCCAGCTCGAGGAACTCCTGTCCGCGGCTATCCGCAAGATGCCGCCCATGGAGCGCACGGTCCTGGGGCTTTATTACCTCGAAGAGCTGACCCTCCGGGAGATCGCGCAGGTGGTGGATCTGCATGAGTCCCGTATCTCGCATCTCAAGTCGCAGGCTATTCTGCGCCTGCGAGCGGATATCGAAAAGGTCTGGCCCACGCAGGCCGGGGGTGTAGTGTGACGTCAGATACCCCAAATCCCGCCCGTTGGTTCGCCGAGGAGTGGACAGCATTAGCCGGTACAGTGCTGGAGTCCCTGGCCGGCGAGCGCCCCAAGCTGGCATGCGCGCCCGCAGCCAACGGTACGGCACTGGCCGCGGCCGCCGAAGAGATCGCCGCGCAGCATGGCGCTGTGCTGTGGTGGGAATATCGATTTCCCCTTCCGGGCGAGCCCTGCCTCTGGATCGGCGCGCCGCACAATGCCTGGTCCCAACTTGCCGGGCGCGTCCTGGGGGCGGCTGGCGTGGAGGATGATTCCCAGGCGCGCGAAACGTACCTCGAAATTCTGCAACAGTCCTTGGGCGAATTGGGCCGCAGCGCGGGGAGCCGCTGGAATCACCAACTCGATTGCACCGGAAAGGAGGCGGCCGCCGCGCCGGATGCCGCCGGCTATTACCTCGTCGAAGCCAGCTACCCGGACGCCGCGCTCCCCCCCTTGCTGATAGTGGTCACCGGCACTCCGCAGGAGCCGCCTGCCGAAGATGTTCCCGATGCCGATCGGCACGCGTCCTCCGCGAACGCGGCGCCGGCGCCGGCCGAGCCGCGCCAGGTGCCGCAGTCTCGCACGTTCGAACTACTCATGGCGGTCGAACTACCGGTGAGCGTTTCTTTCGGCCACGTGCAGTTGCCTCTGAAGGACGTACTGAAGCTCACCGCGGGTTCCATCGTAGAGCTGAACCGCATGGTGGATGAACCGGTGGAGGTGATCGTCAACAATTGCGTGGTGGCCCGCGGCGAGGTGGTGGTCGTGGAAGGAAACTACGGCGTGCGCATCCACCAGATCATGAGCCGCCAGGAGCGGCTGGAGGCCTTGCCATGAGCGCGCTGATCTGGTTCCTGCACCCGCTGGTCTGCTACGTTCTGCTGGCCCTCGGCATGGGCCTCAATGCTTATTTGTTCGTCACGCTCAAGTCCGAACTGCGCAGCCTGGCGCGCAGCCGGAGCGAAGAGCGCCGCCAATTGGCGGCGCTGGAGGCGGCCTTGGCGGACACTCGCCACGCGATCCAGGACTCCCAGGCCGACCTGCGCGAAGTGGAGCAGCAGACCGGAATGCTGGTGGCGCCTGCCGCGGCGCGCTCGGGTCTCAATCTCAGTAAACGTACGCAGGTCCTGCGCCTGCATCGCGCCGGCCACGATATCGCGGGTATTGCCACGACGTTGTCTTTGCCGCGCGCCGAGGTGGATCTGCTGGTCAAAGTCCACCGCATTGTAGTCGAACAGATTTGACGGCGATGGGCTTTGACTTACGGGTTCCGGTGGAGCGGCCTAAAGCGTTTGCCCGTGGCGGCCGATCTCTGCAATAGCCATGGATAGAGTCGAATCAGGCAGGTTGTTGTGGATCGCACGCGACGATGGTACCCTCGGCGCGGCCCAAGCTATGGGCGTCCTCGACGGCTTTACCATCGAGTATGCCGCCGGTATTCCAGAAGCCCTGGAGTACCTCAGGCGTACCGCCATCGACGCCGCGCTGGTCTCCTTTCCCTTACCTGAGTGGACTCCGGCCGAGGCGCTGGAGGAACTGGTCACCACCGATCATCACGTTCCCGTGATCTGTTGGGATCCCGGCGCGGAGTTGTCAGACGCTGCGCGTTTGACCCGGCTGGGAGCATTTGAGGTCCTCGGCGGGGAAGCCCATCTGGAGCAGGCCGCCGCGGTGGTGCATGAAGCGGTCGCGCTGCATGGCAGCCGCAGCCGTACCCCGCTTGAGACTGAGGATCCCTGGCGGCGCGCGCTGGTGGGTTCCAGCCAGCCGTTTCAGGACGTCGTGCGCATGGTGCGGCTGGTGGGCAGCCGCCGCTCCACCGTACTGATTACGGGCGAGACGGGCACCGGTAAGGAGATGGTCGCGCGCGCGGTGCATCTGGCCGGACCGCGCGGCCGCCTGCCTATGGTGTCGGTCTGTTGTTCGGCGCTCCCGGAGAACCTGCTGGAGGCCGAGTTGTTCGGACATGTGCGCGGCGCTTTCACCGGCGCTATCAACCAGCGCACCGGGCGCTTCGAGCAGGCCGACGGCAGCACGCTGTTTCTGGACGAGATCGGCGAGATGCCACTCGAACTGCAAGCCAAGCTGTTGCGCGTGCTGCAGGAGCGCGAGTTCCAAAGGCTCGGGAGTTCGGAGACCATTCGCGTGGATGTGCGCGTCATCGCCGCCACCAACGCGGATCTGCTTGAGCGGGTCCGGCAGGGCCGCTTTCGCGAGGATTTGTATTACCGGCTGAATGTGATCCCCATCCATCTGCCTCCCTTGCGCGCGCGCCTGGGTGATGTGGTTGCTTTGTGCCATCACTTTGTAGAGAAAGTCTGCCGGCTCGAGAGCCTGCCCTTCAAGAAGATGTCCCGCGAAGCGCTGGCCGCCTTGGCGGCGTATCCATGGCCGGGAAACGTCCGCGAGTTGGAGAACAGTGTGGAACGCGCCATCGTTTTGAGCGGCCACCGCGAGATCTTGTATCCGTCCGATTTTCCTTTGGCGAAAAATAGTCCACGCCCGGCCGCAGACCACGCCGGATCGAACCTGGTGCAAGTCCCGGACAGCGGTCTGGATTTCGAACAGACCGTGGGGCAGATCGCGCGGAGCATCCTTGAGCAGGCACTCCGAAAGACCAACGGAAACAAGAAGATGGCTGCCGACCTGTTGCGCCTCAAGCGCACCACGCTGGCGGCCAAACTGAGGAGCTTAGAAACCGGGTCGCAGGAGCTCGGCGATATGGCGTCGGACTTCATTCATAGCGCTTGAGCACAACGCGGGAAAACTGCGTCCGGGTTTGAAAAATCGATACGGAAGTGAAAAGGAATGCCTGCGTCCAAAGGCCTGTCTCCGCAAACTATGACTGCTGCGCCGCTGGAGGCCTACCTGGGGCCACCGGCCCTGGAGAGGTTGCTTGAAGCACACAGCGCCTGGCTCGACCACCGCCCGGGTGGCCAACGGGCCAGCCTGAAAGGCATCGTGCTGATAGCCGGGGTCCTCGAGAAGGTCAATCTGGAACGTGCCGACCTGAGCTCCACGAACCTGACGGACACGCGCCTGTCCGGAGCAAACCTCCATGCCGCAGTGTGCCACTGGGCCAATCTGACTGGCGCGACCCTGATGGAAGCCGACCTCTCGCAAGCCGAGTTGGAAGAGGTGAAGGCCGAAAACGCGCTGCTGGCTGCCGCGAACCTCAGCGAGTCGCGCATCGTAAGGAGCTGTTTCCGGCATGCCAACCTGCGGCAGGCTCGCCTCCTCGAGGTGGACATGGGGCAGAGCGAATTCCGGGATGCGGATCTCTGGCAGGCCAATCTGCAGCAAGCCAAAGTCTTCGACTGCAACTTTACAGAGGCGCGCTTGGAGGAGGCGAATCTGTACCACGCCACGGTTCGTTGCTGCAAGCTTGCGGGTATGTCCGCCCCCGGCTCCAACTGGAGCACCGCCACGCTGCAGAGCTGCGAGCTCCGCCGCGCCGACTTGAGCGGCGCGCGCTTTGACCGGGCCGATCTCCGCCAAAGCTCGTTCTGGGGCGCCGTTCTTGGCGGTTGCAGCTTCCAGAAGGCGCGGCTGAACGGGGTCGATATGGAAGCCGCCGACCTGTCCCGCGCGCGCTTCCACGAGGCTACTACGCTGAGCACGGACTTCCGCGGCGCGAATCTGCGCGGCGCACAGGGCTTCACCCCAAGCCAGCTCAGCCAAGCGCGCACCGACCGCGACACGGTTTTGCCGGACGGTTCCCACGGTCCATTTCTGATGGGGTCCGGAGCGAATCGTCCCTGCCGGATGTAGTCCTGTAGCGCGGAGACATTAAAAAAACTTTACACAATCCTTATGCCTATGATATGATTCCCCCATGATCGTATCGGCCCAAGCCGCGGGTTTTGTAGGGTGGTGGCCCGTAGTAATCGTAGCGGCCATAGGCGTTTCGCTGATTTGGGCGCTCCGCAGACGATCACCGTAGGGCGTTCAGCATGTCTCTATACAACCTGGGTACAGAGCACGATCTCAGCCGCGACCGGCCTCGATTCCCCATTGAACAAGACGTTCGCTACCAGTGCGTGAATGGCAGCCGGATCTCGGCAGCAGGCGTAGGCAAGACTCTGGAAATCGGCAGCCGCGAGATCCGCTTCACGACACAGCACCCCCTCCATAAAGGCGAGAAGGTGCGTTTGGCGGTGGATTGGCCCGCCATGCTTGACAATACTTGCCCCATGAAACTGGAGATTTTCGGCTGGGTCCTGCGCAGCCAGCCGGGCACAGCGGCCGTAAGAATCGAGCGCTACGAATTCCGGACGCGCGCCGCTTCTTTCCACGCGGCGCTTTCCAGCGCGGTGTAGGCCGCTCGGCCGGCGCGCCAGTTTCCCTCGAAGGCGACGGCAAGGTATACTCGCCCGAAGGTGACTGATGCAACCCTCGCGCCGCCAATTCCTGGCCCTCCCTGCTCTGGCCGCCGGCCAGTCTGCGTCCGGCCGCACCCTGAGGATCGTCTGCGTCGGCGGACATCCGGACGATCCCGAATCGGGCTGCGGGGGCACTCTGGCACGCTACGCCGCGGCCGGCGCCAGCGTCACCGTTCTCTATCTGACGCGCGGCGAGGCCGGCATCCCGCGCGAGTCTCACTCCGCAGCCGCTGCGATCCGCTCGGCCGAATGCGAAGCCGCCTGCAAGATCTTGCGCGCCAAGCCGGTCTTTGCGGGTCAAATTGATGGCGCCACCACCGTGGACCGTAACACTGCGGACACCGTCACAAAGCTGATCTCTGACGAAGATCCCGCCGTGGTCTTCACGCATTGGCCCATCGATTCGCACCTCGATCACCAAGCGGCCAGCACCCTCGCCTACCGCGCCTGGCTGGCGGCGCGCGGCCGGTTCGAGCTGTACTATTACGAAGTCGATCTGGGATCGCAAACCATGGGTTTCCATCCTACCGATTACGTGGATATCACGGCCGTGCGGGACCTGAAGAAAGCCGCGCTGTTCGCGCACAAAAGCCAGGACGGCGAAGCCATCTATCGCCACTATCACCAGCCCATGGAAAACTGGCGCGGCCGCGAAGCCGGCTGTGGCGCGGCCGAGGCTTTCGTACACCTGGCGCGCGTCCACGGCTCAACGCCCCTGCCCGGCATGCGCGCCTGATGCATGCCCCGGCGGGAGGCCGCCGGCGGCCTCCGTCAGCGGCAGACGCACCCGGAAGCATGCCCCGCGGCCCTGCGCGGATTCGGCCCACATGTCGCCGCCGTGGTCCAGCACGGTCTGCCGCGAGAGAGCCAATCCCAATCCCAGCCCGTTCTTCTTGCCCGCACTGACGAAGGGCTCGAATAGGCTGTCGCGGATGTGCGCTGGGATGCCGGGCCCGGTATCCCGCACCTCGGCCACCACGTAGCCCTCCCCGGCCCTCGCCGAGATCAGGATTTGCCCGCCGCCCGGCATCATCTCGAGCGCGTTGCCCACCAGGTTGGCGAAGACCCGCTCCATGCGGTTCCGCTCCAGCGGCAATTCGATCTCCTCCGGGATCTCGACGTGCACGCCGACGCGCTGCGCCTCCGCGGCCGGCAGCAGCGATTCGCAGCCGGCGGCGGCCACTTCCCGCAGCCGGCATACCTCCGCGCCGCGCGCATTGCCCCGCGACACGTTCAACAGATCCTGCAGCAGTTCCTGGATCCGGCGTGAGGCGCGATAGATATTGCCGGCCAGACGCTTCACCTGCAGTGGGCTCAGATCCGTGTCCACCAGCATCTCTGCGCCGCCATAAACAGCCGCCAGCGGATTCCGCAAGTCATGCACGATGGAACTCGACAGCCGGCCGATGGTCGAGATGCGTTCCTGGCGAATCAACTCCTGCCGGGCCTGCTGGATCGAGGCGCACATGGCGTTGAAGGTGCGAGCCAGCCGCCCCAACTCATCCTGGCTGAAAATCTTCACGCGATGATCGTAGTTCTGGCGGGCCACCTCCGCGGCAGCGCGATCCAATTCCTTCACCGGCTCCACGATGCGCCTTGCCAACACGTACGTGAGTCCCAGGCTGGCCGCGACGGCCAGTAGCCACAACAGCATGATGTTGCGCCGCAGCGCTGCCAGACGTTCGCTGACCGCCGCAAAGGAGCGCAGAATCCAGAGATCGCCGATGGGTTTCCCTTCGATGTCCAAGAGTTGCGTGGGGCGCGCGGCGTACTCGACCGATGCATCGCCCACCCGATCGAGGCTTGGATGCGCGGCCAGGATCGCGGCGATACGGCGGGCGGCGTCCGGTGGCAGCGACGAGGCCACCGGCAGCCCTCCCGAGACGAACAGAAACTCGCTGCCTCCGGTGCTGGCCTTCAGTTGCCGCGCCACCGCGGCATCCACCCCATACGCTGCCACCAGCACGTTCTGGGGCACGTCCTCGAGATACACTGGCGTGAAAACGGTTTGATATAACCTGCCGCCGCGGACCAGAAATCCGGAGGTCTGCCGCGGGAAATGACGCGCCGCGGCGCGCACGTCTTGTTCGGCCAGCGGCAGTCCGCCCACCGAGGCGATCACTTTGCCCGGCGCGTCCGTGACCAGGAACATGGCGTTCTTAATCGCCAGCCGCCTCCAGAGCTCATTGGCCGTGTCGCGAATCGTGGCCGGATCGCGGGTGCCAAAGACCGATCGCACGTCAGACATCTGGCTCAGCGTGAGGCTCACCGAGCTGAGCAGATCGGCGCGCGCCTGCCACAGCGATTGATAGGCCTGGAAGCTGGCGCCCACTTCGTCTTCCATGGTGCGCGTAGTGGTTTCCACCGCGTTCCGCACCACGATCCAGCCCGTGAGCGCGAACAGCACGGTGATGGCCACCGAGGTGGAGAGCAGGATCTTCCACAGCAGCGACAGGCGGGAGAATCGTTGAATCATGGGTGCGGACCGTAACCCGCCGGGTCATCGCTGGCAGGCGGATAATCTTTGTTCCATTTGTTCTTGTGCGGAGCCGGAATGTAGCCCGTTTCCGAAATGCGAATACCCTGCAACGCGCGCGGCGCGGCGCCAGCGATGGCGACCGTTTCAACCAGCGCGTTCAGCGTCTCCTCGGAGGCCCGCTCATGGAAGATATGCAGCGTGTAGCTTCCCGGCGGCACATCGCGAATCTCAAACTCGCCCCTGGCGCCGGACACCGCAAACCACGGCGTGTCCAGCACCGCGATCACGGCGCTCATCGTGGGGTGAATGTTGCAGAACACCCGCACGATGCCGGGACGATCGAATACCTGCCGCCTGCTGGTGCCGGGCCGGTAGAGCGAGAGGTCGAAAATCTGTCCGTTGTAATTGGAAAAGACATTGTGGAAGATCGGGTCGAGATTCGGAAAATCGACGGCCGCTCCCACCGGGATGGCCAGCACGTGTGGGATAAAGTGCTTGTCTTTTTGCTCCATCCGGTAGCGGTGCGGCGCGCCATCGAGCGGTGCACGTCCCGATGCCGGCCCGAGCCAGATCACCACGCCGCTGAAGTTCTGGTTGTGGCGCACACCCGGATCGCGCGAATCGGTCAACACGACGCTTCCGGTAACGCTGGCGCACCACAGCGGCGCCAGCCAGCAGCCGCTAAAAAAGATACGCCAGAGCCAGGTCATAGTGATTGTTCAAACGCAGTCCCGCATCGATGTAGTTTGTGCGGGCCTGGGATGCCTCGGCGCCCAGCAGCACATTGGGCGCCAGGCGGTAAAAGAAATTCGCCCCATACATCCAGTTCCGGCCGATGGCGTACTCGCCCAAGTCGGCCGCGCGCCCGTTTTCCAGGCCGGAGAAGAGATGGAACGAGAGGCGCCGCGTGACGAGCAGCGTAAGCTGACCCCATCCGCCCCTGCTGTGTACCGGAATAGCCGTCCCGGCCGGCAGGATGGTGTAGCCGGTGATGCCGCCCACCGGGCCGGCGTTTTGTCCGCTGAAGAACGCGCCCGTGAATTCGAGTTTTTGCCAGGGATTCGTGAACCAGTCGAGTGAAAACAAGTTGGACGGAATGGAAGTACCCGCGATATGCGTCACGCTCGTATGGAATCCCGGCGCGATTTCGAAGCGGCGGCCGCCCTCCTCTCCGTGATAGAAATTGAAGCGGCCTTCCAGCCCCGGGCGGACGGGCTCCGGAGGACGGCCGCCGCTGAACTGGTATAACTGCATCTCGGCGGTTTCGACCACGCCCACCTGCGCCCGAACTCCCGAGCGATCGCCGAAACGCAGCTTCTGTTCAAGGCGGGCCTGCGGCAGCCACTGCCACAGGTTCCCCGCGCCGGCCAGGGGCGGCACTTCCACCTGCGCCAGCGATGCCGGCTCGCGCGGCGCGAAGATGGGGCTCTCCTGTCCTACCATCACGCTGCGGCTTGCCCAATCGACCTCGATCTCGCCGGTCCGCAGCCGGAATCCAAAATCCTGCGGCGTGCCGGAGCCGCCCGCGAAATCCATGTACACATTGCCGTGCACGCTGCCGCCCCACAAAATCTGCGGACCGGAATACTCGAGGCCCAGGGTGGTCTGGTAAAAACGGGCGCCGCCGCTCGCTTGGCTGCCGAGCCAGGCAAAGGCCGGATATTCGTCACCGCCGCTGCCTTTCGAGTTCAAGAACGCGTTGAACAGCGCCATGCCGGTGATGCGGATAGGGAAGTGCTGGGAGGCTTCCACCTTGCTCTGCGCCATCTCTTCGAGGCGGCTCTCGTTCACCGCGGCCCTTTCGTCCGCAGCCTGCGCAGAGGGAGCGGACGGCGCGCTTGGAGCGGGCTGGGCGCGCGCCGTGGCCAATTCCTGCCGCAGTTGGTGGACTTCCTCTGCGAGCGCGCGGTTTTGCTCTTCTAAGCGGCTCAGACGGTCCAGAATCTGTTGCATCACGGGTGAGGTCTGCGCCGCAAGAACGGCCGGCACAACAAGGACGAGCAGGATGCGCCGCAGGAGGCTACGGCGAATGATCGGCAGACTTTGCATCGAGAAGTTGCTCCAGTTTAAGTCGCACCTGTGCGGGCGAATAGGGTTTGGGGAAGAACGCGTTGGCGCCGATCGCCCGGAGGCGTGACGGGGTGCCCGGATCGGTGTCGCCGCTGACCACGATGATGGGCAGCATGCGGTGCCGGGGTTCGGCGCGGATCCGCTCGATGAATTCAAATCCGTCCATACGCGGCATATTCAGGTCGGTCACTACGGCGCTCACGGCGCATTCCCCGCTGTTCAGCAGGCGCAAAGCTTCCTGCGCGGTAGGCAGCACGGCCACGGTAATGTCCGGTATACCAAGGAAGGCCATCTCCAATGTGGTGGCACAGGTAGCCGCATCTTCGACTATAACGACTGTACCGCCCGGCATCACTAGGCTTCGCTGCACCTCTTGTTACACATTCTCGCCCATCGGGACAGGGCGCCGGTGCGCACGCTGTAAAAAACCTGTAAAACTTGTTGCGCGCGGCGATCGGTCAAAGGCTGCGCAGACGAAAGCCGCCATCCACGTCGATCACCTGGCCGGCGGAGTAATCCAGCCGCCCGTCGGCAATCGCGCGCACCACGCGGGCCACGTCGGCCGGCTCTCCCATGCGCGCCTGCGGCAGCAGGCCCGCCCGAATCCGGTCCACGTAAATCTTCTCGACCGCGGCCGTCATGTCCGTTCGGATGATGCCGGGGCGGATCTCGAAAACCTGAATACCGTGTGCGGCCAGGCGCTGCGCATACACCGCCGCCGACATGCTCAGCCCGGCCTTCGCGATGCAGTATTCAGCACGATTGAGCGACACCGTGTAAGCCGAAATCGATGTGATGAAGATGATGCGGCCGTGGCCGCGCTCGAGCATCCAGCGGGCCGCCAGCGCCGTGAGGAAGTGCGGCCCCTTCAGATTGGTGGCCACCAGTTCGTCGAAGCTTTCTTCGGACGCTTCCAGGACGTCGCGCCGTTCCCGCGGGGCGATGCCGGCGTTATTCACCAGCAGGTCGAGAGCTTCGCAGCACTCGCGCGCGTGGCGGATCAGCGCCGCGCGATCCTCCGCGGACGAGATATCGCAGCGCAGAATCCCGGCGCCCGTATCTGCGGCGAGGCTCTCGGCAGCCTCCCGGTTGCTCTTGTAGGTGGCGATGACCCGGTGGTCGCGCGCGAGTTCCACCGCGATAGCGCGGCCGATGCCGCGGCTCGCGCCGGTTACGATGCTAACGGGTCTCGGCAAGGGCGTCGTCGATGCCTTTCGAGATGGCTTCGAACGTGAAGGTTTCGACGAATGGCCGGCCGTTCACGAAGACCGTAGGGGTGTGGATGACGCCGCGGGCGACGCCATCCTGATAATCCGCCTCCACTATCTTTGCGTAGCGCGCATCCGTGAGTGCGGCGATCGCCGTCTCGGCGTCGATGCCGTGCGACTGGGCGAACGCCGCCAGCCTCTGGTTGAAATTGGCATCCGTGGTGATTTCCTGTCCCGCCATGGCGTAGTGCCGGTATTCGAGACCCAGGGTGACGCCACGCTCGTCGAAGAACCGCGCCGCGATGGCAGCCCGCCGCGCCCAGACATGTTTGGCCAGTGGAAAATCGTGATGCACGAAGGCCACTTTGTTGGCGTACTTGGGCAGCAACTTTTCGTCCAGCATGCGCCGGAAGGCCGCGCAGTCCGGGCACTGCAGATCCTCGTAGATGATTGCGCGCACCGGGCTGTCAGCGAACCCCTCGATGACGAGAGTCTGCGCGGGAAGCGCCATCGCCGGCAACAATAGCGCCAGTGCCATTTTCATTGGTCCATTGTAAAATGACGCGGGTGCGGCGTTCATAGGGTTATTATCACAATGTGAAGACCTCGCGCATCTTACTACTCTTCGTAATTCTGCTGGCCGCCAGCCTGGCAGCTTACCTCATCTTCCCGCCGGTGCGGCTGTGGGCCCTGGTGGTCGCCGGACACAGCCCTGTTTGTCCCATGTCGAAGGCCATCGAATGCAACGCGAACGTAGTGGAAAAGACTCGCATCAAGGACCGCATCCTCGCCGCGAGCCGGCTGTTGAAAGAGGAAAGCGGTCTGGAGTTGTGGCACACTCCCAAAGGCGATTATTGGATTCCGAAGGGCAATCGCTACGTACTGCCGTTCAACCTGGCCGAGATGGAACAGCATATTTACGGCAGTGGCGAGCACTTCATTCACAAGGGCGACATCGTGCTCGACTGCGGCGCCAGCGATGGCGATTTCACGCGGCAGGCGCTCGAAGCAGGCGCGCAGAAAGTAGTCTCGATCGAAATCTCGCCGTCGAGCGTGGAATGCATCCGGCGGAATCTCGCCGCGGAGGTCGCCGGCGGCCGGGTCATCGTATATCCGAAGGGCGTGTGGAACAAAGACGATGTTCTGATGCTGAACGTGGACGACACGAACTTTGCCGCCAACAGCGTGGTGATGCACCCGGAGTCATCGCATCCGGGCGTGCAGGTTCCGTTGACCACGATCGACGAACTGGTCGCCGAGTTGAAACTGCCGCGCGTGGATTTCATCAAGATGGATATCGAGGGCGCGGAGGTGCCTGCGCTGGCGGGCGCGCATGACACGCTGGTGCGCTTCAAGCCGCGCCTGGCGATCGCCACCGAACATAAGCCCGACGACGAGTTCACGATCCCCGCTGCGGTGCGCAAAATCCGCGCCGATTACCAGATGGAGTGCGGCCCCTGTCTCGAAGCTAAGGGCCACGTGCGGCCAGACGTGCTGTATTTCTGGTAACGGATCGTACGACGCCGGCCACGCGACTCCTGAGACAATACGAGCATGTCTAAGTTGACGGAAGTCCTCACGCTGGTGCTGTGCGCGGCTCCCTTGCATGCCGAAGTCCACATCATGACCCTGCGGCAGGCGGTCGCGCGCGCCCTACAGGAGAGCCCGGACATTGCCATGGCCCGGCTGGACCAATTGAAGGCGCAGGAAGCCGTGCGCGTCCAGAAGGACCCGTTTACGCCTCGGCTGTCCGTCGGCAGCGGCTTGGCCTATACCAATGGCTTTCCGATGAGTATCGATGGCGCCGCGCCGTCCATTATTCAAGCGCGCGCCACGCAGTACTTGTTCAACCGGCAGCAGAGTTACGAAGTCGCGAAGACCAAGGAGCAGGCCCGCACGGCGGGTATCTCTGCCAGTGCGAAAAGGAGCGAAGTCGCCTTTCGCGCCGCTTCCCTGTACCTGGATGCGGAGCGTGCGGCGCGGGCCGCCGAGATGACCCGCAGGGAGATTGAGAGTTTGCAGAAGGTCCTGGCCACGGTGGAGAGCCGGGTGCAGGAAGGCCGGGAATTACCGATCGAATCCAAGCGCGCCGAGTTGAATCTGGCGCGCACCAGGCAACTCGCGGACGCCTTGGATGACGACCGCCAGACTGCCGAAACCTCGCTCGCCCTGGTGCTGGGGTACAGCGCTGACGACCGTGTGCAGCCGGCGCCGGAAGAGCGCACCGCACCGCCGCCTCCGGCCTCCGAGGACGCGGCTGTGGAAAGCGCCGTGCAGTCGAGCCAGGAGCTGAGGCGTCTGCAATCCGAAATCGTGACGAAAGGGCTGGAGCGCCGGGCGGCCGAAGCCGCGCGGCTCCCGCATTTCGACCTCGTGGCGCAGTACGGCCTGTTTGCCTCGTTCAACCACTTTTCGAGTTACTTCCTGAAATACCAGCCCAACAATGGCGAGCTGGGCGTCTCTTTCCAACTCCCAATATTGCCGGGCCCCGCTGTCAGCGCCGCGGCCGCGGAAGCCGATGCGGACGCGTCGAGGCTGCGCATTCAGCTCACGAATACGCGCAACCAGGTGATTGCCGGCACGCGCCAGGCTTATCGCGAGGTACGCAAGACCGAGGAGTCGCGCGACGTCGCGCGACTGGATCTGGAAGTTGCCCGCGAACAGGTCGCCCTAAACCTGGCCCAGTTCGAAGAGGGCCGCATCCGCCTCAGCCAGGTGGAGGATTCGCGGATCGCGGAGAGCGCCAAGTGGATCGCGTTTTATGACGCGCAGTATGCCGCCGAACGGGCGCGCTGGGCCCTGGCGCGCGAGACCGGGGATCTTCTGGCCGCCTTGCAATGACTGGCTACGGCCTTAGCTGGCGATGGAGGCTGGATGGAAGCCGCCCCCGACGATGTCGTTCCCGCTGCCGCGCTGCGTGGATTCTTCCTTGCCGGCCGGAACACCCATTTGCACCCGATAAAAATTCAGCAACTCGGACTCGTCGAAGTCGATGGCTTTTGCGTATTGCCGAATATAGCTGGTGTTATAAATGCCGCCGGGGAGCTTCTTGAAATCACCACCTTCGATCGCCTTCAGGCTGCGGATATTGATCTTGGTGGATTCAGCGATTTGCTCCAGCGAAATGCCTCGATTGCGCCGGATGGTAGCCAAGCCAAGGATGCTGCCGTCTTCTTCTTGCATCTACCGCTTCTCCCTGAGAGTGCCATGCACTCGTTTTTATGAAAGTATGAAGATGTATTAAGGTAGAAACATAACATAATTCATGCAGGATTGCTGAACTCGCACGCCATGCCCATATCCCGTAGGCGCTTCGCCGCAGGCACCCTGGCAGGACTGGCGGCCTGTTTGCCGAAACGGCTGCAAGCGCTGCGGCCGCCTCCCAAGCTGCTTGTGGTTCTGATCGCGGAGCAGTTCCGCGGAATTTACCTGAATCGCGCGGGTCCGCTGCTGGCTCCCGGCGGCTTCAACGAATTGATGACCAACGGCGCGTATTTTCCGAACTGCGCCCTGGCGGCGAGCAGCTTCACTTCGGCTGCTCTCGCCACGCTGGCCACCGGCGCCTATCCGCAAGTGC
The DNA here is from genome assembly GCA_035541265.1 of Bryobacteraceae bacterium. Lineage (GTDB taxonomy): Bacteria > Acidobacteriota > Terriglobia > Bryobacterales > Bryobacteraceae > Bog-159. Next base: position 47,241 of record DATKNQ010000266.1, read on the forward strand.
ACGGAATTGTCGCCGACCAATGGTACGATCGCCGGTCGCAGTCACTCGTGAAGGCACGCGCCGGACTGCTGGAAGCGACCACGTTAGCGGATGAACTCGCGCGCGGCGGACGCACTCGGGTGTTTTGCCTGGGCCTCGACGAACGGCGCACTTCGCTGTTAACCGGCGGCTCGCCGGCGCAAGCCTTCTGGATGGATGCCGGCGGCCAATTCAACACGCGCGGCAATCTGCCGGACTGGCTGAAGGCATACAACACCGCCCAGCCCATCGATCAGTTGCACGACCGTAAATGGATCGCGATCGGGGCCGGCTTCGGGACCCCTCCTCTGCGCACAATGAGTTACGATTCCAAGCATCCGGAGGAGTTCTTCGCCCTCTACCAGTCGTCGCCGTTCGCGCAGGACGCGCAGTTTGATGTGCTCCACACCCTGCTGGCCGCCGAAAAGTTGGGGCAGGGAGAATCCGTCGATTGCATTTTCGTGACGCTCGGTGCGATGGCCCAGCTCGGTTACGAAACGGGATCGGATTCTCCGCTGATGGACCAGATGGCGCTGCAGCTCGACCGCCAGATCCAGCGGACGTTCGAGATCTTGAACAAGACTCCCGGCAAGGGCAACTACAACCTGATCTTTGCCGCGGCGCACGGCGCACCTCCGCAGCCCGATCCGGCTTTGCGCACGCAGAAAGCGGTGCCAGGCGAAAGGATCGCACGTGCGATCAGCCAGAAGCTCTCCGACTGGTTCGACAGCAGCGCGGTCAAAAACGAGTACGTCGATAAGTACGTCTATCCGTTCCTGTACCTGCAACCGGAGGCGCTGCGCAAGCGCAACGTCACGCCGCGAGCCGCGCGCAAGTTGGCGGGCGAGGTGGCGCTGCGTCTGCCGGGCGTGGCGGGTTACTACACGGCGGATGGCGACTGCTCCCATACCGGCGATTGGCGCCGCCGGTTCGAAAACAGTTTCCGGGAATTACGTTCGGGCGACGTGATGCTCTCGTATGAACCGGGCGCAGTGGAAGACTACGGCGCGGGACGCGGCGTCTCTTACGGCTCGCTTTACAGTTACGATACCCACGTGCCGCTGTTCCTGTATGGCGCGCAGTTCGCCGCGAACGTGATCGAGCGCTCCATTGAAGCGGTCGACGTGGCGCCTACCATCGCCCGCGCCGCCGGGGTGGGCTTTCCCTCGTCCACTACGGGCCAGGTCTTAGGAGAGGCCTTCGCCGCCGGCGAAAGCTCGTCATGAGCCGCGACGATCCGCGTCTGGCCACGTCCCTATGCGGCATTGCGCTGCGCAACCCGGTGCTGGCGGCCTCCGGAACTTTCGGCTATGGGGTGGAATTCGAGCGGCTGCTCGATGTAAACGAGTTGGGGGGCCTGGTGGTAAAAGGCTTGTCGCGGGAGCCGATGGAAGGCAATCCTCCGCCGCGCTTGTGGGAAACGCAGGCGGGCATGCTCAATTCGGTCGGACTGCAGAATATCGGCGTGCGCGCCTTCGTGCGCGACAAGCTACCGCGCCTGGCGCAGTGGCGCACGGCGGTGATCGCCAACGTCTTCGGCTACGCCACCGAGGATTATGTAGAAGTTGCGCGCGTGCTCGAATCGGCCGAAGGGCTGGCGGCTTACGAGCTGAATGTTTCGTGTCCGAACACGCGCCACGGCGGCATCTTCTTTTCGAACGATCCATCGCTTTTGGCCGAAGTCGTGACGGCGGTGAAGCGCGTGGTGCGCCGCCCTCTGATCGTGAAGCTGTCGCCGAACGTAGCCGCTATCGAGCCGCTGGCGCGGGCCGCCGAAGACAGCGGCGCGGACGCGATCTCGCTGGTGAATACATTCGTGGCCCTGGCGGTGGATGCGCGAACCCGCCGTCCGCGCCTCGGCGCGGGCTTCGGCGGGCTTTCCGGACCGGCGATCAAGCCCATCGCGCTGCGCCTGGTGTATCAAACCGCACAGGCCGTGAAGATTCCCGTGATCGGTCTGGGGGGCATCGCCACCGGCGAGGACGCTGCGGAATTCCTGGTGGCTGGCGCGCGTGCGGTCCAGGTCGGTACCGCTACCTTCTGGGACCCGCGTTCCCCCACACGCGTAGCACGGGAATTGGGACATTTTCTGCGCCAGGAAGGCGTCGCGCACATCGGTGAGATTATGGGTACACTGGAGTGGCCAAAAGCCTGAGTCCATTATCTGCCGGAGGTATCATAAAAATTCCATGACCAACGAAGAACTCGACCAGCTTTCGATCAACACCATCCGCACCCTCTCGATCGATGCGGTGCAGAAAGCCAACTCCGGACATCCCGGCGCTCCCATGGCGCTGGCACCGGTGGCTTACACGGTCTGGCAGCATTTCCTGCGATTCTGCCCGGAAGATCCGATCTGGCCGAATCGCGATCGCTTCGTGCTTTCCAACGGCCACGCCTCGATGCTGCTTTACTCTCTGCTGCACCTCACCGGCGTGAAGACCGTCAATCCACAATACGAAACGCTCGGCGAACTGGCCGTCAAACTCGAGGATATCGAGCGCTTCCGCCAGCTTGACAGCAAGTGCCCCGGACATCCGGAATACCGTTGGACCTCGGGCGTCGAAACCACTACCGGCCCGCTGGGCCAGGGTGTCGGCAATAGCGTGGGGATGGCCATGGCGCGCTGGTGGATCGCGCAGCATTTCAACCGGCCCGGCTTCGAGATGTTCGATTACGACGTGTACGTGATCTGCGGCGATGGCGACATGATGGAAGGCATTTCGAGCGAGGCCGCTTCGCTGGCGGGCCATCATCGCCTCTCGAATCTCTGCTGGATCTACGACAACAACAAGATCACGATTGAAGGCCATACGGCGCTGGCATTCAGCGAAGACGTGGCCACCCGTTTCATCGCGTACGGATGGAACGTGACGCGCGTAAGCGACGCGAATAACCTGGAGATGCTCGAGCGCGCGCTGCAAATTTTCAAGAGCACGACTGACCGGCCCACGCTGATCATCGTCGACAGCCACATCGCCTACGGCGCGCCGCACAAGCAGGACACCAGCGGCGCCCACGGCGAGCCGCTGGGCGAGGAGGAAGTGCGGCTGGCCAAGCGCGCCTACGGATGGCCCGAAGACGCCAAGTTCCTGGTCCCCGACGGTGTGCGCGAACATTTTCGCGAGGGCATGGGCCAGCGCGGCCAGCAACTGCGCGACGCCTGGATGAAGCGCTTCGAGGAATACAAAGCCGAGCACCCGGACCTGGCCGATCAACTCTACCGCATGCTGCACCGCCAGTTGCCCGAAGACTGGGATCACGATTTGCCCTCGTTTCCGCCGGATGCCAAAGGCCTGGCGACGCGCGATTCTTCCGGCCGCGTGCTGAACAAGATCGCCTGGAACATTCCGTGGCTGATCGGCGGCGCGGCAGACCTGTTCCCGTCCACCAAGACGCGGCTGACTTTCGAGCGGGCCGGCGATTTCGAATATGACGATCGCGGCGGCCGCAACATGCACTTCGGCATTCGTGAGCATGCCATGGGCGCCATCGTCAACGGGCTGGCGCTTTCGAAGATCCGAGCCTACGGTTCGACGTTCCTGATCTTCAGCGATTACATGAAGCCGGCTGTGCGGCTCAGCTCCATCATGGATCTGCCGGTGATTTACATCTACACGCACGACTCGATCGGGGTGGGCGAAGACGGGCCGACACACCAGCCGATCGAGCAACTGGCTTCGCTGCGCGCCGTGCCGGGGCTGGTCACGCTGCGGCCTGCGGATGCCAACGAGGTGGTGGAGTGTTGGCGGTTCGCCATGAGGCAGCGCCATCAGCCGGTGGCGCTGATTCTGACGCGCCAGGCCGTGCCGACACTGGACCGTTCGAGGTACGCGGCAGCGTCGGGAGTTGAGAAGGGAGCGTACATCCTGGCCGATTCCGACGGATTGCCCGACGTGCTATTGCTTGCGACCGGCAGCGAAGTCTCGCTCTGCGTGCAGGCGTACGAGCAGCTCAAAGGCGAGGGCGTGAAGGCGCGCGTCGTGAGCATGCCGAGCTGGGAGCTATTCGAGCGGCAGCCGGCTGAATATCGCGAAGCCGTTTTGCCAGCGCGGGTGACTGCGCGGGTGGCGGTTGAGCAGGCGTCGGTTCTCGGATGGGATCGTTATGTGGGTCCGTCCGGACGCATGATCGGCATGCACACTTTCGGGGCGTCCGCGCCTTTGAAAGAGGTGCAGAAGAAGTTCGGTTTCGTGCCCGAAACCGTCACGGCTGCGGTCCGTGAGCTGCTTGCGGTGAGCGTCCCACGCTAGCTGGTACTCGCCTGCGATAAATTCATTTGCGACTGATAAGCGCCCAGCACCTGCTGCAACAGGTTGTCGATCAGCGTGCTGGACGCCAAGCCGCTGGTTACGTCGGCCGGTTGCAGTAATGCCGCCGCCAGTGAGTTGTTGAGGAAGCTCTGTAAGCTGCCTTGCGATTGGAGCGCCTGTACCTCCGCCGTGCTGCTGACCCCGTTGGTGTCGCCGGTCGAACTGGCCTCGGATAAAGTGGTGTTCAAGTTCTGATAGGCGCTCGGATCCAGGTAACTCAGTGGACTTATCGAACTGGCCATAGTGCGCCTCCTGTTTGCCTTATCGGCCGGGAGCGTACAAATCTGCGTCAGTGCGCCGAGTACTGTTCTTGCGGCGCGTTCAGCTTGATGTCGATGTTGTTCTCCGGCTGATCCACGTCGAAGTTCTTTCCGAAGGTCTGATAGCCCTTGGCAATCACCTGGATCAGCACCGTGCCGCGCGGAATCTCGGGCACTTTCGCGATGCCCTCCTGGTTGGTACGCATCTCCCAGGTCGAGCGCAGTTTGTGGCCCAACTCGATGATGGAGCGGCCTCGCACGAACCGGACCACCACATCAGCACTTTCGATCGGCCTGCCGCCCTGCGTGGTAACGTGCACGTTCAGCCTCGCCAATCCGGACCCGAGCTTGACCTCGAGGGTCTGAGCCTCGTCATGCACTTCGAAAGTCTGGCTGAAGGGCTCGTGTTCATCGGCGCTGACCTCGACCTCCACAGTGCCTTGCGGTACGGTCTCTTCGCCGGTCGCTCGCGCGATCCCATCCACGTTCGAGTGGGCCCTCCATCGCACGCTGGCCTTCTTGCCTTTGACCGACTTCACAGTGACTTCAGCGTGCTCGATCGGTGCGCCGGCTTCGGTCGTCACATGTACAGTGATCTTTGCCGCCGGTGTGTGCGCCGCAAACGCGGCAGCGCACAGCCACCCTGCCGTCAGAAGCCCAAAGCGATAACGCATTCCTCGATTATGACATGTCCTCTTCAGGCGATATCGGGAAGCAGGAAGCGCGCGGGATGCCCGCTCGCGCGCGCCACCGCCTCAGCCGCCAGATAGCCGCTGCGCACCGCGCCTTCCATGGTGGCCGGCCAGCCGGAGCGCGTCCAATCGCCGGCCAGAAACAGATCCGGACGGCCGGTTGCGGCCGGCGGGCGAAGTTCTTCCGCGCCGGGCGCGGCCGAAAACGTCGCGCGCATTTCCTTGATCACGTGCGCCTTTTCGAGCTTAGCCTGGCGGACCAGCGGGAAAAACTCGCCCAGCTCGGCGAGCGCCAACGCGATGATCTCGCCGCGGCTGCGGACCGACAAGTCGCGCGAGGCGCTGACCACTAATTGCAGATATCGCCCTTCGGACTTGTTGAACATCCACTGCAGCGTGCGGTCGAGCAGTGTGGCGTGTGGCAAGCCGGTGACCGGACGGTCGAACCACAGATGAATGCCGGTAATCGGTGAATGCTCGAATGCCGGCGCAGGCAAGCCCAGCGCGGCCAGCCGCTCAAAGGGCAGCGCGCAGATGTAAGCGTCGGCCGTATGCCGCTCACCCCCGGCCATGATCCCCGCCGCGTCGATCTGTTCCACCGGCGTGCGCAGGCGCAGTGAAACATCCCCAATGCCGCGCCACTGCTCTGCGCGATAGAGTTCCCCCAACGGGATGGCGGGCACGCCCATCTCGTAGCCATCGGCGCGCGCCAGAAAGCCCAGCCAGAAAACCTGAAACCCGTGCCGCGCGGCCATGCGGTCGAGATCCTCGTTGATGGCGCTAACCAGCACCTGGCGCCAGAAACGCTCGATCGCGCGCGGGGTCTGCCGTTTTTCGAGCAGCCAGTCGAGCATGCTGATACGGTCCAGATCTCCGCGCCGGGTGCGCTCGCGGCGCAGCGCCATCAACCCGCGCGCAATGGCCAGCTTATCGCCTGTGCCCAGAAAGCGAATGCGCGCGAACGATTCGGTGAAATGCAACGGCGCCGGAAGCCTACCGCGCCGCAACGTCGATATTCGTCCGCCGGGCTCGATGAAGTAGAACTCGCGGTAAAAGCGGATGCGGTCGCGGACGCCCAGCCGGCGGTAAAAATCCAGCAGGTTCACGCAACAGCGCAGCAGCACGTGCTGGCAGTTATCGATCAGCTCGGAAGTCTCGCCGGACGGCGCCAGGGGAAACGAGGTAGCGCGTCCGCCGAGGAAGGGGCGCGCTTCGAACACGGCAACTCTGAATCCTTCGCTGCCCAGCGCCGCTGCCGCCGCCAGGCCCGCCAGTCCACCACCGATCACGATTACGCTGGGCATCGCGAGACTACGGTCAGTTCGACGAGATCGGCAGCTTTAATCACGGCTCGGTGTAAGGCGGATGGGTAGCCTCGAGCGCGTCGATCGGGGACTGGTTCGTTTGCTATTTCTGGAGGCAGAAGCGCGGGGGCGGGCGCGAGAACCGCAGGGGACAACGCCACCCTTCCGTATTGCGCTTCATAAGCGGCAAGATGGGCTCGCAGGTAATAGATCATGAGCTTTACGCCGAAGCTGAGCTTCAGGTCCCAGGCACTGAGCTCATAGCAGACATTGTTGGCGCATACGGACACGAAATCTTCGTCCCGCTCAAGCTGGGGTGACTGCTGTGAGGCTGGGTTGGTGATTTCGGTCATGCTGGTTCCCTTTACGCAGCTCGGCCCGAAGTCTGTCTCCTCTTCGTCCGGAAGCATCCATCTCCACGTCCGCTGGCGGCCTGATGCGCCCCGGGAATCCTTCGCTTCACCGGGGCCGATAGACCGTGTTTACAGCACCAGACCTGGCTGGCCGACCAACAGTTCGGAGCCGGCGAAAGGGGCTCGGCCGCCAGGAGCGCAGCTTCCGGGTCGATCCTCTCAATTGCGAGCAAATACGCGGCCATTTGCAGAGTCTCCTGGGTTTTCGTATTGCATCTGAATTGGCTTCGCAGCCAGAACCGTCAAATGTGTAAACACCGCGATTAGAGCATTGCGCGATTCCTTCATTTGGCCCACAAGACCGGTCCGGACGGCCCAGGCTGGATTCACGTCCGCGGCATCATGAATGATACTCACCATCATATCCCCACTGGCTCACCACCGTTGTTTTCCACCGGGCACCGGCGAGATCTGGGTCGTTCGAGATCAGTTCTGCAAGATGGCTGACAACTCCGCGGGCGTCACGATACAAGAGCAGATCGCCGGGCACGCGTCCGCCACGGAGATCTCCGTGTATCCGTCATCCTCGAGGATCGTCCGGACGTGGTCCGGTCCGATGCAGATGCGGCGGTTCGCAAATGCCATGCCGATGCAGTTGTAAGTTGCAGTCAGAGAGCGGCAATCCGTTCGCCGTCCAAACGCCCTTCATCATCCGAATCACGCCCAGGTCTGCAGTGGCTTGCAAGCAGGTGCACCGGGTTCTCGACCAACGTAATCAGGCACCGTTTCTCGATGGCAATGACCCTCTGCATAAATACGCCTTGCCCTCGGCGGGCGGTGATCAAGGTATCGCACTCGGTCTCCGATAGACCGGCTGTTCTCTCAACCTGGGCTACGAGATAGAGTTCCACCACTCGATGCCTGCGTTGCCAACCTGCGCACTGATTTCCGGCCTGACGTGAAACGTGCCTACCCTGATTGAAGCGGCTTCCGCGCCGATCAGCTCGATCAAGACATGAGCGAACTCTTCTGGCAGCCCGGTCAGATAGGGCCCTCGCTTCCCGTCGCCTTTGCGCTGCAGCGGTGAATCGGCAGCAAGGCTTGGGTTAGCTAGTGGTGTGAGTCATAAGTATCGCTATATTAAATCCACTTGTCCCAGCGATACGGCTTCGGGTGTTCGTTGAGGTAGTCGATCCCGTCGAGGAGATGCTTCGCGATCTCGGAGGGCGTCTTGAGGTCCGTGTTTTGAAGGGCGGTTTTCTGAAGAACCAAGAACCATGGCTCAATGAGATTTAGCCATGAGGCGTTCGTCGGCGTCCAGGCGAATTCGAGGTTGGTGGGCTTGGGCTGCCATAAATTCAAGGCCTTCTTGTGGGCGCTGAAGTTGTCCCAGACCAAGTAGATTTTGCCTTGCGTGCTGTAGCGCGGCAGCACAGTGTTTTGCAGGAAGGCGAGCACCGCGTCGCCGGTCTTGCATTCGTGAGGTAGCCCTATACCTTGGCCGGTATGTGGGGCGAAAGCGCCGAGCAGTTGAATCGGCCGGGACTTGTGATAACGGTCGGAGCGGCGGGCTGGCCTTTACCCCAACTGCGCCCTCCGCGCGGGATCGTTGCCAGGGGTCCAATTTCGTCCACGCAGGCCACGGTTCCGTCATGCGGCGCGTGGCGATAGAGCCTTACGATTTTGTTTTTTTTGCTTCGAAGTCCGGATCCTGACTCTCGCACCACGTCTGTCCGTCGCGGAAATGAAAACCCTCCTGGCGAAGGCGCCGGCGGATCGTTGAGCGGGTAATGGTCCCCAGACCCGATTGCCGGCGTAAGTATTCCTGAAGTTTCGGCAGCGACCATGTCGTGAACTTCAGGCCGAGGTCCTTGGGTGGCGCTGCCGCCACCTTGATCACTTCGGTCGTGACGTCGTTTCCATACACTCGGGGCCGACCGGATTTTGGATGATCCGAAAGTCCCGCTACACCGGTCTCTCGGAAGCGCTTCACCCAGGTATGGGCGTTGGTGTAGTGGAGCCCGACCCACTCGCTAGCCTCCGCCAGCGACGCGCCGCCAGCCAGCAGCCAGATCAACTCGCTACGCTGCCGAAGACCGGATGGGCTGCTCCGCGACCGGAGGACCTGCTGCAATTCAACCAATTAGCTGCCTTTGAGGCGCGGGAAATCAAGAGAACGTGGCATGCTTTCAAAGTAGCATGCCACGCATTCTGTATATAGCGAGATTTATGGATCACACCACTAGCTACAAACTCGATTAGGGTGCAGTTCCCGTGTTGGTCTGCACCCAACTGGAGCAGCTAATCCCTTTTGTGGGTGTGGTAAGCGTGGAGAGAACCCCGACTACGCCTTCCGCGGCTAGAGGGTATTCCTGCGGAATGGGCACCGGCGGGACGGTTTTTTGCTGGGATACGGAGAAGAGGGGAACCATGCTGTTTTGATAGGTTAGCCAAGCGTTCCAGGTGGCCGCGCTATTGGTCCCGACGGTGAAATTCATCATTAGTGTGCCAGATGCCGCGTCGTATTGGAGTTTGTCCGTTAGGGTACAGGGCGGGTAGCCCGACCCACACTTGCCGGACAGGCACGAGACGGTCATAGTGTAGCTGGTGGTCAGGTTGTACCCCGCTTCGTAGACGAGCACTAGGACCGCGCCGTTTTGAGGCGGGGTGAAATTGATCTTAACGGTGAGGACGCCAGCGAAGGAATTGGTGCACCCCGATCCGGCCGTGGTGCCGTTGGGAAAATACGCCACGATACACAGGTTTGCTGGGTAGCCGCTGCCGCCGGTCATGGTAGCGGAGGCGCCGTAATTGCCGGTGGTAAGGCCCTCGAATGTGAAGGCAGGTGAGTCTGCCAGAGGGATCTGACCGGAGACCGCGGTTCCGAGCGTGAGTTGTTGCGCGTCCGGGGGAACTGGGTGGAGGCGTTCCAGTGACGTCCCGTAGCTGAGGGTTCCAGTTTCAACCTCCGTTACCACCATAGTGTAGAGACCACTCACGGTCAGTTGCTGCACGGCCACGACCGAGGCCACGCCGGCGAAACTGTTGCTACACCCGTAAAAGATCTGCGTCGAAGTAGGATCAAGCAGTTGTAAGCAGATGTTCTGGGGGTACCCGCTACTGGCCATCACCGCAACAAGTTGATAGATGTCCCCGCTCGTTGCGCTGAACCGAAAGGAATCGACATCTCCGGGGGTGGAGAGCACACAGTTGGTACCGGCAAAGACATCGCCGGAGGTTATGGGCACGTTCGCAGCGGGCTCAATGGGGCAGTTCGCGACCCCAGCCAGCGCGGCGTGGGGGACGAACAGGAGCCCAAGAAGCACTGGGGTGAGGGGCAGCATAAACTTGGTTGATACTCGCATGACGTTCTCCTTGAACGGGATTGTGATCTTGGCCAGAATTTCCCATTTTGGCATCCCAGACTGTGAGGAACTATACTCCCGTCTGCCTCAGTTAACAAGTTCAGAACCTACAGTACGTCTCAAACACCGCCATCCTGCCTTGTATCTACGGTAAATAGACAGCTCTACGAGAGGCGGCGCCTTGTGAAAATCAGTTTGGCCATGCTGCGGTCGTAACCCAGGTGGTTTGTGGTGACTCGCGGACTCGTCGTGTCTCGCGCGTCTCGCTCCAGTTCATGCGGACCAGGACACGGCTCGCTACCAGTGTCTGATTTTGGGACGCCGTGTCGCGCTTGCGGTCAGGCGCGAATTGGCCAAAAGTAAGTATCGCCTTGCCAGCGCAGGACTTACAGACCGCGAACGATTGGCACACTAACTGTTCTATCGAGATCCCGTCATACCAGTTGAGGCAAATCATGTTGCGGCAAGATGCCACGGCCCCCCGGACCCTAATCGCGGACGATCAGCCCGACGTCTTGGAAGCACTCCGCCTGCTGTTGAAGCGCGAAGGCTACCTGATCGAAACCGTAAACTCGCCCAAAGCAGTGTTGGATCGCCTCGGCAGCCGCGAATACGATTTGCTGTTGATGGACCTGAACTACGCCCTGGACACAACATCGGGCCAGGAGGGTCTGGATCTGCTCGCGCGCGTGCAAAAGCTCGACAAAACGCTGCCCGTGGTGGTGATGACCGCGTGGGGTAGCATCCGCCTCGCGGTGGAAGCCATGCAGCGCGGCGCGGCCGACTTCGTGGAAAAACCCTGGGACAATCTGAAGCTGCTTTCGACGTTGCGCACGCAGATCGAATCACGCAACCAGCGGCGGCATGGCGCGGCCAGCGAATCGGGTGAAATCGAAGAAGCCAGCGCCACGCAGCGCGATTTGTTGCCGCGCGAGATCCCGCGCTTTCCGGGCTATGGCATTTCCGCCGCGTGGCGTCCGGCCGGAGCCGTCAGCGGCGACTATGTGGATCTGCTGGCGCTGGACCCGGATCACCTGGCGCTGTGCGTGGCAGACGTGATCGGCAAAGGCGTGCCGGCAGCGCTGTTGATGTCGAACGTGCAGGCGGCCGTGCATGCCCTGGCGGGCGAGATGCATCCGACCGGTGAGCTTTGCGGGCGCATCAATCGCATTGTGGCCGGCAATCTGGGATCCGGCAAGTTCATCACGTTCCTCTATGGCGTGCTCGACGGACCCCGCCGCCGCTTCAGCTATACCAATGCGGGCCATTGCGAACCGATCCTGGTGCGCCGGAACGGCGACTGTACGCGCGTGAATCATGGTGGCGTAGTGCTGGGCATTTTTCCGGATTGGTCGTATCAGGAAGAGCACGTGGAGCTGGAACCGGGCGACCGCCTGGTATTGTTCACCGATGGGATCACCGAGATCTCCAACGCCAACGACGAGGAGTTCGGCGAGGAACGGCTGATGGAAGTGCTCAGAGCCAATCGTGCACTCGACGCGGAAGGCATGCAGAAGCGCGTGATGGCCGCCATCGTGGATTTCAGCGGCGGAAAGTTTCAGGACGATGCCAGCCTGATCGTGGCCGCGGTGGATTAAATACCGGCGTACCAGGCGTAGCCGCCTTCGGGCGCAGACGAGCCCAATCCTTTGCCGAATTTTTTCAGATCGTCGGTGACGGTGAGGCGCGTAATGTATTTGACGCTCTTGTATCCCAACTGGCGCGGCACCCGCATGCGCAGCGGCCCGCCGCTGCCTACCGGAATCTCACCGCCGTTCATCGCGTGCGCCAGCAGCGTCTGCGGATGCAGCGCCTCTGCCATATCCATGCTGTCCCACCAGTCGGGCTCGATGGATTGATAGACGACGTGTGTGGCTTTCGGGTGGATGCCTACCAGGTGCAGCACATGCGAAAGCGGCACGCCGGTCCATTCGGCGATGTATGACCATCCTTCCTCGCAAGCAATTTCCGTGATCTGGCTGCGGGACGGGAAATTCCGCAGTTCGACGAGCGAGAAGGAGGCGGGCTGCGCGACCATGCCGCCGACGCTCAGGCTCCAGTCGACGAATCCTCCCAGTTGCTGGCGTTTATACGCGTCGGTCAACGGTCCCGTGTCGTTGGCGAACGGAGGGCTCGAAATCTGGCTGCGCGAAAATTCACGGGCCATCGAGTGCTTCGTCAGCAGGCGCTGGCAGGCGTAGGTGAGCGTTTCGCCCGCGCCATAGATTCCGCCGTGATCGGGCGGCACCAATCCGTATTTTTGCACCAGGCGCGCGGCGACTCCCAGGCCTGCCGCACCGGCGGTTGCCGCGAGTCCGGTGGTGAACAATTTGCGACGTGAGATGTGGCTCATATGTTCTCCCGATCTGCCGGCGGGTTTCCCAGAATCATTGCGCGCATCCGGCTCGCAAATCCCGCAAGGAAGATCATCAGCACGTGAATCAGCACGAAAAGCAGCAGAGCGATAGAAACGAGAAAGTGGATGGTGCGCGCGGATTGCCGCCCGCCCAGCAATGTGACGGAGGCCGGGAACGCGGAAGTAAACGCGGGCGACATCGCCAGTCCGGTCCAAATCACCAGCGGGAACAGAACGAAGATCACCAGCACGTAAGTCAGCCGCTGCAGCACGTTGTAGGACCAGGCTTCGGATCGCTCCGGCCGCTCGAAGCGCAGATGGCCGCCGATCGCAGCTATGAACGCGCGCGGTGCGAAGTCAGACTTGGCCGGCAGCAGGTCTCTTCGGAAGTGCCGGCTGGCCAATCCGGAAGCCACGTACAGCAGGCCAGTCAAAACTGCGAGCCACGCAGCCTGAAAATGAAGGGCCCGGCTCCAGCCGTTCTGGTCGGGTAGCACGTATCCATAGCCGGTCACCACGGACGCCCGGGAGGAAGGGATCGGCAGCACGAACAAAGGCGTAGTCAGGATGTTGCCAGTTTCGCCCCAATAAAATCGAGGATGGGAGAGGACGATTTCAAATCCGGTGAGGAGTAGCGCAAAGAAACAGAGCGTGGTGATCCAGTGCGTGACACGGACGAAAAGAGTATGCCGCGGCCCCTCGACCCAGCCAGCATCCGCCATTTCGGGATTGTAACACGCGCGGCTAACCGGGCCGGCGCCTCGTCAGGAAAAGAAACATCGTGACGCTGAAGAAATAGCGATTGCCGGCGTCCATCGCGGCCAGGTCGTCGAGCCACGCGGCGGCATCTTCCGCGGTGACGCCGCGGCGGCCTGCCACGAATCCGGCGGCGAACTTCGCCATCCCGGCCACGAACGGTTCAGCCGTGAGTGCGACCAGGGCATACGTGTCCACTGACAACAGATCGAAACCCGCTTGGCGGAGCAGGGGACCCAGCCGCCTGGGCAGGTAAGGATCAGCCCGGTGCTCATCCCACGCGTGAAACACTCGCGCGGCCCGCGCGCGGTCGCCGGCCTCCCAAACCAACGAGCCCAAATCAATGTCCACGATGATGGCGCGGCCACCGGGGCGCAGAACGCGGTGCAGCTCCCGTAGCGCGGCCTCCATGTCTTCGACGAACTCGTAAACCTGAATGGCGGCCGCCGCATCGAACGCCTCGGGCGCGGAAGGGATCTTAGTGACGTCCGCTTCCTGGAAGGAAACCTGGGGCAGCCCCGCGCAGCGCCGTTTGGCCCGCGAGAGCATGTCCGGACTCTTATCGATTCCGACAATTTGGCCAGCCGAACCCAATTGCAGAGCCATCTCGCCGGCCAGGTATCCCGGTCCGGTGCCAACATCCAATACATGCTCGCCAGGACGAAGATCGAGCGCAGCCAAGGCCTTCTGGCGGCGAGTGGCCGGAATGGCCGAGACGTAGAGGGACTCCAGGTGGCGCGAAACGGCGGCGTCGAACTCCAGTTGGCTTGTCATGTTGATTTCTCACCCAGGTCGGTTATTATATCCATCACAAACCATGGATAGCGCAACGTTGCGCGAAACCGAAATTGTCATCGCCGGCGGTGGCCTCGCGGGTATTGTCGCGGCGTACGAGTTGCTCGACTGCGGACGGCGCGTCCTGCTCATCGACAAGGACCGTCCCGAGAACTTCGGCGGGCTAGCCAGGGAATCGTTCGGCGGCATCCACCTGATCGGCACGCCGCACCAACGCCGCTTGCACATCCAGGATTCTCCGGAACTCGCCTGGCGCGACTGGCAGAGCGTTGCGGACTACGGTCCCGGCGACGATTGGCCGCGCGCCTGGGGCCGCTTTTATTGCGAGAACTCTCGCGAATATATCTTCGAGTTCCTCGACCAGAAGAAGATCGAGTTCTTGCCGCTGGTCAACTGGCCCGAGCGCGGCGTCGACGCTCCCGGTAACAGCGTGCCGCGCTGGCATATCGTTTGGGGCACCGGCCATGAAATCATCGCGCGGCTGCGCGACGCGCTCGAGGCGCACCCACGGCGCGCGAATCTGGATCTGCTCTTCGATACCGAAGTCTCCGGCATCGAGATGGCCGGCGCCCGCGCCACGGGCATTCATGGCCGTGCGATGGAGGGCGGCGGGGAGATCCGCGTCAGGGCCGAGCACGTGATCATCGCCTCTGGCGGCATTTGCGGCGGCGATTTGAGCTGCGTGCGCGCGCACTGGTACAGGCCGTGGGGAGATCCGCCGCGCAAGCTGCTCAACGGCGCGCATCGCTACGGTGACGGCATGCTGCACGCGAAGGTCGGGGACTTGGGCGGCGCGGTCACGCATCTCGATCTGCAGTGGCACTACGCTGCGGGCGTGCACCATCCCGCGAAACGCCGTCCGAATGATGGCTTGAGTCTCGTGCCGCCGCGCTCGGCTCTCTGGCTGAATGCGCGCGGCGAGCGCATCATGCACCCCGGTCCGATGCCGGTTTATGGCGACACGCGGCGTCTGGTGGCGAGCGTGCTCGCGCAGCCCGGCCAATATTCCTGGCAGGTGATGAATTGGAAGATCGCCATCAAGGAACTGGCCGTATCTGGCTGCGATTACATGACCGCGTTCCGCTACAGGAAGAAGCTCGCGCTGGCTGCCAGCCTGGTGTTCGGCAACAAGGACCTGGTCGAACGGCTGATCCGCGATTGTCCGGACGACCTCGTGGTGTCGGACCATCTGGACGATCTCATGGAGCGCATGGATCAGAAAAGCCTGTACGGGCTGACGATCGACCGTCCGAGCATGGCAGCCAGCATCCGCGCATGGGACGAGATGATCGGGCGCGGCCCTGCCTACTTCAATGACGAGCAATTGCGGCGTATCGCCAACGCGCGCGCCTATCGCGGCGACCGCGTGCGCACCTGCAAATTCCAGAAGATTCTCGATCCCAAGGCGCGCCCGCTGATCGCCATTCGCGAGTTCATCCTGAGCCGCAAGAGCCTGGGAGGCATTCAGACCGATCTCGCGTGCCGCGTACTGCGCGCGGCCGGTGGCCAGCCGATCCCAGGGCTGTACGCAGTGGGAGAAGCCGCGGGGTTCGGGGGTGGCGGCATGCACGGCAAGGGATCGCTCGAAGGAACGTTTCTGGGTGGCTGCGTTCTGTCGGGCCGGCTCGCCGCGCGCGGAATTGCGGGTTGATCCGGCAGGCAGCGTGGAGCCGGGAGCGGGGATCGAACCCGCGACCTCAAGATTACAAATCTAGCGCTCTGCCAGCTGAGCTATCCCGGCCAGTCTCCTCATTATCGCGTAATCAGAGCGCCAGTTGCTGCGCCTCAGCCCTCTTCCGGTTCGCACCCGGCGGCCAGGCGCTGGCGGCGAAGTTCTTCCTCGGCCCAGAACCAATCCTCAGCCGGCGTCTCCTCGGGCGCTTCCATTTCCCAGTGCCAGTTGGCCAGGCGGCTGAGTTCCTCGCGATCGACGACTTCGTCACCGACCGTAGCTTCTTCTTCAAACTGTGCGATGACCGGCATGGCCCAATTATGACGCCGGACCTTTAGAGAATCAAGGGTCTGATAATCTGATGTTGATGTCCGAAGACGTCAAGTCCGTGCGGCTCAATCCGGAGACCGTTCTTGCATTTCAGACATACGTTCAGGAAGCCGAAACCGCGATGGAACAGACAGTGGCCGGTGGCGACTTCCTGTGGTCGGATCGCGAGCCGAAGCGGGCCCGGCAGGTGCGCGGAGGGAAGATCGCCGCGGAATTCTGGCACGGCAAGGGGCCGTTGAAGGTGGAGTCGGGACTGATCCACGATTGGATAGGAGCCGTGCTGATTCCGGGCGCGACCATGGAGGCCACCCTGGCCCGCATCCAGGACTACGATAATCACAAACTGATTTACCGCCCCGAAGTGATCGCCTCGAAGCTCATCGCCCGCTCCGGCGACGACTTCCAGATCTACCTGCGCGTGCTCAAAAAGAAGATCATCACCGTGGTGCTCGACACCGATCATGACGTCCACTACTTCACTGTGGACAGCAAGCGCGGCGGTTGCCGCTCCTACACGACCCGGACGGCGGAAGTGGACAACGCCGGCAAGCCGGATGAAGTCGTGCAACGGCCGGATTCAGGCTATGGATTCCTGTGGCGCCTGAACTCCTACTGGCGATTCGAGCAGCGCGCCGAAGGTCTCTACGCCGAGTGCCGCGCGATTTCTCTCACGCGCGACATCCCGGCGGCGTTGCGCTGGATCATCGATCCCATCGTGCGCAGTCTGCCCAAAGAATCGCTGGTACATACCTTGAAGGCCACCCGCGACGCTATAGCCGGCCACGGGGCACAGGGGCCACGGGCGAAATCCGGCGGACCCGTGTAGAATACGCCTATGAGAACTTTAGTTCTAGGCGTACTCACCCTCTGTGCTTCATCCGCCGCATTCGCTCAGGCTGGGACGTGTGCGGGCATGAGCCTGGGGCCGCTTGCTTCGCTGAACGGTTTCGTGCCGTTCCCTTCCAGCAGCCTTTGGAACACGGACATATCGAACGCGCCCGTGGATCCAAACTCGGCGAACCTGATCAACTACATCGGTGCGAATACCACCCTGCATCCCGATTTCGGCGCCGGGCTCTATAACGGCCAGAGCATGGGCATCCCGTATCAAATCGAGGCCGGCGCGCAGCCCAAAGTGGCTGTGAAATTGACCGAGTATCCCAGCGAAAGCGACCCGGGGCCCATGCCCATCCCCGCCAACGCCTTGATTGAGGGCTACCCGAATCCGGGAAGTGGCGACCGTCATGTGCTGGTCCTGGACCAGGGAGGCTGCTGGCTCTACGAGCTGTACAACGCTTCGATTTCGAATAACCGGTGGTCAGCCGGATCTTCGGCTATCTGGGACATGACCATCAACGAACAGCGCCCGTACACCTGGACATCGGCGGACGCCGCCGGCCTGCCGGTCTTTGCGGGCCTGGTGCGTTACGACGAGGTAGCGGCGGGTGTCGTCAAGCATGCCTTCCGCTTCACGGTTCCCACCACGCAGGAAGCCTTCACCCCGCCGGCTACTCACTGGGCATCCAGCGTGACTGACCCGAACGCGCCGCCGATGGGAATGCGGCTGCGGCTGAAATCGAGCTTCGACATCTCCGGGTTTTCCCCCGCGAACCAGGTGATTCTCACGGCGTTACAGCACTACGGAATGATCCTCGCCGACAATGGCAGCGCGATCTACATCACGGGAATGCCGGACAGCCACTGGAACAACAACGATCTCGGCGCGCTGAAGAGTATCACGGCATCGAACTTCGATGTGATCCTGATGAACCAGATCTACACCCCGTCGAACGTGCCCACCGGGCCCGTGCCCACGGTCGCCAGCTTTACGGCGAATCCGTCTGCCGTCAGCGCGGGGCAGCAGGTGACTTTGAGCTGGAGCGTTAGCGGCGCCAGTTACGTGATCGTGACTCCGCAAGCCGGTCCGGTTCGGGGGACCAGTGCGGTCGTGACGCCGGCGGCCACGACCACCTACGGCCTATACGCCACGAACCAATATGGCCGTAAGATCGCGACCGTCAAAGTTACCGTGCAGTAGGCTTCAGTTCGCGGTTAGCGTCATCGCGAGCACCACCACGTTCCGGTCGTCCGGCAGGGTGATGCTTTCCACCGTCTTGGTCCCGTCCAGTGCAAACGGATAGGCGTAAAGATAAAAGACATTCAGTTCGAGACGGCCATTATCCGCGCAGCGGTAGGGCATAACTACCGCTTGATGTTCACCTGCATATTCCGCGGGAATGAACCAGTCACTGAAATCGCGGACATATGTGGCGACGGTACCATCGGTGTAGGTGACGTTGATGATCTGGCGAGCTTGACCTCCGTTGACCGCCGCACCCAAGAGGATCAGGTGGCCAAACTGCCCGGCGGGCAGCAAGATGGGCTGTCCCGTCCCGCTCACGGTATCGAGTGCGTTCGCAGGCCCGAAATTGAATTGAACACCGTTGTAGATGCGGGACTCCGTCAGCAGGTTGACGGAATACGCGTATCCGTCGCCGTCGAGACCGCCCGTGGTGAACGGCGTGCCGTTACTGTAGATCCCATAGACGTCGTAGTAGGATGATAGATTCACCGGCGTGCCGCTGCCCCCGGTACCTGTCGCGGCGCTCACCGCCAGGCTAATGGAAATACTCGCGGTGAGGCTGCCGGACGTGCCGGTAATAGTTACTGTACTGACACCCGTCGCCGCCACCGGACCGGCTGCGAACACCAAAGTTGTGGTGCTTGCGGTGGACGGAGGTTTGAACTGTGCGATTACTCCTTGCGGCAACGTCGAAATCGCGAAGGTGACGTTGCCGTTGAACCCGTTCACCGGCTGAACCGTGACCGTGCTGCCGGCAGCCGCGTTCTCCGCAAGGTAGACGCTAGCGGGCGATGCCGTGAGCGAGAAACTCTGCGCCCGGGCCGCCGCTGAAAGAAAGATTGTCGAACACACTGCCGGAAGCAGCAACGGCAGCGCGGAAATCAGCTTCGGTTTCATCTCTCCCCTCCAAGTTTGATGGGAAACGCCAAGACTTATCCACACTACGATGGCGGGGTAAGCCGGGTTACAGAGCGCCTCGATTCAATGTGAGGATCGATACCGAGTCTGAGTTTCTGCTGTTGAGGTCTGCGTAGGAAGAATCAGCCGGGAACCGACTTGTTCCCTTCATTGGCGACGGCATGCACCTGGCGCTTCTTTCCGCTGCCGCTCTTGCGGCCGGGCGGCCGGCCCCGGCCTCGAGGACGATCCGCAGCCAGGCGTTCCAGACTCATGATGGCCTGATCGATGTTGTCGCGTTGCTGCCTGAGTTCCGCAAGCGCCTTCGCTAAATCCATCGTGCAGTCACCCCCCTCTCTCCCGCCGGGTACACATGCCGGCGAAGTATTAGAAGTACTGAACGTACCATTAAATTACATAAACGTATTATACGCAATTTCCTTTTGACCTATTGAAACAGAATCAGGGGCAGAATCTCAACAATTGTGCGGATTTGTCCACACATAACTGCGCATATAGGGCTTGCGGCATCGGGCGGCGATGTTTGACGATTTTTCCCACGCTTCACTTTCGGACCAGCCTGCGGAAGATTTCATCTAGTGTCGTGCCGGGGGACTCGCACATGCCGCTGTGCACCGGGGAAACCTGAATGATCGTGCTGCGCGGCGCCACCTGCCAGGCGAATCGCTCGCTACGGGAGAGTCTGGCAATCGGTCCACCTTCGGGGTCGCTCGTACAAATCCTCGAAAATGCCTGCAGGTGGCTCCGAACCACTGCGATGTCCAGATCGGGACACAAGCCCCGCAGGCGCACTTCATCGAATTCGATACGGCAGTCCAGAAACGCCAGCTCCGGGCAATGCAGGATGACACCCGCATTGACGAACTCCTCGCGTTCCACGGAGGGAACTACCCGCAGGATGGCATAGTCATACGCGTGCATGTCGGGCACGGACAGCCTCCTCCACGAACGACGCCGCAGCATCCAGCCGGGCGGTCAGAAAACCCAAATATCCGGCGCGTTTGGCACTGGGCGTGTCCGCGCCGGGCTCCGGCAGGAGCCAGGCGTCCGGCACATCCGCGAGCACTTGCCGGAAAAGAGCCTCGCCCAGTCTCGCGCGCAGGCCGGCATCGATGCTCTCGATCGAGTCCGCGCGCGGCAACAGCACATGATCGCGGATGGCGGGAAAGCGGGCACGGCCGCTCGACGCCGGATCCTTCCAGTTGTGATGGAAATACAACGCCGCGCCGTGGTCGATGAAGTACAGCGCTTTGTGCCAGCACAGCAGGTTCGGATTACGCGCGGTGCGGTCCACGTTGGTCACGAAGGCGTCGAACCACACGGCCGTGGACGCCAGTTCTGCAGAAGCGGCATCGCCGGCTGCCGGATCGAACATCACCGAACCGGGCAGGAAGTCCATGCCCAGGTTCACACCTACACTGGCGCGCAGCAGTTGGCGGATTTCGGCATCCGGCTCGTTGCGTCCCAGGGCCGCGTCCACCTCGACCAGCACCAGTTCCGGCACGTTCAGACCCAGCGCGCGGCCGATACCGCCCGCAATGATTTCGGCCACCAGCGCCAGCGGCCCCTGACCCGCTCCAGTGAACTTCAAAACGTAGAGTCCCAGATCGTCGGCTTCGACGAGCGCCGGTAACGACCCGCCTTCACGGAGTGGCGTGACATAGCGCGTTGCTTGTACGGTCCGAAGCATCAAACTCAAAAGCGCAAAGGGGCGAGTTTTTCCGCGCCGCCATACAGGAAAGGAACTCCGCGGCTTCCAAGCGGCGCGGGACGCCCCGTTTTGCGCGTGTTCCTTAGAAGTGTAGCAGTGCGTGGTACGCGCGATTCACGGTACCCTAAGCCTTATGACCATCGCGATAACCGGCGCTTCCGGATTCATCGGACGTCGGCTGATGAAGGCGCTGAGCGCGGCGAATCACAAGCTGCGCGTTTTGAGCCGGCATGCCGGAACCAATCTGCCGCCGGGAGTGCAGTTGTACGTTTGGGATGCGACGAAAGGCCAGCCGCCCGCCGAAAGTCTGGATGGCGCGGATGCGGTGGTGCACCTGGCGGGCGAGCCGATCGCCCAACGCTGGAGTGATGATGTGAAGCAGAGGATCCGCGAAACGCGGGCATCTGGCACACGGCACCTGATCCAAGCTCTTTCAACAGTGGCGCAGCGTCCGAGCGTGATGATATCCGGATCGGCCATTGGCTACTACGGATCGCGGGGCGACGAGATTCTGACGGAAGGGTCGGGGCCGGGCAGCGGCTTCATGGCGGAAGTTTGCGTGGCTTGGGAGAAAGAGGCGGATCTGGCGGAGTCGCTGGGTATCCGCCTGGTGAAACTGCGGACGGGCATGGTCCTCGGCGCAAACGGCGGCGCGCTGGCCAAGATGCTGCCGCCCTTCAAAGCCGGTATGGGCGGAAAAATGGGGCACGGCGATCAATGGATGTCGTGGGTGCATCTGGAAGACCTGGTGGGTCTCATCCAGTATGCGATTGAGAATTCGCTGCGCGGCCCAGTGAACGGCACCGCTCCCAATCCCGTGACCAATGCCGATTTCACCAAAGCCTTGGGGCACGCCCTGGGCCGTCCGGCGGTGGTGCCGATGCCTGCTTTCACGCTGAAGTTCATGTTCGGGGAAATGTCGGATGTGATGCTGGCGAGCCAGCGCGTGTTGCCCAAGTCCGCGGAGGACGCCGGCTATACCTTTCGTTACCCGCACTTGGAGGGCGCGCTCGATAATGTTGTGGCGTCCGCCTAGGGACAAAGCCAGGTAGTGCCTGAAAAGTGCGTTGAGGATTGTCGGCGGGGGCTTGACGCGGCGAGGCGGGTTGTGCATCAGCTCGTTTCGGGGAAAAGTATGACCAATGCTGAGTTGCCAGTCTTGTACCCGCCTTCAAAGTAGAGAGCGTAATGGATATTCTGGGGAACATCGAAGATGACAGTGCCGCGCGCCGTCATGCCGGGATTGAGCATCGTAAAAATATCTGGGAATAGCGCATAGCCCGAATACTGCCTTAAGCTTTGGTTGTACATCTCCACCTCTGGGTCTCCGCGCCCTGGCAGATTCCGCCTCCCCTTAACAAGATCATCGATTCCATCAATCAACTCAAAATGTGGCACAAGACTAGCTTTGTCGCTGCCTTCGCTGTTACCGGTGTTCCGAATAGTGACATTCACAACCAGATACAGGGAATCCGGCGCTTCTGGCCTGTAGGGCGATTCGGAATTTAACAT
Source organism: Bryobacteraceae bacterium (assembly GCA_035541265.1). Lineage (GTDB taxonomy): Bacteria > Acidobacteriota > Terriglobia > Bryobacterales > Bryobacteraceae > Bog-159. Next base: position 69,679 of record DATKNQ010000266.1, read on the forward strand.
ACCCCCAAAGTGCGTCAATGGAAGCCACTTCGCATCAACCACCGTGTATGACTAATAGTAGAGTGCAAACTCCTGCCCGATTGGATACGTCACGAACCGTTCAGCAGGAGCCGGAGTCGCCGGAGTCGATACAACAGGAGCGGGTTCACTGGGCTTGCTCGAACATCGGTCTAGCACGGCCCCAAGCAGTACTGCCCCGACAAGAATCGTAAAGCACCCGGCGCGCTTCTGTTCCATTCCGTAGCAGATTCTACAACGCGGCGCACAGCGAAGCAAGGAGTGTCACTACCCGATGCCTAACAATGTCAATCTTAATCCATCAGGCAATAAGAAGCTAAGGCTTAAATCGAGATTGCCTACTAAGCTACCAAAACTAGTCCCGGAGAAGTCAATCGGCTGCATAAACGTACACGGCGAAGCAAGCAGCACGGACTCTTTTAGCGCCAGTATGTCTACGCTATCGGCGGAATCTGAGGGATTCAATATCAATTCATCGCCATCCCGTATCAACCGTCCGCAGACGCTAAATGACCAACACGCGTCTAGCGAGTCACTGCGCAGTATTGCTCGGACGTTTGCCGATTCAGTGATCAGTTTGTCGAGAACAACCTTAGTATCGTCCGGGGATTCCGATTCCATGCGCGAAGGTACCTTTCTTATGCTAGTTCGGATCTACGGGTTCATCCAAGCAAAGCTTATCGCAGAGCAATTGGGATTGCCACATAAAAACTCGGCGGAGCTTCTTTCGGCGCTGATATTTGGTCCGACTAGACCAGCAGTTCCTTCAAGCCCCACACATGATCTGTAATGCCCGCTTCCATCGCCGGAGTAATGCGGAGCGTCTTGTGCGTCCGGCAGAAGTTGTAGTATGCGAAGTGCAGGCAATAGGCGCTCCACAGGTTGTCCCACTTCTTGCTGAAGGCATTCGTCAAGCGCGTTAGGCGGCGCATCTGCATTCTGATGGTTAGATTCTGGCGTTCCACAATCGAGGTGCAAATGCGGTCTGATTCAGGATCACCAAATACTGGGACCACCTCCGTATCGACCACTTCAGCGGGTGAGTAGCGCGCTTCACCTTCAACCGGCTGGCCGTAGACTTTAATCAGTTGAGCGAAACCAGTGATGCGGTCTGAGAGCGTATCGCAGATG
>DATKNQ010000267.1:0-2691 GCA_035541265.1 Bryobacteraceae bacterium
ATGCGCCGTGATTCAGGACATGGGTGCCTATATCAGATAAACTCAGTCTGTTACCAATATGCCACTGGCTTCGGGCGATAAACTCGGGCCGTACGAAATTCTTTCACCCATCGGTGCGGGCGGCATGGGTGAGGTCTGGAAGGCGCACGACACGCGGCTCAATCGTCTGGTCGCGATCAAAGTTGCCAGGGAGCAACTACCGGAGCGGTTTAAGCGTGAGGCGCGGGCGGTGGCGGCGCTGAATCATCCGCATATTTGTCAGCTTCACGACGTTGGGACTTTGCCTGACGGCGCCGGCTACCTGGTGATGGAGTTCGTCGAGGGCGCGGCGCTAAAGGGCCCTCTTACACCCGACAGGACCGTCGAATACGCAACGCAGATTCTGGATGCTCTCGACGCCGCGCATCAGAAGGGCATCACCCACCGCGATCTGAAGCCCGGCAATATCCTGGTCACGAAACAGGGAATCAAGCTGCTGGATTTCGGGTTGGCCAAGCAAAGCAGCCCCGCGCTCAACGAAACCGATCCGACGCTGACGGAGGTGACGAGCCAGGGACACATCGTGGGGACCCCGCAATACATGTCGCCGGAGCAGTTGCAAGGGAAGGAAGCCGACGCTCGCAGCGACCTGTTCAGCTTCGGTTGTGTGCTGTACCAGGCGCTGACGGGGAAGCGTCCGTTCGAGGGCGAGAGTTCGGCGAGCGTGATGGCGGCGATTCTCGAGCGCGAACCGGCGCTGCTGACCACGACACCGGCGCTCGATCGAATCCTCCGGCGATGTCTGGCCAAAGACCCCGATCAGCGGTTCCAAACGGCCCGCGATCTCAAAGCGGCGCTCGTATGGGCACTCGAACCACCACCGGCTGCCGCGGTGCCCCCAAAGCCGCGGCGTGCCGGTTGGTTTCGTCCGGTGGGCACGTGGGCCGTGGCGCTCGCGCTGGCGGGCATTGGGCTGCTGGGGTGGCGCGAGCTTTCGAGCCGTCCGGGAGCCGCCTGGGCAGGCGTCCTGTTAGGCGGCCCCGAGATCGCCATGGCGCCGCGCATATCGCCAGATGGTCACACGCTTGCGTTCCTCGCCATGGAGCGAGGCCTCACCCAGGTCGGGGTGATGAAGCCCGACACGGGTGATTGGACCATCCTCACCCACAAACGCAACGCCGGGCCCGCAGTGGAACTGAACTGGTCGGCCGACGGCAACAGAATCTATTTCGACCGCCAGGCGGACATCCCCCTGGGCATTTACAGCGTGCCCGCCTTGGGCGGCGAGGAACAACCGGTCCTGGAGGACGGAGAGGAACCGGAACCGCTGCCCGATGGCAGTCTGTTAGTCGTGCGTCTGAGCGGCCAGCGCGAGCTTCAGGTCTATCGCTTCTGGCCCGAAAACGGTCGGCTCCAGGGTTTCCCCATCAAAGTAATGTCGGCGTTCGCGCACGTTCGCGTGTTTCCGGATGGCCGGCATGCAGTGATCTTGGGCGAGCCGCTGGGCCCCGGCCAACTGGGCGTGCCTCACGTCTATATTCTCGATCTCGCCAGCGGGCAAATCGGCAGGCTCCCCACCGGCGCCGGCGACGACTCCAGCGCCCGCGCGTTGGCAGTGAGCCGGGATGGCAAATCCGTGCTCATTTCGAAAGCCGCGGAAGATCGGACGGACATCGTATCACTCCCCGCTTCGGGACGCGGTTCTCCGCGCGTCCTGTTTGGCTCATCGGAATTCGTGCAATACCTGGATACCAGCCCGGACGGCGCCATCTACCTGGATGAGTGGGACGAGCCTGTACACATCCTGCGTACAGCGCCCACGGGCGGACCGGCATCCGTGATTGCGACTTTACCGAGCCAGGCTGTGTTCAGGAAACAAAAGGTATCCTTCTTGCTTTCCGATGGGCGGGTAATTGCGCCCACCCGGCGCGCGGGCCAAACGCGATTGATGGTTTTCGAGGAAGGAAAGGACGCGGTCCCTCTGGTCAACACCACCGAGGAAACCTTCACCCCCGCCACGGCTGCCGGACCGGGTCAGATCGCATTTGTCATCGGACCGGAACCCCACCGCACGCTGGCCCTCGCCAGCCTCTCCAACGGCCGGGTCACGCGGCGCATTGCATTTGATAAAGGCGAGCCGCGATCTTTGGCCGCCAGTCCGGATGGCAGTACGCTCTACTGCGCCGCCGCGGGAACCATCTGGTCCATTGCGGTGGCGGGCGGACAACCGCAGAAGGTGCACGCCGGCGAATCCGTCTCGGTGATGCCTGGCGGGCGGTCTCTTCTAGTGCAGATGGCCGAGAGCGGGAAAACGCGGCTTCTGGAAGTGCCGCTCAACGGCGGCGGGGAAAGGGAGATTCCGCTCAACGGCCCATTCCACCTCGCCGATGCGGCGATCATTTCAAGCGGTATTCGTAATGGCAAGCTGGCCGAGCCATTGGCCTCGCTCGATTCGTGGTTTTTCCAGCCGGGCGTGGTGGATCTCGCCACCGGGCGCATGACGCGGATCCCGGTGGATTTCCTGGGCGACTTTCACTTTGAGACCTGGACCCCGGACGGACATCTGGTTTCGTGGTCCCACGAACTGCGATCTACCATCTGGAAGATGACGCAAACGGGGGCCCGGTAGAGGCTGCTCACGCCCGGAATCCTGTTCTCGAAGAAGCTGCAATTTGCCAGACGACGCTTCTGGGCGCTCGCGACGCCGGGGCA
>DATKNQ010000268.1:0-12999 GCA_035541265.1 Bryobacteraceae bacterium
TGATAACGATCTGCAATATGAAGCTAGGCGAAAAGCTCCGGTACTTGAGAGAAATCGAAGGCACGCTGCGCGGCCAGTCCGGCGCCCTGACCCAGTCAGACGTCGCCCGGCTCATCAAAAAAGAGCTGCGCCAGAGCATCAGCCAGGCGTACCTGTCGCAGATCGAGAGCGGCGCGCGGCCGCACCTGACGAATTCCAGCCGCATGCTGCTGGCGAAGTTTTATAAGGTCCATCCGGGCTACCTGGTAGACGATCCCGAGGGATACCAGGAAGAACTGATGTCGGACGTGGGACCCCTGGAGGACAAACTGAATTTGTGGCTGATCAACGGCGCGGAGCGGTTCCGCAGCGACCCGGAACTGAGCCAGGCGCTGCTGCGCGCGGCGCGTCACGACGACACGCGCATGTGCCTGTTGCTGTTGGGCGCGATCCTGGATAATCCCGGGCTGGCGGAGCGCCTGCTGCAGGTGCTGCGGCCGGCCGCAGAGTCCGCGCCCAAATCGAGGAGGCGATCGCAATGACATGGACCGATTTTTATCTGATCTGTTTCCTGCTGGGCCTGGCGCTCAGCCTGTTGTCGGTGTTGACCGGCAGCGCGCATCTGCATCTGCCACACATTCATATCCCGCACGTCCACGTGCACGTGCCGCACGTGCACGCCTCCGCGGGCGAGACCGAAGGCGTGCCGTGGTTGAATTTCGGCACCATCACGGCGTTTCTGGCATGGTTCGGCGGCACGGGTTACCTGCTCGAACGCTATTACGCGGTGTGGTTCCTGATGGCCCTGGGCGTGGCGATCTTGAGCGGCCTGGGGGGAGCATCGGTGGTGTTCTGGTTTCTGGCCAAGCTGGCTTCCGGGGAAGAGGCGCTCGATCCGGCCGATTACGACATGATCGGCGTGCTCGGCAAGCTGAGCATTCCGATCCGCGAGGGCGGCACGGGCGAGATCGTCTTCTCGCAAGCGGGCGTGCGGCATGCCTCCGGCGCCCGCAGCGAGGATGGCATCGCCATCGCGAAAGGGACCGAAGTGGTGGTCCAGCGGTATGAGAAGGGCATCGCGTATGTCCGTCGCTGGGAGGACATGACGCGGGGCTGAGGCCTGTCTCCCGGCATTCGTTGAGCAGTTGAAAGAGGAGAGTATGCAGAAGGACATGGTAGTGGTGATCGTTTTGCTAATGCTATTGGCGATCGTACTGATCGCCTCGATGCTGGCGCGGCTCTATCGCAAGGCCGGCCCGCATGAAGCCCTGATCGTCTACGGACGCAAGGGCACGCGCATCGTGAAAGGGCGCGGTACGGTGATTTGGCCAGTGGTCGAGAGCTATCGCTCGTTATCGCTGGAGCTGATGTCGTTCGACGTCGCGCCGCAGCAGGATCTCTACACCCGTCAAGGTGTGGCGGTCACTGTGGAAGCCGTTGCGCAGATCAAGGTGAAGTCCGATCCGGAATCCATCCAGACTGCGGCCGAGCAGTTTCTGACCAAGACCGATCAGGAACGCGAAGGGCTGATTCGCCTGGTGATGGAAGGCCATCTGCGCGGCATTATCGGACAGTTGACGGTGGAAGAGATCGTGAAGCAGCCGGAAATGGTGGGCGACCGCATGCGGTCCACCTGCGCCGATGACATGAACAAGATGGGACTGGAAGTGATTTCTTTCACCATCAAGGAAGTCCGCGATAAGAACGATTACATCGCGAACATGGGTCGGCCGGACGTCGCGCGCATCAAGCGCGATGCCGATGTGGCGGCGGCTGAAGCCGAGCGCGATACGGCCATCAAGCGGGCCGAAGCGACGCGCGCCGCCGCGGTGGCCAAGGCGCAGGCCGATCAGGAGCGCGTGCTGGCGGAGACATTGTCGCAGGCCAAACAAGCGGAGGCTTCGCGCGATCTGGAAATCAAGAAGGCCAACTACAACGAGACGGTGAAGAAGCAACAGGCGACGGCCGACAAAGCGTACGAGATTCAGACCAACATCATGCAGCAGCAGGTGATCGCCGAGCAGGTCAAGATTCAGCAGGTGCAGAAGGAGCACGAAGTGGCCGTGCAGGATGCGGAGATCCAGCGCCGCGAGCGCGAGTTGATCGCCACGGTGCTGAAGCCGGCGGAGGTGGAACGCCGCCGGATTGAAACGCTGGCCGAGGCGCAGAAGCAGAAGCTCGAGCTGGAAGCCCAGGGCCAGGCGGCCGCCATCCGCACGCAGGGCGAGGCCGAGGCCGAGATCATCTTCAAGAAGGGCGAGGCCGAGGCGAAGGCCATGAACGTGAAGGCTGAAGCTTACCAGCAGTACAACCAGGCCGCGGTCGTGGACAAGCTCATCACGGGATTGCCCGAGATCGTACGCGCGCTGGCTTCGCCGCTGGCGAACGTGGACAAGATCACCATCGTGTCCACCGGCGACGGCCACGCGGCCGGAATGAACAAAATCACCGGCGACCTGACCGCCATGGCGGCGCAGATCCCGGCGTTGTTTGAAACGTTGTCGGGCATGCAGATGTCGGAGTTATTAGGGAAGGTCAGGACAATCGGCGCCAACCAGCCGAAGCCTCCGGAGGACACAACCAAGGGTGGAGTGGTTTAGGTAAGCAGCCGCGGGGCCGGCGACCCGGCCCCGCATCAAGTAAGGAGAACGATTATGGCACTTCTGGAAAGAGTATCCACATTGATCCGGGCGAATTTGAACGACCTGATCGATAAGGCCGAAGAACCGGAAAAAATGATCAAGCAGGTGATTCTGGATATGCAGAACCAACTGATGCAGGTCAAAACGCAGGTGGCCATCGCCATCGCCGACGAGCACGTGCTCGAAAAAAAACTGCAGGAAAGCGAGGAGAAAGCCGCGGAGTGGAACCGCAAAGCGGAGATGGCCGTGGATAAGAAGCAGGACGACCTGGCGCGCGTGGCTCTGGAGCGTGCGGTCAGTTACCGGCGCATGGCCGACGGCTTCCGCGAGCAGGTGGCGGATCAGAAGGTGCAGGTGGAGAATCTGAAGTCCGCGCTGCAGAAGCTCGAGCAGAAGCTGGCGGAAGCGCAGGCCAAGAAGGACCTGCTGATCGCGCAGCATCGCCGGGCGCGCGCCGCGGCTAAAGCCAACGACGCGCAGTTCGCCACCAGCGAGCAATCCACCGCGGCGACGTTTGAACGCATGCAGGACAAGGTCCGCCACAGTGAAGCCGTCAGCCAGGCCAAGGCCGAGTTGTTCAAAGACGACGTGAGCGAGCGTCTGGCGGCGCTCGAAAAAGAAGACCAGATCGAGAAGATGCTGGCGGAGCTGAAAGCGAAACGCAGCTAACCGCGGGCCGTGCCCGCAGGAGCGCAATCGATGACTCCCATGGAATTCGTGTTGTTATTTGCGATCGCCGCGCTGGTCTATCAGGAGATCTCTTGGCGGGACAAGGTGCGGCGCATCGAGGCCGATTACGAGAAACGCATCTCGACCGAGGTGGCCATGGCCTACGAGGCCAGCCTGGCCGATGACGAGCGGCCCGTTCGCGCGCTGGCTTTTCAAGCCGAAAAGCAGGAGCCGCGCGGGCTGTTCCACGAGGTGACCCGGCACCTCTTCATCGCCATTACGATAAGCGGCGAGGAAGTAAAGTACGCCGCCGGCGATCTGAACGAAATCGATCGATTCAGCATTCCGCCGGAGATTCGCCGGGCGCTGCTGGCCTTCATCTCACCGGCCGAGAACCTGGCGCTAGGAGCGCGGCCGTGAGGCCACCGGCGGAACAGGGAAGGCGTGCGCTACTGGAAACCGGGCGTCCGGCGCAGCCAGTGGCGACACGCTTTCCTGCTCGCTGTAGACGGCCACGTCCGTGTACTCGCCCGCGCGTGGATTCCGGTGTACGAACATCCGCCGGCCGGTCACGTCCAGAACCCAGTATTCAGACACGCCGGCTCTGGCGTAAAGGGAGGCTTTTACGGTCAGATCGAAGTTGAGGCTGGAATCGCCGACCTCCACCACCAGCCGGAGATCCTCAGGGCGCGGGTTCGACTGGAAATGCGAGAGGTCCTGCTTCAGAACGATCAGATTGGGTTCCGGGCTGGCGGGGGTCTTTGGATTCGAATTTGTGAATGCGGAAGCGCCCAAGCCTGCAGCACGGTCAAGGCGATTACGTGCGGGCGCTTCTTGCCTATCTTACTAATCAACTCCCCTTCCACAAGTTCCAGATGTTGCGGATCGAGCAGGCTATCGAGGGCGGCGCACTCCCGCCGCGTCCACCGTTTGCGTGGCGGATCGGGGGAGAGAGGCGGCGCCGGCAGTTCCGTGAGCGCGGCCGGCATGGTCCTTCCTCCTGATTGTACCGGCTTCCCGCATGGCAGCGTTGCACATCGATAACTGCCTCGCGCTAACCATCCGGTACGCGAGTTAATTTTGCGAATGCTTCTAGTATGAAGTCTGACAGTCATGATGGCTGCGTCACCCTACCCGTTTACCTGGCGCCAAAAAGAAGGGCAGGTCTATCTCTTCGCGGCCGTAGCTATTCTGGCCGCCACGGCGCTGCGTTTTCTGGCGCAGCCGGTATTTGCGAATTCCGCGCCTTACATCGTCTACATCCTGCCCATCATGGCGGCGGCCGCTTACGGCGGTTTCTCTCCCGGTCTGTTCACCACAGTTCTCAGCACCGCGGTGATTGTCAGCGTGTTTCTCCGTGGGCGCGTACTGGCTTTTCCGGATGCACCCTACCTATTCCTTTTCCTCCTCGACGGACTCTACATAAGCTGGCTCGGTGAACAGATGCGCATCGCCATGCGCGACGCGCTGTCAGCTCACAGCGAGGCCGAAGCCGCCCGCGTCCGCGAGCGAACGATCCTCAATTCGGTCTCCGATGGTGTCGGGTCGCTCGACGAGCATTGGCAGTTTGTGCATGCCAACGAGCAACTGGCCAGGCTGACGCTCCTGCCGGCAACCGAACTGCTCGGCAAGCGCCTCTGGGACGCGTGGCCGGAGTTGGCGGAACGGCGCGCGCGGCAGGAGCTGAAGCGGGCCTTTGACGAGCACGTCCCGGTGCGCTTCGAGGTCTGCATCCCGCGCTTGGATTGCTGGTACGAAACCTGCGCATATCCCCAGAAGCTGGGCCTTTCGCTTTTCAGCCATGACATCACGGACCGCAAACGCGCGGAACGGCTGCTGCGCGAGAGCGAGGAACGCCTGCGCCTGGCGCCCGAGGCCGCCCGCATCGGTACCTGGACCTTCAGCCTGCAAACACAAAAGATAACCTGGTCGCTAGAACTGGAACAGATCTTCGGACTGGCGCCAGGATCGTTTGCCGGAACCGAAGAAGCCTTCTTTAGCCTGGTGCATCCCGACGACCGTCAACACGTGCGCGACACGCTGGGGCGCGCCACGGAACAGGTCAGCCGGTGCGAAGCGGAGTTCCGCTACCAAAACGCCGGCGGCGAAATCCGTTGGATGCTTTGCCGGGGTAGCGTATATTCGGATCCCACAGGCAAGCCCACCCGCCTGGTCGGGATCGCCATGGACATCACGGACCAGAAGCGAAACGAGGAGCAGTTACGCCACACGCAGCGGCTCGAAAGTCTGGGCATCCTGGCCGGCGGCATTGCGCACGACTTCAACAACCTGCTGGTGGGCATCCTCGGCAATGCCAGCCTGGCTTCGGATTCTCTGCCCGCAGGACATCCCGCGAAGGCTCAGTTGCAGGAGGTTTTCCTGGCTGGGGAAAAAGCCGCACATCTCACGCGGCAAATGCTCGCCTATGCGGGCAAGGGCCACTTCGTGATCGAGCGGCTGGAACTCTCGACCTTGGTTCGGGAGGCCGAACGTCTGGTCCGCTCATCGATCGTGAAGAATGTCGATTTGCGGCTCGACCTTAAGCCGGGCTTGCCGCGCATCGAGGCAGACGCCGGACAGATGCAGCAGTTGATCATGAACCTGGTGATCAATGCCGCGGAGGCGATCCCGCCCGACCGGCCTGGAACGGTTCTGGTGCGGACCAGTTTGCAGCGCCTGAATCAATCGCCGGCCGGCATCACTTCCGGACAGGATCTGGCCGCCGGGGATTACGTTGTGCTCGAAGTCCACGACACGGGGGTCGGCATGGACGAGGCTACGCGGGCCAAGATCTTTGAGCCGTTCTTCACGACGAAGTTTGTGGGCCGTGGGCTCGGCTTGTCGGCCGCATTAGGTATCGTGCGCAGCCACAAAGGTGCGCTGCAGGTCACCAGCACTCCGGGCATGGGCGCCACCTTTCAGGTCTTCCTGCCCACGGCGCAACCAGCGCGCACCGAAGATCCGCGAGCGGGCGTCGAAGTGAATCTGCAGGGAGAGGGATCCATACTGGTGGTGGATGACGAGAGCGCCGTACGCGTCCTGGCGCAGGCCGTTCTTCGCAAGTACGGTTACACCGTGCTGCTGGCCCACGACGCGCTGGGCGCCATTCAAGCGCTGCGCCGGACTGCCAGCCCGGTAGCGCTGATCCTCATGGATCTTTCCATGCCGGGGATGAACACCCGCGACGCCATAGAGGAGATCCAGCGCTGCTGGCCCGCAACGCGGGTTGTCCTATCGAGCGGCTATGGAGAAAACGAAGCATTGGACCGATTCCGCGGGATGCAGCTCGCCGGCTTTATACAGAAGCCGTACACGCCGGCGCAGTTGGCCGAAAGAATCAAGGCTGCCATAAACAACGGGCACAGTGGTGAGGGATGCCTGGCCACCGCGCCGGGGGCCAGCGCGGTTGTGCTGCAGTAGGGAAACACCAGCGGCGGCTTGAAGTCTCAGAAGCCGAACGGATGTTGCTTTACCCCGCCAACGCCCTCAGAATCCAATCCACGGCATCCGCCAATGACTCCACGCGCGCATTCGGCGCATGTTCCGGCGCGCGCTCCGGATAGCCGCGGTCGATCCACACCGTCCGGCAGCCCGCGGCGGCGCCCGCGTCCACGTCGCGCCAGCGGTCGCCGATCATGAAGCTGGTTGGCAGATCGATGTTGTGCGCGGCGGCGGCTTCGAGCAGCATGCCCGGCTGCGGCTTGCGGCACGCGCAGCGGGCCGCGTCGTCGTGATAGCAGACGTAGCAGGCATCGAGGGGCAGCGCGGCGCGCAGAGTGGCGTGCATGCTCTCGACATCCTCACGGCGCGTGACGCCGCGCGCTACATCCGGCTGATTGGTCACCATCACCAGCAGGAAGCCGGCGCGCTTCAGCCGCGCCAGGGCGGCGGGTGCATCGGGGGCCATCTCCATCTCGTCCGGCGTGACCGGCGCATAGGCCTTGCCGTTGCGAATCAGCGCGCGCGCCAGCACGCCATCGCGATCCAGGAACACCGCACGGTTCATCGCAGCGATTCCCAGCGCGTCTCGGCGGTCTTCAGCACGGGATGCGTCACCAACAGGTGCCACACCACAGCCTGGAAAGCTTCGGCGTGCGGGGTCACGTGCGCGGGATTTACCTGCGGCACGATGACGCACGCGCCCGCAACCTGCGCGGTGTAGCCGTCGGCGCGTCCGATCACGCCGCCGATCGCGGCTCCCACGGACTTGGCGTATTCGAGCGCGGAAACCAGATTCGGGCTGACCTGTTTTTCGCGATTGCCTCCGCCCACGGAAAACACGAGTACGCCATCGGCGGCTTGTAACCGGCTCACGCGCAGCCACGCATCGAACACCGAGGCCCAGCCTTCGTCGTTAGTGCGAGCGGTGAGCTCGGAGACATTATCGGTCGGCGCGTAGGCTTCCATGCCGCAGATCTTGCGGAAATCGTTCACCGCGTGCGACGCATTCGCCGCGCTGCCGCCCACGCCCAGGATGAACAACCGGCCGCCACGCGCGCGCACCTCGGCCAGCAGGTTCGCCAGTTTCTCGATCGCGCCGGCATCCAGGCGCCGCAGGATCTCGGCCGACTCGGCAAGATACTCTTCGGTAAAAGTCATGATCGTAGGTAGCCGGACAGTTCGCGGATTCCGTCGAATGAGCCGATCTCGTAGAACCGCTCGTGAACTTCGAAGGCCGCCAGTTTATTGTTATTGAGTAAGCCGGCATAGACGGCGGCAAGATCGGTGTGTGCGCCTTCGAATGCCTCGCGCCTGAATACGCCCAGGCCATAGTCGATATACTGCATGCGGGCCGTCCGGTTCTTCTTATCGTAGGCTAGGATACGACCGTCCGAGAAGTCGACGTTGCTCGCATCCCAGCGGCCCTCGTTGCGATAGACGGTCATCAGTCCGGGCTGTCCCGCATCTTCGAAGGCGCCCTGGACATCCGCATACGAGCACGGCAGGTACGAGTCCCCGTACAAGACGAAGAACGCATCGCCCAGCATCGGGAGCGCGTTGCGGATGGCGCCGGCAGTACCCAACAATATGGGCCCATCGGGAGAGTATTCGACTGCCAGCCCGAAACGCGCGCCATCGCCCGCATAATCGCGGATGCGCTGGCCATGCTGTCCAATACACAGCACCACGCGTTCGATGCCCCGCGAGCGCAACAGCCGCAACTGGTGCGCCAGAAACGGCGCGCCGTTGATCTCGACCAGCGCCTTGGGGATGCGCTCGGTGAGCGGGTAGAGGCGCGTGCCCAAGCCGCCCGCCAGGATCGCCACCGGCAGCACCGCGCTCACGACTGCGCCAGCACGGTGGTGCCTTGGAAATCGAAGCGCATCCGCACCTCGCGCAACCCCGCGCTTCGCATGGCATGCCGTAAGCGCGTCTTGTCTTCGGTGTAGAGCATCAGAAAACCGCCGCCGCCCGCGCCGATCAGCTTGCCGCCCAGCGCGCCGTGCCGCCGCGCCAGTTCGTAATACTCATCGATGTGCGTATTCGTCATGCAGCGCGAGCGCGCTTTCTTGTGTTCCCAATGCACGTGCATTAATTCGGCGAAGCGCCGCAGATCGCCGCGTTCGAGCGCGGCCTTGCTTTCGCAGCCGAGTTGCTTCACCGTGTGCAGTTGCGAAATCATATCGGCATCGTGCTGGCGGGTGCGGGTGTCCTGCTCTTCAAGGATCGCCGAGGCGGAGCGCGTGAAGCCGGTGAAGAAGATCAGCAGGTTGTCTTCCAGATTGGCGAGCGTTTCGCTCGCGAGCTGCAGCGGCGCGACATCCACGTGGCCATCAGGCTGGAACTGGAAACAGGCGATGCCGCCGTACGAAGCGATGTACTGATCCTGCTTGCCCACCGGTTCGTGCAGCAGGTCGATCTCGATGTGGCAGGCCTGCTCCGCGAGTTCCTGGCGCGGAATTGGATTCTTCTTCCAGGCGTGCAGGGCGCGCAGCAGCGCGACCGCAAAACTACCGGACGAACCCAAGCCCGTGCCGGCCGGGATGTCTGACATGCTGACGATTTCCAGGTAAGGCTGCGGGCCGACATCCACCAGGCGCAGCGCTTCGCGCACGATGGGATGCTTCACCTGGTCGACGGTTTCGACCAGCTCCATCTGCGAATACTTGATGAGTAACTCCTGCGAGAAAGTCTCATGCAGCGTGATGTAGACGTACTTATCGATGGCCGCGGAGATCACGAAGCCGGTGTGCTCGCGGTAATAGGAGGGCAGGTCCGTGCCGCCGCCGCCCAACGAAATGCGCAACGGGCTGCGTGTGATGATCATCTGCCGTTCTCCCGGTACACGCATTCGATGATGCGCAGTGCCGCCTGCGCGTCGGCAATGCCCGGACGCGGCTGGCGGCCGAGGCGGATGTCTTCCAGAAACTCAGCAAATTCCGTCTGCCACGAATTGTCCGCCATCGGATACTCCCAGGCCGTGGCTTCGGGCGGTCCCATGGCCGGCGACATTTTGTAGTAAGTGAGCTGCTCGGTTCCGTAGCTGCCGCCGAGTCCTGTGATCTCGAGTTTGCCGTCACGTCCGCATATTTCGAACGAGAAAAGATTCTTCCATTCGCTCCAGCTTGCGTGCAGGAACGCGATCTCGCCGTCGGCGGTTTCGAGTAACAGGAAAGCGTTGTCCTCGACCGGCATGTTCCAGAAGTACGTTGGTGTGCGGCCAGTGATACGCGTGAAGTCGCCCGCGAACCAGCGTGCGAGGTCGATCAGATGGACGCCCTGGTCGAGCAGTTCGCCGCCGCCCGAGACAGCCGGATCGGCGCGCCATTCGCGCTCATAACCGGGGCGGCCGCCGTGCCCGTAGCGTCCACGGATGAACAGCAGCGGCCCGATCGCGCCGGATTCGTAGACCTGGCGCGCCTTCTGGAACGCGCGATGGTAGCGGTGATTGAATCCGATGCGCACCAGGGCGCCGGTCTGGCGCGCGGCCTCCGCCACCGGCTCCAGCTCGTCAGGACGGCGGGCGGCCGGTTTCTCGATCAGCACGTGCTTGCCCGCGCGCGCGGCCTCGGCGGCGATGGGCGCCAGCATGTCGTGGGTGGTCGCGACGATCACGATGTCGACATCCGGCGATGTCACCGCCGTGCGCCAGTCGGTCTCCACACGCGCACCGTGCTCGGCCGCCAACGGCTGCGCGCGTGCGGCATCGGTATCGCAACACAGCGCCAGCCGGAAGCCGGCCAGCGCTTGCGCGCGCTTCCGCCCGATCAATCCGCAGCCGATGATTGCGGCGTTCAAAGCCATTTGCGGTCCACCTGTTAGAATAACTGACTTGTGCGATGTCTCTCTAATTCTGCCTGCATATAACGAGGCGGCCACGATTGCCGCGACCATCCGCGAGACAGGTAGTTACTTTCGTTCGCGCGGTCTCGGCTACGAACTGATCGTGGCCGCCGATGGCAACGATGGCACTCGCGAAAAAGCACTCGAAACCGCCAGGCAAGGTGAGCCCGTGCGCGTGATCGGCAACCAGGAACGCTGCGGAAAGGGCCGCGCCGTGCGGGAAGCCATGGCGCTGGCGCGCGGCGACATCGCCGGATATGCCGACGCCGATAACAAAGTCCCCATCGAGGAATTCGCCAAGATGCAGGCGTGGCTCGACCAGGGCTACGAGGTGGTGATCGGCTCGCGCGCCATGCGCGATTCCGAGATCGAGCGCCGCCAGCCGCTTTACCGACAGCTCGGCGGCAAAGGCTTCGGCTTATTCATGCATGCCGTCGTGGGGCTCGAAGGCATCACCGACACGCAATGCGGCTTCAAATTCTTCACACGCACGGCCGCGCAGGCCATTTTCAGCCGGCAACAAATCGACGGATATATGTTCGATGTGGAGATCCTGGTGCTGGCGCGGCGCCTGGGCTACCGCATCCAGCAGGTGCCGATCCGCTGGCATGACGACGGCGACAGCCGCCTGGAGTTGCTCAGCGGCAACCTGCGCAACGTGATCGACATTTTCCGCATCCGCGGATTTCACCGCAACTGAACGGGAGTGCGCATTGAAGATAGTGGTTACCGGCGCGGCCGGCTTCATAGCCAGTAACCTGGTGGACCGTTTGCTCGCCGATGGGCATTCGGTTACCGGCTTCGACAATTTCTCCACCGGCCAGCCGGAGTTCATGCGGGAGGCGCTGGGTTCGACGCGCTTCCAGCTGGAACACGGCGACCTGCTCGATCGCGAGGCGCTCGACCGCGCGATGGAGGGCGCTGAATTCGTGTTCCATCTGGCCGCTAACGCGGATGTGCGTTTCGGTCCGGAACACCCGCGCAAAGATCTCGAACAGAATACCATCGCCACATCGAACGTGCTCGAAGCCATGCGCGCGAATGGCGTGCGGCGCATGGCCTTCTCGTCGACCGGCTCGGTATACGGCGAGCCAGCCGTTTTTCCCACGCCGGAAGACGCGCCATTTCCCGTGCAGACGTCGCTCTACGGCGCATCCAAATTGGCCGCGGAAGCCCTGATTGCCGCGTATTGCGAAGGTTTCGATATGCAGGCATACATCTTCCGCTTCGTGTCCATCCTCGGCGAACGCTACACGCACGGCCACGTGCTCGATTTCTACAAGCAACTTCGGGAACATCCCCGGCATCTGAATGTATTAGGAGACGGCCGCCAGCGTAAATCATATTTGTACGTGGGCGACTGTGTGGACGCCATGCTGGCGGCTATCGAGCGCGGCGGGAAAAAGCTGAACCTGTTTAACCTGGGCACGGATGAGTATTGCACGGTAAACGACTCGATCGGCTGGATCGCGGAGCGGCTGGGTTGTGCGCCGGAGCTGCACTACGCGGGCGGCGAGCGCGGTTGGATCGGCGACAGCCCGTTCATCTTTCTGGACTGCTCACGCATGCGCGGGCTGGGGTGGCGGCCGAAGCTGACCATCCGGGAAGCGGTGCTGCGCACGGTGGATTACTTGCGAGGAAACACATGGGTACTCGAGCGGCGATAGTCCGTTGCGTGATGTTGACGGTTTTGACGGGTCCGGGTTTCGCTCAGGAGCATAGACTCGAGGCAGTGCAAAGTCTGAGTTTGTCGCTCGAAGTGCTGGCCAGAGTCGTGAACCGGTCGGTCGTCAAAATCGTGACCAACGGCTACGGGTTCAGTGATGATTCCGATTCCGGGAACGCCAGCCTGCTGGTGCAGCAGCGCGCCACCGGATCGGGCGTCATCATGACACCGGATGGCTACATCATCACCAACGCGCACGTCATCCAGGGCGCACGCCGCATTCGCGTGCAATTGTCGATCCCGGAGCATCGCTCCCGGCAGGGCCCGTCCGCTGTGGATCCGCCCGGCAAGGTGCTGGATGCCAAGATCGTGGGCCAGGATCGCGACACCGACATTGCGGTCTTGAAGATCGATGCGCAGGGCCTGCCGTCCCTGGCGCTGGGCGATTCGCGCGAGCTGCGGCAGGGGCAACTGGTGATGGCTTTCGGCAGCCCGCTGGGCCTGCAGAATTCCGCGAGCCTGGGCGTGGTGAGCGCGGTAGCGCGCCAATTGAAGCCCGACAGCCCGATGATCTATATCCAGACAGATGCTTCGATCAATCCGGGCAACAGCGGCGGCCCGCTGGTAGATATGAGCGGGCGGGTCGTGGGCTTGAACACGATGATCTATTCGCAGTCCGGCGGCAACGAAGGCATCGGTTTCGCGATCCCCAGCAACACGGTGCGCAACGTGTACAACCAGATCCGCAAGGAAGGCCAC
>DATKNQ010000269.1:0-7302 GCA_035541265.1 Bryobacteraceae bacterium
TGTGCCGCTGTTCCTCTGTTTCGAGCTCCAGGTCCGCGCGGAGCTCGCGTTCCAGATCGTTCTCGCGCCGCCGTCTTCGCCAGTTCATGTTTCGGATGCCTCCGATCTGCCGATGGTAGGCATTCTACCACCGACCGTACTCCCGCGGCAATCGGATTGCTATGGGTGAGTGATGCGAAGCATCGTGCTGCTCTGCCTTCTCGCGCTGCCGGTGGAGGCGCAGTCTTTTCAACGAAACGACTTCACGTTCAGCGGAGGCATCACCTGGGGGCTCGGGTCGTACGATCCGTACGACACACAGGTGAGTCTGGGCGCCACATACGGGTATCGCGTGAAGGCATGGCTCGAGCCGGAGGCGGGGGTGTTTGGGGGCATCAACCCGGTGCCGGGCTACTGCGGCGCCAACGGGTGCTACACCTTCAGCAGCCGGTTTATCTGGGTGCCGTTCGGAGTCCGGTTCATTCTGCCTTTGAAACATGACCGGTTTGAGTTGTCGGCCGGCATCGGCGGACTGTATGAGAACGGCGGCAACACAGTCGGGCATGATGCCTTCGGCGGTTACATTAAGTGGACGGCCGCCATGGCTCTCGATCACCGGCGGCACTTGTGGCTGGGAGCCACGCCGCGGGTGATGCTGGCGAACGGCACGTACGCCAGAGACCGATGGTTCCTGCTGACCGGCGACATTGGTTTCCGGTTCTAGACTAGCCTGGGAAACGGGAGCGAGCCGGGACTCAAGATGAGGGTCCAAAGTGCCGATATAGAGAGGTGTGATCTCCATCAAGAGGTACCTGGAGTCAGACCGTGACGAACTGCTGAACTGCATTTTGGAGTGCTACCGCGGGGTGCTGGCCGCCATAGGGTCGACGAGCGTTCAGGCCTGCCCGCCGGTGGGGTCGGCGCTACTCGAAAACCTGTCGCGTGTGCTCGAGAAGCTCTCGCCGGTGGTGACGCCGCCGCAGATACTCGAAACCGAAGCGCAGGTGGAGCAGGAACTGGAGAAGTGGGGACTGGAAGCAACGGAGTATTACCGGCAGCGCACGAAGGAGTTCAAAGAACTGCTGCTGGTGATGGCGAGCACGGCCGAGGCAGTAGGGGAGCGCGACACGCGTTATCAGGCACGGTTTCAGGCGCTCTCGGCACGGCTGGCAAAGATGGCGGATCTGCACGACCTGAAGGAGGTCCGGGCTTCGCTGCTGACGAGCGCCTCGGAATTGAAGAGCTGCGTGCAGGAAATGGCGCAGGACGGCAAAGAGACCGTGGCGCAACTGCGCGCGGAGGTGCAGCTGTGCCGCGCGCGGATCGAGGAAGTCGAGCGGATTGCGGTGGTCGACCGGCTGACCGGGCTGGCCAACCGGCAGGGGATCGAATCGGCGCTCGAATTCCGGCTGGCGCAGAAACGGCGCTTCTGTTTGATGATGCTGGATTTGAACGGCTTCAAGAAACTCAATGACCGGTACGGGCACCTGGCGGGCGACCAGTTGCTGAAGCAATTCGCAGGCGAATTGAAAGGGGTCTTCCGCGCCACGGACTGTGCGGGACGGTGGGCCGGAGATGAGTTCGTAGTGGTGCTGGACACTTCGCTGGAAGAGGCCCACGAGTTCGCCGGGCGCGTCAGGAAGTGGGTGTTCGGCCAGTACATAGTGGAAGACGGCGGAGCGAAACGGAAGGTGCAGGTGGATGCGGCGCTGGGCGTGACCGAATGGCAGCCCGGCGAGACGCTGGCCGCATTGTTGGGGCGCGCGGATAAGCTGATGTACGGGCAGAAGAACTCGCGATAGCCCGCCAAATTGATACAATCGCGAAAAAGGCCGGTATGACTGTTCAGATCAAACGTTGCTTCTTTTGACAAGACATCAAGGCGCAGGCCGTGAGCCTGAAAGAGGGCATCGAGCGGGAATTGCAGATTCCCGCGCGCATTAGGATGGGATCGCCGGGCTCGCTTGATGTTTTCGCAGACGGCGAGCAGATCTATTCGAAGAAGCAGAGCGGCCGCTTTCCTTCCGCGGGGGAGATTGTGGGTCTGCTGCGCAGCCGGGAAGCAAAGTAGTCGAGCGCCGGCCTATGGTTTGGCACCCGCACGGAACTGCAGCGTGAGACGGGCGAAACGCTCGCCAAAGCGGCGTGCCTCGGCGCGATCGCGGTCGCTGATGCCGGGCGGTGAGCCGCCGGTCACGGCTTGCGGGCCGAGCGATCCGTACCCGGCGTCGTTGACGCCGCCGACCACGATAAAGCGCATATCGAGGAAAGCCGCGATGGCCGCCAGCCGCGCCATTTCTTGGCCATTGGAGACAGTTCCAGCGGTGCAGAATACGCCGGCGGTGCGGCCTTCGCCCAGCGTTTTGCCCGTCATGCCCAGCACCTCGGCGATGCGATCGATGAAACGCTTGGCTTCCGCGGAGAGATTGCCCCAATGCACGGGCGTGCCGACCACGATGCCGTCGGATTTGGCGATGTCCTCCGCCCCGGCGTCGCTCACGGACCGTAGCAAAACCTCGACGCCCGGGACTGCAGCAGCGCCATCCCGCACGGCGGCGGCCAGTTTCGCAGTGTTGCCGGTTTGCGAATGGTAGGCGATCAAGATCCGCACCGGCGCCGCAGCCGCGGCGGCGGCGATGAGGGACGCCAACACGAGCCGCATCGGAAGTTTCAGCATGATTCCAGGGTAGAGCACGCGCGGCCAGTGTGAAGGCTACCACAAGCGCGCGGGTTAATGCAGTTAGTGCGCGCCCGGGTACGCTTCGCCGTCGTGGAAGGCAATCTTCCCTTGCTTCATCTTATCGAGGTCCACGGTGATGACTTTGCCGGTGGACTTCTGCCGGATGGTTACCTTTCCCTTGTCTTCATCGGTGGAAATGATCTCGATGTCCGGATTGGTGGCAGCAAGGAGTTTGGCGGTAGCCAGGCCGGGATTGTTGCGCATCAAACGGGCGTCGACGCCGGCGTGTTTCGCCTGGTGAACCAGGACGAGCCCGCCGCCCAGCACAAACAGCCCAAACATGGCGGCCAGCACCCAGATGAGCGGGCTGAACCTGCGGGGCGCGGGGATTCCGCAGTCGGCGCAGTACGGGCCGATCAGGCGGGCGCCGCACTGGCGGCAAAAGGGCATAGTCCCTCCAATCCAGATTCACCATAGCATGGCAAATCGGGAAGGGCGGTTGATGTTATACAAGGATAGCTGCCGCTAGTGAGCAGCCGCCGGTACCACCTGCCTGCGATGCCGCACGAAATACGCGGCGCCAAGAGCCGCCAGGGCCAGCGAGATCCATTGCGAGGTATCGAGCGGACCGCCGAAGGGATTGCGCTGCTCGTGGTAGCGCACGAACTCCACCAGGAAGCGGGCCATGGAGTACAGGATCAGGTACAGGCTGATGATCGTGCCAGGCGCGTGCGGCCGCCGGATGCGCCAGTACAGGACGCCGAAGATGATGAACTCGGCCGCTGATTCGTAGAGTTGTGTGGGATGCATCTTGATGCCCAAGGGCACGCCCACGGTTTGATTCGCGATCGGATTGGTGAACGTCACGCCCCATGGCAGCTTGGTCGGCAAGCCCCAGCAGCAGCCCGCCGAAAAGCAGCCGAGGCGCCCGATGCCATGGCCCAATGCAATGCCCGGAGCGAAAACATCCGCAGTGCGCAGCGGCGGAAGCTGGTGGCGGCGGATGTATATAGCCGACGCGATCAGCGCCGCTATCAAGCCGCCGTAGAAGACGCCGCCGGCCCGCAGGCTCTCCATGGAGATGATCTCGCCGGGGTGATCGAGGTAATAGGGAATGTCGACCAGGTACATCATGATCTTGGCGCCCACGATGGCGCACAGGCCGCACAGGATGCCGAGGTTGACCACCGCGTCGCTATTCAGGCCGTCACGGCGGGCGAGGCGCGAGACCGCCGCCAACGCGGACAGAAACGCGAGCGCCACCAGCACTCCGTAAGTGGATTGCGAAAAACTTCCGATATGAAAGAGCTGAGGAAACATCAGGTTTGCGCCGGCTGGCGTTTGGATTTCAAAAGTTCGAGCAACAGCATGCAACTGCCGATGACGATGCAGGAGTCGGCCACGTTGAACGTGGGCCAATGCAAATCGCGGATGTAGAATTCCAGAAAATCGGTGACGCGGCCCCACACGATGCGGTCGAACAGGTTGCCGGCCGCGCCGCCGAGCACCAGGGCCAATCCGGTGGTGGTCCAACGGTCGAGCCGCGGGGCGCGCCAGAGGATCCCGGCCACCAGCAACAGCGCCGCGGCTGAGAACGCCACGAGCAACACGGTCCGCCAGGCAGAGGTGGAATCGTTCATCAGCCCGAAGGCCGCGCCGCGATTCTGCGAGTGCACGATATCGAAGAAGCCGGGGATGACCGTGTGCACATCGAACGTCGAGACGTGCGCCTCGATGAGCGACTTGGTGAGCCGGTCGACGAAGAATACGGCGGCGGCGAGGCCGTAGGCTTTCACGCGGCCGTCAACCATGGAGCATCTCTTTCACCGCGGCGGCGCAGGCCGCGCAGATGGTGGGGAATTGCGGATCGGACCCCGTATCGGTGGTGTACTTCCAGCAGCGCTCGCACTTTTGGCCGTCGGCGCGCTCGACCGCTACGGCGATCTCCTCGCCGGGCTTCTGATCGAGCGCCACCTGCGAGACGATGAATAATCCCGGCAGTTCCAGGGCATACTCCTGAAGCAGCGGATACAGATTGCCGTTCGCGGTCAAACGTACCCGTGCCTCGAGGGGCGCACCGATGAACTTGCCCTGGCGGGCCTCCTCGAGGCTCTTGAGCACGTCTTCCCTCACTTTGATGAGACGGTCCCAGTTCTCCGCCCGTTTCCGGTTCGCTTCGGGAAGGCCTTCGGTCAGCTCAGCCGGCTCGGGAAACAGCGCCAGGTGAACGCTGCCTTTCTGGCCCATGTGCGCCCAGACCTCTTCGGCGGTGAATGCCAGGATGGGCGCGACCAGCCGCACCAGCGCGTACTGCAGGCGATAGAGCGCGGTCTGCGCGCTGCGGCGCGCGTGCGATTTCGTGGCGGCCGTGTAGAGCCGGTCCTTCAGCACGTCGAAGTAAAGCGAACTCAGGTCCACCGTGGCGAAGTCGTAGAGGGCACGATAAACCTTGTGGAAGGCAAATTCGTCGTACCAGGCGCGGCAGTGGGCGACCAATTCTTCGGCGCGGAACAGGATCCACTGGTCCAGTTCCAGCAGTTCGGCGGCGGGCACGGCGCCGGTGGCCGGGTCGAATCCCGCGAGGTTGCCCAGCGTGTAGCGGAACGTATTACGCAGCTTGCGGTAGGCCTCCTGCAAACGGGTGAGGATGGTCTCCGACACGCGCACATCTTCGTTGAACTCGACCGAGGCGGACCACAGCCGGATCAGGTCCGCACCGTGATGCTGGATGATCTCTTCCGGCTCGATGGAGTTGCCGAGCGACTTGTGCATGGCGCGGCCATCGCCATCGAGCACCCAGCCGTTGAGTGCGCACGAGCGGTACGGCGAGCCACCCTTCAGCCCCACGCCCACCAGCAGCGAACTGTGGAACCAGCCGCGATACTGATCGCCGCCTTCCAGGTAGAGATCCGCCGGCCAAGGCAGATCGTTCGCGGCGGTGAGCACGGCCAGGTGGCTCGATCCGGAATCGAACCAGACGTCCAGAATGTCGCTTTCCTTGCTGAATTCGGCGCCGCCGCACTTGGTGCACACGTAGCCGGGCGGCAGCAATTCGGCCGCGCTGCGATCGTACCAGGCGTCGGCGGTGTGCTCGGCGAACAGCTTCACCACGTTGTCGAGAATCTGGCGATCGGTGACCGGCTCGCGGCAGCCTTCACAATAGAACACGATGATCGGCACGCCCCACACGCGCTGGCGCGAGATGCACCAGTCCGGACGCGTGGCGATCATGTTGGAGATGCGCTCCTCGCCCCATTCGGGCATCCAGCGCACGCGGCGGATGGCTTCGAGCGTCTGCTGCCGGAAATCGTTGCGGTCCATGCCGATGAACCATTGTTCGGTGGCGCGGAAGATGGTGGGCTTGTGGCAGCGCCAGCAATGCGGATAGCTGTGATCGATTTTTTCGGTATGCAGCAGCGCGTGGTGCGCGCGCAGGATTTCGATCACGACGGGATTCGCTTCCCAGACCGTTTTGCCGATGAGTTCTTCGGGCAAGCGACCGGCGGCGCCTTCAGCGTGATAGAAGCGGCCGGCGGCATCCACCGGACAATAGGTGGCGATGCCGTAGCGGCTGCCCACCACGTAATCTTCCTGGCCGTGTCCGGGGGCGGTGTGGACCGCGCCGGTGCCTTGTGCCAGCGTGACGTGATCGGCCAGGATGCCGAGCGACTCACGCTCGGCGAAGGGATGACGGAATACCGCGCCTTCGAGCTTCTGGCCGGGGAAGGTGGCCAGCACGTCGTAATTATGCCAACCGCACTTTTCGGCGGTGATCGTCAGCAGATCGGCCGCCACGATGTAGACAACGTCCGATACCGCGACGGCCGCATATTCGTACTTCGGGTGGAAGGCGATGGCCATGTTGGCCGGGATCGTCCACGGCGTGGTGGTCCAGATCAGGCCGTAGACATGACGACCGGCCAGCGCGGGATCGATCTGCGCGGGATCGGATGCCAGGTGGAAGCGCACCCAGATGGATGGACTCGAATGATCCGCGTATTCGACTTCGGCTTCCGCCAGGGCCGTGCGATCGCGAATGCACCAGTGCACCGGCTTCAGACCCTTGTAGACGTAGCCGCGATCCAGGAAATCCACGAACGCGCCGGCGATCACCGATTCGTACTGCGCGCTCATGGTGAGATACGGATCGTCCCAGCGGCCGAAGACGCCCAGGCGTTTGAAATCGGTGCGCTGGATATCCACGAATTTTTCGGCGTATTTGCGGCATTCGGCGCGGATCTCAGCCACGCTCATCTTGGCCTTGCGCGCGCCGAGTTCGCTATCGACTTTGATTTCGATCGGCAGGCCGTGGCAATCCCAGCCGGGCACGTAGGGCGCGTCGACGCCCGCCATGGATTTCGATTTGACGATGAAATCTTTCAGGATTTTATTGAACGCGGTGCCCAGGTGGATGCGGCCGTTGGCGTAGGGCGGTCCGTCATGCAGGATGTAAACCGGACGGCCCGCGCGCGCCCGGCGAATCTGGCCGTAGATGTCCTCAGACTCCCAGCGCGCGAGCATCTTCGGCTCGGCCTGCGCCAGGTTCGCCTTCATGGAAAAGGCGGTGCGCGGCAGATTGATCGTCTGCTTGAGATCTACGTTATGCGAATCCATTGCGAGGGATACTTCTATCGTACACGACG
>DATKNQ010000270.1:0-6591 GCA_035541265.1 Bryobacteraceae bacterium
AGCCAGCGCCGCGCGAATTTGGCTTCGCGCGTCAAGAACGAATCGCTGGCCATCTGCGAGTCCTTGGGCAGCAGCAGCGGAATGCCGCGCGAGGCGGCAGCCGTGGTCATGGTCGCACCGGCCTGCGCCGCCGCGGTCTTCTCGTCGCCCTTCTTCACCACCGGCGCGGAAACGGGCTTCGGTTCGCGATACCACAGAGCAGTGGCCGGATTCCTGTCATCGCCGATGGTTATCTCGATGGTGCCCGCGGTCCCCATGATCACCTCGCCGAACTCCTGCCGCTGGGCCTGCAACAGATCCAGGTGAGAGTTGGTGCTGATCGAGCTATAGAGCAGCTTGCGCCCGTTGGGGTAGACGTAGATCAACTGGATGTTGTCGTAAGTGTCGCGGCCGTCCTTGAAGGTGTCGATGCCGCCCACGCCGATCACATATTCCGGCGTGGCGCCGAACATCCAGTCGGCCACGTCGATCTGGTGCGATGCGAGTTCGGCCGTGTTGCCGCCCGCGTATTCGCGGTACATGCGCCAATTGATCTTGCGGTCCCATTGTTGAAAGACAGCCTGGCTGGCCTTGGGCGGCTTGTATTCATCCGGTATAGGGCGGCGCTGGTCGGAATTGCGATGCCACTGCCCGCGGATGTGCGTCACGTTGCCGAGCACGCCCTGCGCGATCATGTCCTTGGCGGTCTGGTAGAAGAGACTGTAGCGGCGCTGCAGACCCACCTGCATCACCTGCTTGGGATGCTCGGCCACCAGCGCGCGCAGTTCGTGAACTTCCGTGGCTTTGTGCACCAGGCTCTTCTCGCAGAAGACGTGCTTGCCCGCCTCCAGACTATCCTTAGTGATGGGGAAGTGCTCGTAAAGCGGCACGGCGATCAGCACCGCGTCGATGTCTTTCCGCGCCAGCAGCTCGCGATAGTCCGCATAAGCCGCCGGATTGTTGCCCGCCGTGGCGACACCCTTCTTCAGATTGACATCGTAGTTGTCGCAAACAGCCACGCAGCGGCCGAGGTCAGTCTCATGCAGATGCTTCAGCAGGTAGTTGCCGCGGCTGCCGGTACCGATGAATCCATACTGCACCTGCTCGTTGGCGGCGCGCACTTTCTGGATGAACGGCGCGCCCGCGGCGGGAAGGGCGGAGGCCACGGCCGAAACTGCGCCGGCGGCTTTGACAAAATCGCGGCGGGTGACATCATTGTCGTTTGCCATCGGGGACTTCCTTAAAATAGCAGAGGTTTCGATCCTGATTGTAGCATGCACCGTTTACCGGCCAGACGGCAGAAATCCGAAGGAAATCACCGCCAGACCCAACGTGCGGGAATCCGCCCCGGGGGCGCGGAGCGGTCCGGCCTGCAACTCGGCTTCGACCGTCCCCGGAGGACCAGGCGGCAGCGGCCAGCGCAGGATGCGAATGCCCGGCTCGGTGACGCGGGCTTTCCCGAGCGGCGCGCCGTTGAGCCGCACGCTGCAATCGGCGTGTCCTTTGGCGCCGAGGAGTTGCGCACCGACGTTCAGAACCAGTTCGAAGGTCGTGGCCCGCGGCGCACGATAGAGCCGGGCGCTCGCCTCCGGCGCGGTCCAGCGGTAACCGTTTTCCAGTCCGTACCAACCGCCGGTCAATTGCCATGGCGGCGTGCGCTCGTTCATCGTCAGGTAGGTGGCGTCCGGAGTCTCTGGTGTGCGCGCGGCGATCCACAGCTTCCGGCAGCGTTCGTCCCACGTGAGTGTGGCGACAGCCGGGCATTGGAGTAAGGCCTCCGCCGAAGGATCATCGGACGCATAGAGCGCTGCGCCGTGATCGCCGAGCAGGTAGTGCAGGACGCTGTTCGCGCCCCACTGCGGCAGACCGGGCGGAAGACCGCGATAGATGAAGACTGGTATCCGGGCGAGCGACGGCGCCGCGTTTTGTAACTGCGCGACGTAAGCCCGCGTGTCCGCGTCGCGTGCCAGCTTGTCGACCCGGTAATGGCGGAGTGCGAGGTAGTTCCAGGGCAGCCAGGCCGCCAGAAACACCGCGGCCAGGAAACCATGGCGCATACTGGCTAGCGCGGCGAACACCATCGCCACGCCGGTCAGCGGTAGGTAGCAGTAGGCGCTGAACAGCCGCCCCGGCAGAAGAAGCAGGGGCGCGCAAAACAGCGCGGCAGTTGCGAGGCCGAGCCATGCCCGCCGGTCGCGCCACACCAGAACGAGCATAGGCAGCAACGGCGCGACGACCAGCGCGCGCGCATAAAACGAAGTGCTGGCGGCCAAGGCGGCGAGCGTGAAATGAAAGGCGTACTGGTTGCCGTGATTCGGATTCCGCAGGATGCCTTGCAATCCGAACGAAATCGATACCAGAAAAAAGGGGACCAAAGGCCGCCATCGCCGGCTACCCAGCCACAGCTCATAGCAGGCGAGCACGGCGGGCAGCATCACGGCCGGTTCCTTCGACTTGTACGCCAGCCAAAAAGCGCCGAACGACAGCACCCAGCGCCGCTCGATCCACGCCAGCATGCTCAGCAAGCAGAACGTGGCGCAGAACAGGTCGAAGGCATACATGGGCTTCCAGTACACGTCGAAGACCGCCATGTGAAAGGCGAAGAAGAGCGCGCCGGCCGAAGCCGCGTAATGCGACGCGCCCAATCGGCGCAGCACCAACCAAAGCAGCCATACATTCAGCAGATGAACCAGGTGCAAGGGCGGCAGGTACCGCGAAAAGTCAAGCCCGAAGGCCCGGCTCATCACGCGGAAATAGAAATGGCCCACCGGACGGAAGTTGCGCGCGTTGTAGACCGGGCTTGCCAGATCCGCGGCGAAGACCGCGAGCGCGGTGTGTGGCGTCCAACTGATGCTGTCCAATTCGTCGGCCTGGAAGAAGCCGCGCGACGCGCCGCGGTTGGCGATCAGGAACAGCGCCGCCATTGCGGCAAACAGCGCCAGGCCGGTCCACTTGTTGAAACCCAAATCGATCCGATGTTACAACGGCGGAGATGCCGCGCGCTAACGGATCGGGCGGGCAGCCGTCGTAAATCGCATGCGATACGCCCTACGAGTACTGCGCAAGAACCCGGGCTTCACCATCGCGGCCGCCATCACGCTGGCGTTGGGCATTGGCGCCAATACGGCCATCTTCTCCGTGCTGAACGCTATGCTGCTGCGCGCCCTGCCCTTCCGCGATCCGCAGCGGCTGGTGATGGTGTGGGAGGCGAACCCGGCGCTCGACAGCCTGGTGGCCGAGCGCGTCCAGACCTGCCTGCGCAATTTCCTCGAGTGGCGCAACCAGAATCACGTTTTCGAGCGGGTCGCCTTTTTCCGCTACGGCAGCTTCGATCTGACCGGCGGCGATAAGCCGGAGCAGGTCGTCGCGGCGCCGGTCTCGCCGGGCTTCTTCGATCTGATGGGCGTACCAGGCATGCTGGGCCGCACGTTCACCGCGCAGGAATCCGAGCCGGGCCGCAATCGCGTGGTGGTGATGAGTTACGCGCTTTTTGAGCGGCGCTTTGGCGGAAACCCGCGCGTGGTGGGACAGAGCGTGGCGATCAACGGCGCCAACTACACGATCGTGGGCGTCCTGCCGCGCGATTTTCACCTGCCGTCATTTCGCGGCGGCATGGAAGAAATCAAACCGGAAGTCTTCGTGCCGGCGGATATCGATCCGCAACGCAACGAGGCGACCCTGACGGCGCGACGCCTGTACGTGTTTGCGCGCCTGAAGCCGGGCGTGTCGCTGGGCCGCGCGCGGGCCGATATGGCGCTGATTGCGAGCAACCTCGAAAAGAAGTACCCCGATTTGGACCGCACGTGGCGCTCGTCGGTGTTCCCGCTTTCGGTCGAGGACATGGGTCCCGACATGCGGCGCACCCTGCTGGTACTCGAATGCGCCGTCGTCTTCGTGCTGCTGATCGCTTGCGCCAACGTGATCAACCTGCAGCTCACGCGCAGCGCGGCGCGCGAAAAAGAAATGGCCGTGCGCGCGGCTTTGGGCGCCGGGCGCTGGCGGATGATCCGGCAGATGTTGGGGGAGAGCCTGCTGCTGAGCGTGCTGGGTGGCGGCGCGGGAATCCTGCTGGCCTTTTGGGCGGTGGCCGGCATGGTCGCGCTGGCGCCGGCGGATATTCACCACATCAACGATCTGCGCATCGATGGCGGCGTGCTGGTATTCACGGCGGCGATCACCATCATCACAGGGCTGCTGTTTGGACTCGCGCCGGCGATCTTCGCCGCGCGGCAGGATCCCAACGACGCGCTGCGCCGCGGCGGGCGCTGGGGCGAAGGCGGCGTTTGCGCCCGTCTGCGCCGGGCGCTGGTGGTGGCCGAAGTGGCGCTCTCGCTGGCGCTGTTGGCTGGCGCCGGACTGATGATCCGCAGCTTGCGCACCGTGCTGCAACTGACTCCGGGATTCCGCAGCGATCACTTACTGACCATGATGATCGACCTGCATCCTGATCGTTACACCAAACCGGAGCAAGGCGCGGCTTTTGTGAACGAGCTGCTGCAACGTATCGACCGCCTTCCGGGCACGGTCTCAGCCGCGGTGGTGAACGATCTGCCGATGGAGCGAATCCAGATGACGACCTTTCGGGTGGAAGGCCGGCCGGCGCCTCCGCCCGGGCAAGGTCCGGTGGCCGACTACCGCGACGTGAGTGACGAGTACATCGGCACGATGGGCATGCGCCTCATCGGCGGGCGCGGCTTCACGCGCGCGGAAGCGGAGAAAAACAACCCCACGGAGGTGATCGTCAACGAGACCCTGGCGCGCAAGCTGTGGCCGCATCAAGAATCGCTTGGGCAGGTCCTCGATTCGAGCGCCGGCCACGGCCCCGGCACGTGGCGGCGCGTGGTGGTGGGCGTGGTTGCCGACACGCGGCAACTCGGCCTGGACAGCCCTCCGCGACCGGAGATGTTCTTTCCGTCGCGCAGCCAGTTCCCGAGCATCGGACTGATCGTGCGCACCGCGGGCGATCCGCTGCGCATGGCTCCCGCGGTAACCGCGCAGGTGCTGGCGATCGATAAGGATCAACCGGTGCACGACGTCTATGCGATGGAGCACGTCGTCGACGACACCATTTCGCAGCGGCGCTTCAACATGCTGTTGCTGGCGGTCTTCGCCGGCACGGCGCTGGCGCTGGCGGCGGTGGGAATTTATGGCGTGCTGGCTTACACGGTGAGCCGCCGCACACAGGAGATCGGCATCCGCATGGCGCTGGGCGCGCAGACCGGGGATGTACTGCGCCTGGTGGGCGGCGAAGGACTGACGCTCGTGCTGACGGGCATCGGCATCGGGTTGGCCGGCGGGCTGGCACTTACTCGATTGATGAGTAACTTGTTATTTGGTGTAAGTCCGACGGATGCAGTTACATTTGCGGTGGTGCCCGCGGTGCTGGCTGCGGTCGCCTTACTGGCGTGTTTCTTGCCCGCGCGGCGCGCGGCACACGTGGATCCGACCATGGCGCTAAGATACGAATGAATCGTATATGCGCCTCCTCTGGCAGGACGTGCGATTGGCCGCGCGGCTGCTGCGGAAGAATCCCGGTTTTACGGCGTTGACCGGGCATCGGGTCGTCCTTGCCGGTGGCGGAAGCCGGCCGGCTGGTTTCCATTTACCATCGCTATTCTCGCGGCCGCGGATGCCAGCAGCACCTCGTACCCGGATTACAAATACTACCGCGACCGCAACCAGGTCCTGTCGGGCCTGATGGCTTATTGCCGCTTCCCCAATGAGCGTGCGCATCGGCGAGCAGGCCGGACAGATCCCGGCGAACTGCGCGCGGCGAAAGTGGATCCGACAGTCACCTTGCACTACGAATGAGGCACCACTTTCAGCCGGTGTATAGGGGCTCCAGACCGGAGCCGTTTTTCAACGCGTTTGTGGAAAAGACTGTGGAAACCAGCCTCGAATTTTAGCCAAGTTCAATGTTCGTAAAGACTTCGTAACAAACTGCACCCGGATACAGCATTTTAGTTCGGATGACTCTAACACCCTTTAATTCTTCCGCTTACACCTTGTGATGGAGGACACTCCGGGCATGTAACGTCCAATATGCAGGCTTGTTCGGCCGCGCGACGGAATCGCCGCGCGCAGGCTGTGAGTAATCCAAAGGTTAATGCGCCACGGCGAGCCGCTCGCGTGCCATCAGCGTGATTAGCTGCTCCATAACGGCGAAAGCGTCTGCTACGTATAGTACGTCGGCTTTTCCGTGCGCCCAGCCACAATTCGGATCGAGATTGATGGCGCGCCTCTGATTGATGAACCGCCATCCCACCACGTGCGGCTCCTCGCCGTGGCAACAGGTGGACAGGCCTTTCGGGTGCCTGGGAGTCGATCCGGTCTGGCCGACCTGATTGAGGTGCGTCATGAAAGGCAGCACGGCTTCCCCTTCGCCGCTCAAATCGACGAGCGACTTGCTGCCGCCGAGCGACGCCTGGGTGACTTGTAGGAAGTCCAGTATCAGGCGGGCGGCATCATCCACGTGCTTCTGGCCGTCGGCCTGCTTCTTGGTCCATCCGGCGCCTGAAACAAAAAGCAGATCGGCTTCCGGGCGAATGGTCTGCTGATCGGTGCGCGGCGCGCGCCAGCCGGCGAACGTGGTGCGGCGGAGGCGATCGTCGA
>DATKNQ010000271.1:0-5554 GCA_035541265.1 Bryobacteraceae bacterium
AGTTGGCGCCAGTTGGGCTCCGCCAGCAGCAACTCAAGACCGTCCCCCTCGCCGGCCAAACGCACTTGCGGAGAGCTTTGCTCAAGGAACTGCTTGGCAGCCTTCTTGGCCTTCAGGGCGCGGTGGATGCTTCGCCGGGAGGACCACTCGGAGCCGTTGTCCTTTCGGCCCGCGGTTATCACCTCCGCCGCCCGCTGCGGGGTTGCCACCGGATGGGTTGCCTTGCAGTACGCCATCATTTGCTCCAGGCACCTTCCTTTCGGCCGGCCGCGGCGACCGCGCACAACGGCCGGCTGCCCTCCTGCATATCCTGAAAGCGCGGCCGTCTGATGGGTGAGGCTTTAACCTCAGCCCATTTGCGCAGCCTCGTCGATGTCTGGGTGGAGTAATACACGAGAATGCGGGGCTAATGGCGACAATGATGTTGTACATTAATTCTGTAAACCTCACCTCGCCCGACGAAATCCTTCAGATCCTGATCCTGCAGGTTGCAGAAAACAGAAAAATTGCGCAGGGCGCCGAAGTCGTGGTGGGGGGGAATATCCAGATGCGGTCGCCGTCCACCATAAAAGGTAGTCCGCTGAAACGGCATCCCAGCTACCGTGCCGGACGTCTCGTTCCGCGGCCAGCCTTACCGCCGGTCCAACTTGCGCGTCGAGCGGCAACACGCTAGATTGAAAGAGAACCCTCCGGGCGCCCGTAGCTCAGCTGGATAGAGCGTCTGGCTACGAACCAGAAGGTCAGGTGTTCGAATCACCTCGGGCGCACCATTACAATCAATCACTTACGGTTAGAGAATTCGAGAATAACCACCCGGTTCCCCACCCACGTCGCATTGCGCAGCGGATCGAAGGTGTGTATATTGCGGTCATGGCGAATACCCCTGCAACGCAGGCACCCTCGGACAAACTGACGACTTCGATATCAGAGGTCTCGGTCGCCGCCTGCCGAAGACGGAGGTGCCTGAGGGGGGTTAAGAATATCGGACCAGCTTCCATGCCAGAGCCTTTCGCCGTCCGCCGTCGCGGCGCTCTGTCAGATGCTTGATTTCTCGCGCAACCCGTCAAGGAAGAGCGGCTCGATCACCTTCAGGATGTTTCTCTTCGGTTGTGTGCGACCCCATAGCGGCATTGAAGGTCGTCGCTTTTCGAGCGGCAACAGAACCCAGCCCACGCGTCCAATCGCGTGTAGCCGCTGCTCGCCATCCACTGCGCGATCTTCGCGGATGATGCGGATCGCTGAGACCTCGGCTCGTCGCCGTCACCCGATTTGGTTCTAGTAGAAACGGCGTAGCTACAGACGGGAACGTCTGCCCGTTAGTTGGCCGCCTAAAAGGCGGCGGCAGGCTCAAGAGCGTGCCCCACGCTTACAGTACACTGAAGTCTGATGGAGCGGATCGGGCGGTATAAGATTGTCCGGGAACTGGGGCGCGGCGCGATGGGCGTGGTGTACCTAGCGACCGATCCGACTATTGGGCGCTCGGTGGCGATCAAGACCATCCGGCTGGGCGAGGTCAACAACGCCGAGGAGCGCGCGCGGCTGCGGGAGCGGCTGTTTCGGGAGGCGCGGTCGGCGGGCGTGCTTTCGCATCCGGGCATCGTCACGATTTACGACATGGAAGCGCAGGACGATCTGGCGTACATCGCCATGGAGTACGTCAACGGGCCAACGCTCGAGCAGTTGCTGGCCGGGCCGGCCATGCCTCCGGAGCGCATGTTCAACATTCTGGGGCAGACGGCGGCGGCGCTCGATTATGCGCACCAGAAAGGCATCGTGCACCGCGACATCAAGCCGGCCAACATCATGGTCACGGAAGATGGGTCGGTTAAGATCACGGATTTCGGGATCGCGAAGATCAACACGTCCGAGCAATTCACCATGACGGGCGCGATCGTGGGGACGCCGCATTACATGGCTCCGGAGCAGGTGCAGGGGCAGGCGGTGGACGGGCGGGCGGACCAGTTTTCGCTCGGCGTGATCGTGTTCGAGATGCTCACAGGCGAGAAGCCGTTTACGGGCGAGCAGCTTACCACGGTGGTTTACAAGATCGTCGCCGAGGAGCCGGCCGCGCCTCAGCGGCTGAATTCGACTCTGAACCAGCAGATCACGAACGTGCTGCGGCGGGCGCTGGCGAAAAAGCCGGATGCACGCTATCCGAACTGCCAGAAATTCGTGGATGCGCTGGAAGCGGCGTGCGCGACGGCGAAAGGATGGAAGCCGCTGGCGCGGGGCGGCAGTTTGAATCTGCCGACGGCCATGGAGGTGCGGCGGCCGGCGAAGGTCGCGCTGGCGCGCGAGACGCACGACACGGAGGAGACCAAGCCGCGCGAACAGCGCAGCATGGGAATTCTGCCGGTGTTTCTGGCGATCCTGGTGGCGGCGGGGCTGGTGGTGCTGATCGCGTGGCAGGCGGCGCCGTGGCTGACGGGGTCGAGCAGCAAGCCGGAGGTCGCGCAGACGCAGCCGGTTCAGGCGCCGGCGCAGACTCCCGCTCCGCTCCCGGTGACGGAGGAGAAGAAACCCAGCCCGATGCCGCCAACGCAGTCCACCGCTCAGGAAACCGCGCCGGGCACCGGGGCGGCCAAGCCGGAGGAAAGCGCGAAGACAGGTGCAACCGAACCGCCGGATACGTCCAGTCAGACTCCGGAACGCGGCCCGATCCCGGCGCCGGCGCGAGAGGAACGTCCGCGGACGCCGAAACAGACATCGCCGGATTTGTCGGCGAATCCATATTTGAAGGTTTCAGTGTCGACGATTCCGCCTGATGCCACTGCGATGCTGGACAATCAACCGGACAGCGTCTGCACGACGCCGTGCGCCCTGGATGCCACGCCGGGACAGCATATGGTGACGATCACGCGGCAGGGTTACCAGACGGAGCACCGGCAGGTGACGGTGACGAACGCGGCGGTGGACCTGGCGCCAGTGGCGCTGCGGGTGCCGGGGGGCGTGCTAATGCTGGCGAGCGTGCCGGCGGGCGCGCGGATTTTCATCAACGGGCGGGAGTCGGACCAGGTGACGCCGGCGAAGCTGCAACTGGCGCCGGGCACGTACGATATTGCGATTGAGAAGGACGGGCGGCGTTTGTCGAAGCAGGTGGACATACAGAACGGCATCACGCGCTATGAGAAAATGCTCATGGAGCGGTGAGATGACCATGGTAAGATGACTAGTCATGAAGGCGAAGGAGTGGCGCAGCGAGATACCGGCGGGGGAGTTCAAGGCGAAGTGCCTGAAGCTGCTCGATGAGGTGCAGCAGCGGCGGCGGGAGATCGTCATTACCAAGCGCGGCAAGCCGGTGGCGCGGGTGGTTCCGGTAGCCGGCTCCGGCAATCAAGTTTTCGGACGAATGCGGGGAACCATCGAAATCCTAGGCGATATTGTCTCGCCAACAGGCGAGGTATGGAACGCCGACCGCGACGATGACATCGGAATCTGACGACGCGCCGCTGCTGCTCGATACGCACTGCTGGGTCTGGCTGCAATCCGGCGAGCTGCAACGGTTTTCCACGGGGTCGGTTGCAGCAATCGAGCGCGCCGCCCAGAGCGGACTGTTACGAGTTTCCGTGATCTCGGTATGGGAGATTGCGCTCCTCGAGTCCAAGGGCCGTGTGCAAATGCATATGGACTGCATGGAGTGGGTGCGGCGGGCGCTCGAGACGCCGGGTCTTACGCTGGTTCCACTAACTCCCGAAATCGCGGTTGAGAGCACGCGGCTTCCCGGGGAGTTTCATGCAGACCCGGCGGATCGCATCCTGGTGGCGACGGCGCGCAACATAGGTGCGCCGCTCCTGACGCGCGATCGGGCGCTCATCGCATACGGGCGCAAGAGGCACGCGCGGATCATGGCTGCGTAGATCTCACGCGGATTTGATTTCGGTCCACATGCGGTCGCGGAGGCGTTGTGTCGCCGCAGGCATGGTGGCGATCCATTGGCCGCGGGTGAGCGTCTCGGCGGTAGG
Organism: Bryobacteraceae bacterium; assembly: GCA_035541265.1. Taxonomy (GTDB): domain Bacteria; phylum Acidobacteriota; class Terriglobia; order Bryobacterales; family Bryobacteraceae; genus Bog-159. The sequence goes on from DATKNQ010000271.1 coordinate 3,963, forward strand.
GAACAGGGTCGTGTTGCCGCGGAGGGCATCGGACAGCAAGGCTTGCGCGGCGCCGTTGGCGGTGGCGGTGCGCGAGGTTTCGACAATGGCGGCGGCCACCCGCGGGCGCAGCAGATAGTTGATGAACTCATGGGCAAGCTCGCTGCGGCGGCTCTCGCGCAGAATGACGGCGTTATCGGCGTACAGCGGGAAGCCTTCCGCCGGATAGGCGAAGGCGAGCTGCGGCGCGGCGTCAATAGCCTGCTGCGCGGTGGTGGCCCAGGAGTGCGCAACCAGCAGATCGCCGGCCACTAACTGATCGCGGAATTCGGCGTTGAGGTACGCGCGCAGGATCGGCTTCTGCGCGATGGCCTCGCGCTCGGCGCGGCGCAGGCTGGGCTCATCGGTCGAGTTGTAAGAAAGGTGCAGCTTCAGCAGACATGCGCCGAGCACTTCTTCGGGATCATCCAGCATGGTGAGGCGGCCCTTCAGGCGCGGGTTCCAGAGGTCGGCCCACGCGAGGGGCGGCGGCGTGACCGATCGATTGTAGGCGATGCCGGTGGCGCCCCACATGTACGGGACGCAGTTGTCGAGATGCGGGTCCCAGGGCGGCAACTGGAAACGCGGCTCGAGGTTCGGCAGGTTGGGGAGGCGCGCGTGGTCGATGGACGCGAGCAGGCCGTACTGGCGCATGGGCGGGATGCGGTTGTGCGTGGGGAAGACCACGTCCCAACCGGAGTTGCCGCTCAGCACTTTGGCGAGCATCTCTTCGTTGCTCTCGTAGGTAGCGTAGCGCAGGTGCACGCCGAACTCGCGCTCGAAGTTGGAAACGGTGTCGGGGGCGACGTAGTTTGACCAGTTATAGACGTTGAGGCGCGGCCCGCGCGCGCATCCGGCGGCCCCGGCTATGCCCATCAGAAAGACGCGGCGGTTCACGATTCGCGCACCCGTTCGGAGATCAGGACGAGCGCTCCGAAGAAGACGACGATTAGCGCTGAGATAGCGTTGATGACGGGGCTCGAGCCGCGGCGCGCCATGGCGTAGATGACCATGGGCAGCGTTTCGGAATCGACGCCCGCGACCATGCTGGTAATCACGTAGTCATCGAACGACACGGTGAGCGCCAGCAGCGCCGCGGCGATGATGCCGGGCAGCAGCGCGGGCAGCGTGACGTAGCGGAAGGCCTGCCATTCGGTCGCGCCCAGATCGAGTGCGGCCTCTTCGAGCGCCGGGCTGAAAGTGCGCAGGCGTGCGGCGACGACGATCACGACGTAGGCGATCGAGAAGGCCACGTGGGCGAGGATCACGGTGTGCAGGCCGAGCCGCCAGTGCAGCCAGCGGAACGACCATTGGAAGAGCGCCAGAAGCGAGATGCCCATCACGATTTCGGGCGTGACGAGCGAGAGGTAGAGCGAGCCCGAGAGCAGCTTCGAGCCGCGCTTCCAGAGGCCATAGGCGCACAGCGTGCCGGCCGCGGTGGAGAGAATCGTGGCTACGAGGGCAATGACGACGCTGTTCCAGGCGGATTCGGCAAGTTGCGGGTCCTGGAAGATGGCGGCGTACCAATGTAGGGAGAAGCCTTGCCAGACGGTGAAGCGCGACGAATTGAAACT
>DATKNQ010000272.1:0-3424 GCA_035541265.1 Bryobacteraceae bacterium
CGAGACTGGCGCCCAAGAACGCGACTGCCGATCGAGTAACCACAGTTTCATCTTGTGTCCGTCCTTGGTCCCGACCAGAACATCGTTGCTCGCGCTTAACGCCATGCTGGATTCGAACGCCTGCGGGGGCGGTCCCGGCGGCGGCGGATACCGGCCGAGTTCGTGTCCATTCAGGTCGAACTCAATATATTGGTTGGCATTGGTCAGCCAGCCAACCCGGTCGCGGGACGACCGCAGCACCGAGTTCTCCGCGGCGTCTTCGTCCCGTGATGACCAGCGGCCATGCGTAGAGACCGGAATCAGACCGAGCAGCTTGCCAGATGAGTCGAAGCGCTCGATAAGGTTATCTTGTGATACAGTCTCCCCGTCCCAGACCCAGCCCGCCGTCCAAGTTACTCCGTTCGGTGCGGCAGCCACAGCCTTCGGGAGGTATAGCTGGAGTCGCACCACGACCCGCCGCTGCCGGTCGGGGGAGATGAGCGCCAGGAATGACACCGCTCGCCCATCTTCACTCAGCGCGGTTCCTATGGCCGCGACCGCGCCGTTCTCCGCCCCGGCCAGCCCAATGACCGAGATGTACCGTGCGTTCGCAAGGGCGAGCTCTGTGCGGTCCGCTTGGCCGTCCCGCCCGATGGAAAAGATAACCGGCGCATCAGACCTATCCCCCTCGATGCCGAGCAGGGACCGTCCCTGCCAAGCGAACTGAAATGTTGAGGTTTCGGCCGCGAAGTACGCGGGCGTTTCGGACATACTCTCAAGTACCCGCTGAGCGGCTGGCCCAGCCTGGCTGGGCAAAACGGCGAGGACGCACAACGCCGGAACGCCGAAGCAGGCAAGGGATCTTGCAGTTGGTTTGGCGATCTCACCCTCCTCGGCCGACATTACGCCGACCGGCCAAAGTTGTCAAGCATCGGGAGACCCGGGGTTTTGGGAATGCAGGCTGCTAAAATCAGAGCAACGTGTCTCAAACCAGTAGCCCGGACGATGCGGCCGTGCGCGATATGCGGTTCGCGATGCGCCTTTCGCTGGCATTCGGCTTCCTGATGCTGGGCGGCAAGACCGCGGCTTATTTCATCACAGGCTCGTCGGCGATTCTGTCGGACGCTTCCGAGTCGGTCGTGCACCTGGCCGCGGTGGTCTTTGCCTGGTTCAGTTTGTGGCTCAGCCTGCGCCCGGCGAACCAGCGCTACCTCTACGGGTTCGAACGGATCAATTTCTTTTCGGCGGGTTTCGAAGGCGCCATGATCGTGCTGGCGGCGCTCTTCATCATGGTGGTGTCTGTGCGGCGGATGCTGGGCGGCTTCGAACTGGAGAACCTGGGAGCGGGCACGCTGTTCACGCTGGCCGCGGCGTTGCTGAATCTGGGGCTTGGCTGGTATCTGGTGCGCACGGGGAAGCGCACGCGCTCGCTGATACTCGAAGCCGACGGCAAGCACGTGCTGACTGACAGTTGGACGAGCTTCGGGGTCGTTGGCGGCCTGTGCCTGGTGCTGTGGACCGGATGGAAATGGTTCGACCCGCTGTGCGCGATGGCCGTGGCGTTGAACATTCTATGGTCCGGCGGCCGGCTGATCTGGCGCTCGGCTACCGGCCTGCTCGACAACGCCGATCCGCGGACGGGCAGCCTGTTGCGTGAGAAACTGGACTCCCTCTGTGGCGAGTTGGGGCTGCAGTATCACGGCGTGCGGTTCCGCAGCACCGGACAGCGCTTGATGGTGGAGGTGCACCTGCTCTTCGCGGCTTCGCAAACCGTAGGCGAGGCGCACCGTTTGGCCACCCTGCTGGAGGAACGCCTCGGCGAGACCCTGGGGCAGCCGGCCGAGGTGATCACGCACCTGGAGGCGCAAGACGATCACGAGGTCGTGCATCGCGCGGCGCACTACACCGGCAAGCCTGAGGGGAAGTGACGGCTATTGCGTGCTGAACGTGGTCCAGCCGCGCGACGGCATATCGCGTAGGACGGGCTGTTGCCAGGCAAATTCGGTGTGCTTGCGCAGGTGCGACGCAGCTTTGAAACCGATGCCGCAGGAATGGCCCAGCGACGCGCGCAGTGACATGTTTTCGGCCATGGCCGCGTCCGTGACTTTCGCCTGCACCGCGCCCACCGGCGCATAGGGTCCGGCCCAGGGCAGATCGCCGCGCGGGGAGCGGTCGATATGGCCGCACAGGGTGCGTTCGTCGGGATCGATCTTCTTTTCGTAAGTATCGAAGTGATCGCCGAGGAAGCGCTGGGCCGCATTGACGTCGATCTTGCCCTTGTTCTGCTCCATCAATTGGAGCCAGCGGGCATGCCGCGCGTTGGCGCTGTCGCCGGAGTCCTTTAAATCAAATTCCGTCTCTTCACGCGCGAGTTTTTCCTGGACCGGAAAGTTGGAGCCGACGAAGTAGCCATCGCGGGTGCGCTCCAGCGTGACGTTCTTGAGCCCGAGTTCCAGGCGGGCGATCTCGTTGGTCTTGCGGTCGGCGATCAGCCAGTCGTTGGCATAGCCGCCGTTGTTGCCGTCTTTCATGATGCGGGCGAAATCGTCGATCGAGGCGGAGTACTGCATGGCCTTGCGCGCGCGCACGAACTCGGGGACGCCGTCGGGATCGAAACCGTTGAAGCGGCTGATGGTGGTTTCGGTGATCAGGATGCCGGCCGAGTTCATGCCGAAATCGTCGCCGCTGTGGATCAATCCGGCCATGCCGTCCATCAGGATGTGATTGCCCTGCGCGGGCACGATGTCGAAGATGATGTTCCAGCGCTCGCCGGTTTCGTAGCTGGTCCAATTGTTGTGGGCGATCACCACGCGGCCGTCCTTGGTGTAGCTACCGGTGGCCACGAAGGCGCTGCAATGTTCGGCGGGGGCTGTGGAACTCAACAGGCCGTTCCGGCGGGCGTCCCACTTATCGAAGTAGGGCATTTCGAGCCAGGCATTCAGGGCCACGATGTCCCATACGTCGAGCTTCTCGCCGTGCGCCACGGCGCCATCGGCGATGCCTTGCAACTCGGCGCGGTACTCGGCGTCGACGTGCGGCCAGAGCATGTTCTGCGCCTTGTCGCGGAAGAACTGCCAGTCATGATGCTCCTCGTGCACCATTTCAAACGAGACCGTGTGCAGCGTGTCGCGGATCTCGGGCGCCAGCAGGTAGCCGTGCTGATAGCCGATCTCGGACGGGCTGCCCTCCAGGTGCACCCGGATCCAGCCGTTTTTCTCCGCGCGGCGGGAGCCGCGTTCGAGGCGGGTGTCGACTTGCGGCTCGCGGGAGGCCATCGCGAGCGCCAGGGCCAGCAGGAACAAAACACAGACAGCGGCAATTCTACGCATCCCGTTATTATAGTGAAGACGCGATGTCCGATACCACGCAATTACGCAAGCTGACGGCCCATGTGAAGGCCGCGGGTTGAGCGTCGAAGCTAAGTCCAAAGGTTTTGGACCGGGTT
>DATKNQ010000273.1:0-12000 GCA_035541265.1 Bryobacteraceae bacterium
GGCGAAACGATCCTGGCAGAGTCACGACACTGAGTACACGGGACGAAGTCCGCTCGCAGGTGCGCGGCTTTCATAGCTCGCTATCCTGCGCGGCGGATTTCGTCCCGGATCACGCGTCTCAGAGTAGCTTCGAGAGGCTCCCGCTTGTGGTGCATGAAACTGCGGAGTGCCTGATTAATCAGCGTTTGGTAGTTCCCTCCGCCGGCTTCCATCAACCTGTTGACGAAACCACTCTACAACATCGTCGTCCAGTCTGATCGTGACCCGCGTTTTTCCCGGCGGTACTCCCTGGTTCCAGTTGGAGACTGCCCCTGGGCGGCGCGGCGGCCGCAAAACTGATGATGCTGCCAAAGTCGTTATGACTCTTCTTAGAACTAAGGCCTGGGGCGCACGAAACATGCAACGCCTCGTTGATTGGCAATGGCCGTGCGGCTCCGCAACCCAGAGTCGGACCCACACCCGCATGTTAAAATCGACTTACCGCCTATGCCAAGCACCCCCGAATCGGAAAGAATGTCGCGGCCGCTCGCCGAGGTGGATCCCGATATTTATCAGGCTATTCTCCACGAGGCCGAACGGCAGCACTCGCAGCTCGAGCTGATCGCCAGCGAGAACTTCGTATCCGAGGGCGTGCTCGAAGCCGCCGGCAGCGTCTTCACGAATAAGTACGCCGAAGGCTATCCAGCCAAGCGCTACTACGGCGGTTGCGAATTCACCGACAACGTCGAGAACCTGGCCCGCGAGCGCGCGAAGAAGCTGTTCGGCGCCGAACACGCCAACGTGCAGCCGCACTCCGGTTCGCAGGCTAACCAGGCAGCCTACGCCGCGGTCTTGCAGCCGGGCGACACGATCCTAGGAATGAACCTGGCGCACGGCGGACACCTCACGCACGGCCACAAGCTGAACTTCTCTGGCAAGACCTACAACATCGTGCCCTACGGCGTGCGCAAAGAAGACGAGCGCATCGATTATGACGAACTCGCCCGCCTGGCCGAAGAGCACAAGCCGAAGATGGTTCTGGCGGGCGCCAGCGCCTATCCGCGCACGCTCGATTTCGCGCGCTTCCGAGAGATCGCCGACTCCGCCGGCGCGCTCTTCGTGGTCGATATGGCCCATATCGCGGGCCTGGTCGCAGCCGGCTTGCATCCGAATCCGTGCCAGTACGCCGACATCGTCACCTCCACCACGCACAAGACGCTGCGCGGCCCGCGCGGCGGGCTTATTCTCTGCAAAGAGAAGTTCGCCGCAGCCGTCGATAAGACGGTCTTCCCCGGCTTCCAGGGCGGACCGCTGGTGCACATCATGGCTGCCAAGGCGGTCAGCTTCAAGGAAGCCATGGAGCCGGCCTTCGTCGATTACCAGAAGCAAGTCGTGGCCAACGCGAAGACACTCGCGGCGGGTTTGATGGACGCGGGCTTCCACATCGTTTCCGGCGGCACCGATACGCATCTCATGCTGGTGGACGTCTTCTCGAAAGGCATTCGCGGCAAGGAAGCCGAGGCGGCTCTCGATCGCGCCCGCATCACCGTGAACAAGAACGCCATCCCCTTCGATGTGAATCCGCCGATGAATCCGAGCGGCATCCGGCTGGGCAGTCCCGCCGTGACCACGCGCGGATTCCGCGAACCGGAGATGCGCGAAGTCGCGTCCCTGATCTCCGAGGTGCTGCACCACATCTCCTCCGACGATGCCATCGCCGCCGTGCGCCGTGGCGTCCAAGCGCTCACGGAACGATTCCCGCTGTACGCCTGGAAGCGCCAGTCCGTTTTCGCGCGGGTCTGACAGGCGGTCTCCATGCCGCTCCGCATCGTGCTCGATGTCCGCCGCGCGCGCGACTTCGGCGTCGGCACGTATATCCGCGGCCTGCTCTCCGCCTTGGCCGTCATTGATTCGTCCGACGAGTATATCCTGATCACGCTGCCCGATGATACCGGCGTGCTGTCCGGTCTGCCGCCCAATTTCCAAACTGTCAGCTATCCGCAGTCCGATTCCTATTACTTGAATCACCTGGCGTTTCCTCTGTTCTTGTGGCGCTTGTCGCCCAGCGTCGTGCACCTGCCCATGAACCTGGTGCCGCTGTTCATGATGGTGCCTTACGTGGTCACTGTGCACGACATGGCCAGCCTCCTGTTCGACGGCGGTTCGAGGCTCCGCACCAACATCCGCCGCTTCCTGCTGCGCCGCGGATTGTTACGCGCCAGGCGCATTCTGGCCGTATCGGAAGCCACCCGCCGCGATGTGCGCGACGCGTTGGGCATTCCGGAAGACCGCATACAACTGGTTTACAACGCGCCGAACCCGGATTTCTTCCGGCCGGCGCAGGCCGACCGGGCCAGTATCCTGGAGCGCTACCAGATCGACTATCCTTTTCTGCTCTATGCGGGAAACATCCGCCCGCAGAAGAATATTCCGCGTTTGGTGGAAGCATTTGCGGTCGCGCGCGAACGTCTCTCGCGCCATCCGGTCTACCGCGACCTGCACCTCATCATCATCGGCGACGAGATCTCGCGCTATCCTTCCGTGCGCCGCGCGGTGATCCAGACGCGCGTGGAAAAGGTGGTGCGCTTCCTTGGTTTCGTGCCTTTCGATGCGCTGCGCATCTTCTTCGAAAGCGCCGCACTGTTTGTGTTTCCGTCGCTCTATGAAGGCTTCGGATTGCCGCCTCTGGAAGCGATGGCTACCGGCACACCGGTAGTCGCTTCCAATGTGAGCTCGCTGCCGGAGGTGGTTGGCGATGCCGCGCTGCTGGTGAATCCGGAAAAGGTCTTCGAGATCGCGGAGGCCATTCTGGAGGGCCTACTCGACGACGATCTGCGCGCCGAGTTAATCGTCAAAGGCAAGGCCCAAGCCGCGCGCTATAGCTGGGACCGTACGGCGCGCGAGGTCCTGAAGGTGTATCGTGAAGTGGGCGCCGCACGCGCCTGATCTCTTCCGGAAGCTTGGCCGCGATCCACCGCAAACGGTGGTTTTCAGCCAGGGGCTCGCGGCGGCCGCTTGCAATAAGTGACGGCCGTTCAATGGATTGGCGTTTGGGCCGGAACGTGCTCGGTAACATGCCGAGATGCGCAGCGGCGAAGTAGTAGTAGCGAATCTGGCAGGCCCGCCGCGCATCCATGTCAGTAGGCGAGGTGAAATATGAGTGACATGCGAGTCAAAGGGGTTGTTCGCCAGGGCTTGGCTCTGGTGTGTGCCACGCTTCTCGGAGGTGCGCTGCTGCTCGGCCAGCAGCCGGGCCCCCCCGCACAGGCTCCCACACAACTGTTTTCACCCGATCAGTTGGATGACCTGGTCGCGCCGATCGCGTTATATCCCGATTCTCTGCTGAGCCAGATACTGGTGGCCGCGACGTATCCCTTGGAAGTTGCCGAGGCGAATCAGTGGCTGCAGCAGAACCACGGGCTGCAAGGGCAGGCGTTGGTGGATGCCGCGCGGCAGCAGAACTGGGATCCCAGCGTGCAGGCGCTGGTGGTGTTTCCCGATGTGCTCAATCGTTTGAGCGCTGATCTGCGTTGGACTACCGATTTGGGCAACGCATTTCTTGCGCAGCAGACAGACGTCATGAATGCCGTGCAGAGGATGCGCTTGCGCGCCATGAACAACGGCAAGCTCAGTTCGAACCAACAGCAGACCGTTACGGAAGAAGATGAAGGCGGACAGCCGGAGGTGATGATTGCCCCCGCCAATCCGGAAGTGGTTTATGTTCCCTATTACAACCCCGAGTACGTATGGGGACCGCCGGCCTGGGGTTATTACCCAGCGTGGGATTATCCGGACTATGGCTTCGGGTTCGGCTTCTTCCCCGGCATTTACATCGGCGGTTTCTTCGGCGGCCTCGGATGGGGCGGCTGGGGATGGGGCATCGGCTGGCATAACTGCTCTGTTTTTGAGCGTGGATACTTCTTCGGCCATTATGGCTTCCGCGGTTACGCCGGCGGCCGGGCGTTCCGCGGCACGGCGGCGTGGGCCCACAATCCCGCGCACCGGGGGGGCGTCGCCTATCCGAATCGTGGCTTGAGCGCCCGCTACGGCGCGGCAAATGTGCGCTCCGGATCGAACGGCGCGCACTTCGGCGGAAATAGCTACGCGCCGCGTGCAACCACGGGCGGTGGTTGGAATCACTTCTCTGCGCGTGGAGGCAACTCATATACCGGCAGTCGCCCGAATAGCGCCGCGCCTTCCTACCACACATACAATGGTGGGAGCTCGGGCTATCGCGGGACTCCGTCTTACGGCGGTAATCGCTCGTATGCCACGCCGAATCGTAGCTACAACTACGGCGGGAATCGCTCCTATGCGGCGACGCCGAACCGCAGCTACAACTACGGAGGCAGGAGCTATGCGCCGAGCTACCGTTCCGCTCCTTCGTACCGGTCATCCGGCGGTGGCGGCAGCTATCACTCCAATTTTGGCGGCGGTTCGCATGTGAGCGGCGGTGGTGGCTTCCATGGTGGCGGCGGCTTCCACGGCGGCGGCGGTGGCGGTTCGCACGGTGGTGGCGGCGGACACCGGTAAAGCCCCGATCAGATCAATCGCGTGTGACTTACAGAGCGGGTTCAGGCAATTGCTTGAACCCGCTTTTTGTGTGATTAGCTACGCTTGCCCTTGGGCTCACCATCGCATCCGTATATACTGATCCGAATGATACGGATCGGCCGGTTGAGGGGACCCTCGATTCAACTTTCGTTGCTTGCCGCGCTCTCTCTCGCAACGCAAGCGTCCACTCCGCCAGTAACGGTTTCGCCGGCGAATTTGAACTTCGCGAAACTGCCCGTTGGCGAGACCAGTCCTCCGCAACAAGTCACGCTGACGAATAACCAAAGCGTGACGCTGAAGTTGGCCAGCATTACCGTCAGCGCGAATTACCTCATCACGAATAACACTTGTGGCACGAGCATAGCCGCGCTCGCCAGTTGCACCTTGCGCGTGGAATTCATGCCTCAGCATACCGGCACACTGACCGGTACGGTGACTTTCAATGACAACGCCAGCAATAGCCCGCAAACCGTCAGTCTGAAGGGCACCGGCGGCGCGGCGGCGCTGCTTTCGATTGCGGTCACGCCGGCTTCATCGTCGGCTTGGGTCGGCGACACTGTGCAATACACCGCGACCGGCACTTACAGCAATCACACCACGCAAGACCTGACTTCGACCGCCACGTGGAGCGCCACGCCGCCCGGCGTCGCTTCTGTCACCACATCCGGGCTGGCCACTGCTCTGGCCGCGGGCGTGGCGACCATCACCGCCACGGACGGATCGATCACCGGGACCGCCAGCCTGGCCGTGGCGCAAACATTCTCCCCCATCGGCAGCCTGAACACCGCGCGTTACTATCACACCGCCACTCTGCTCAATGGCGGCTACGTGCTGGTCGCTGCCGGCATCGGCCCGAACGCAGACGGTGGGCTGGGTGAATTATCGAGCGCCGAAGTTTACACACCGGGCACTACGGCGTTCACATACACCGGCAGCCTGAACGTGGCGCGTGACGAACACACCGCCACCTTGCTCAACAGCGGCGCAGTCCTGATCGCCGGCGGTAACGGCGGAGATGGAGAACTGGCGAGCGCCGAGTTGTACAACCCTTCCACGGGAACGTTCTCCTTGACGGGCAACCTGAACAGCGCGCGCTACACGCACAGCGCTGCGATTCTGCCCAACGGCATGGTGCTCATCGCCGGCGGATACGGCGGCGGAGCCCCGCTTTCGAGCGCCGAGCTTTACAATCCGGCCACCGGGACTTTCAGCTACACAGGCAGCCTGAATGCCGCGCGTTACGGCGCTACGGCCACCGTGCTGCCTAATGGCACGGTGCTCATCGCCGGCGGCTCCGGCAGCAGCGGCGCCTTATCCAGCGTGGAAATATACAGTCCGGCATCCGGGACTTTCGCCCTTACCGGAAGCCTCAATGTCGCGCGATCGGAGGCCACCGCCACGCTTCTCAACACCGGATCGGTGCTGATTGCGGACGGTTACAACTATTCGTATGGTCCGCTGACCAGCGCCGAATTGTACAACCCCAGCACCGGCACCTTTGCGTTGACCGGGAGCCTCTCTGCTTCCTGTTGGCTGGGCACCGCGACGCTGCTCACCGACGGCGCCGTTCTGGTGGCCGGCAGCGCGTTCAACGCCGCAAGCGCCGAGACCTATAGTCCCTCCAGCGGCAAGTTCGCGGTCACGGGCAATTTGATCACTCCGCGCTATCTGCAAACCGCGACCATGCTGCCATCCGGCGATGTGCTGATGGTTGGCGGAATCAACGATGTGAACGGCGCGGTTCTATCCACCGCGGAGCTGTATCCGCCTTCCACGCTCGCGATCCCGAACCTGGTGTCGATTACGATCAGCCCGGCGAGTCCTTCACTGACGGTGGGCGGCAGCCAGCAACTTCAGGCCATCGGCACCTTCGTCAACAACTCGACGCAGACGCTTGCCTCGGTTATCTGGACATCCTCGAACCCGGCCGTCGCGACGGTCACGAACGACGAAACGAATTCGGGCGTGGTCTACGGAATGGCCAACGGCACGGCCATGATCAGCGCCTGCACGGGGGCCGTGTGCGGCACCACGCCAGTCAACGTAAGCGGCAGTGCGGGGCGGCGGCAATGACGGCGTTCGCGAGAGTCAGCCTGGGCATTCTGGCTGCGAGTGTACTCATGGCACAAACCAGTTGGCATCACCGCTACGCCGAAGTCAACGGCGTGAAACTGCATTATGTGGAGCAGGGCAAAGGCGAGCTGATCCTGCTTCTGCACGGCTTCCCGGAATTCTGGTACGAGTGGAAGAACCTGCTCCCCGAATTCGCGCGCGATCACCACGCCGTCGCGCCCGACATGCGCGGCTACAATCTCTCGGATCATCCAGAGCCGGTGGAGGCTTATCGCGTGCCGTTGATGGTGGAAGACGTGCGTGCGCTGGCCGTGAAGCTGAAGGCGCACCGGTTCATCCTGGTGGGGCACGATTGGGGCGGCGTGATCGCCTGGGCTTTTGCGGCTGCACACCCGGAGATGCTCGACAAGCTCATCATCGTGAATGCGCCGCATCCCGCGGTCTTTGCGCGCGAGCTGGCGGAAAATCCCGCACAGCAGAAAGCCAGCGCCTATTTCAATTTCTTCGCATCGCCGCAGGCGGAGAAGTTTCTCGAACAGAACGACTTCGCCACCCTGCAAGGACTGATCAAGCCCTGGGCCACGCCGGCGGATGTGAAGGAGTACTTGGCCGATTGGGGACGCGGACTCACCGGCGGCTTGAACTACTATCGCGCCGCGCACGCGCATTCGCCAGTGGATGGCGCGCAGTCCGTGCAAGGCATGGAGCTGCCGCAGATGCCGCCGATCGAGGTCCCGACCCTGGTGATCTGGGCCGAAAAGGATACCGCACTACTGACCGGCAACCTCAACGGCCTCGACCGGCAAGTGAAGCACCTGACGATTCGCCGCATTCCCGATGGCACGCACTGGGTGATCCACGAGAAGACCGCCGAGGTAATCGCCTATATGCGCGACTTCCTCGGCGGGAGTTGAATCTAGAGCACCTCTTCCGACCAGTGCTCCAGCACCTGCTTCACCTTGGCGGTGAACTGATCGGCCAACGCGCCGTCGATCAGCCGGTGATCGAAGCTCAGCGAGAGGTACATGACCGATCGAATGGCGATGGCGTCGTCGATCACGACAGGCATCTTCTCCACCGCGCCCACGCCCAGGATCGCGACCTGCGGCTGGTTGATAATCGGTGTCGCGATCACGCTGCCGAAGCTGCCGAAGTTCGAGATGGAGAATGTCCCGCCCTGCACCTCCTCGGGTTTGAGTTGCCGCGAACGCGCGCGCGTGGCCAAATCGACGATCGACCGCTGCAAGCCGAGCACGTTTTTCTCATCGGCCTGGCGGACTACCGGCACGATCAACCCGTTCTCCAAAGCCACGGCGATCCCGATGTTGACCTCGTTGTGGTAGATGATGTTGTTGCCTTCAATCGCGGCGTTCAACAAGGGGTAAGTGCGCAGGCCCACCACCGTCGCGCGAACCACGAAGGGGAGATACGTAAGGGACATGCCGTAACGCGATTGGAAATCGGCCTTGTGGCGATCGCGCATGCGCGCCACCTTGGTCATGTCGACTTTGTGGATGGTGGTCACGTGCGCCGAAGTGCGCCGGCTCGCGATCATGTGCTCGGCGATGCGGCTGCGCATGGTGCTCATCGGCTCGACGCGCGACTTGGCTTGTCCGGCTGGAGGCAACGGCGGCAGTTGAGCGGCGGGCGGAGGCAGCGCCTCGACGACAGACGGCGGTGGCGGCGGAGGCGCGGCTTGCACCGGAGGCGGAGCCGGCGCGGGCGCTTGCTGCTGGCTCGCGAGGTAGCCCTCCACATCCTGTTTCGTGATGCGGCCGCCCGAGCCGGTCCCCTTCACTTTCGCGAGATCGACGGAATATTCGCGCGCCAGGCGGCGCACCAGGGGCGACAACGGTCCGGTCGGCTCGGCGGGCTCAGCAGGCGGTGGCGGAGCTTCGGCGACGGTTACCGGGGCGCTGGCCGCGGCCTCGGGCGACTCGGCCGGAGGCGCCGCGGCGGCAGGCTGTGCCGCACCGCCGCCATCGTCGATGCGCGCCACCACGGAGCTGACGCTGACCGTTTTGCCCTCTTCCACCAGCACCTCGGAAAGCGTCCCGGCCGCGGGCGACGGAATCTCTGTGTCCACCTTATCGGTCGAAATCTCGAATAGCGGTTCATCCCGCTCCACGTGTTCGCCGGGCTTCTTCAGCCACTTCGTCAGGGTGCCTTCTACGATGCTTTCGCCCATCTGGGGCATCACTACATCCGTCATGAACAGTCCTCTCTATGGGCAGGCGAGCGCGCCCGCCGGAATCATCTCTCGATCAAACACGCGGCCAAAGTGCATGATCACGCACCCGGCGACCTCGTCCCCAGTGGCAGCGCATCCGAGTTGCGCCATGGAAGTCACGGGCCTGGTCAGACCGCAAGGAACAATGTACTGGAAATAGCGCAGGTCGGTCGAGACGTTCAGCGCGAAACCGTGCGATGTGACCCATCGGCTGATGTGTACGCCGATGGCGGCGATCTTGCTGCCGTCCACCCAAACGCCGGTCAGCTTCGGAATGCGCCCTGCCGCAATGCCAAAATCCGCCAGCGTATCGATCAGCACCTGCTCGATCGAGCGCACGTACGCGCCCACGTCGCGCTTCCATTCCCGCAGATCGACGATGGGATAGCCGACGATCTGTCCCGGACCGTGATACGTCACGTCGCCGCCGCGATCGGTTGGATAAAACGCGATGCCCGTCCTCGCGAGCACGTCTTCGCCGGCGAGCACGTTTTCCGCATGGCCGTTACGGCCCATGGTGATGGTGTGCGGATGTTCGAGCAGGATGAGCTGATCGGCAATCGCGCCGGCCTTCCGCTGCGTCACAAGCTGCTGCTGCAGTTCCACCGCTGTGGCATATTCTACTCGCCCAGGCTGGAGCCACTCGCAGCTAAGCATTGATTGCCAGGCCCTGAACGGCGTTGAAGCCTTCGCCGACAACTTCGGAAAGCGTGGGGTGCGGGTGGATGGTGTGCATCATGGTCTCCACTGTGGACTCCGCTTCCATGGCGGCGACGGCTTCGGCGATCAGTTCGAAGGCTTCCGGACCGATGATGTGCACACCCAGGATCTCGCCCATCGTCGCGTCCGTAACCACTTTGATGAAGCCGCCGTGGCTATCGAGGATGCTCGCCCGGCTGTTGCCCGCGAACGGGAACTTGCCGATCTTCACCTGGTAGCCTTGCGCGCGCGCCTGCGCTTCGGTCAGCCCCACGCTGCCGATTCCCGGCTCCGTGTAAGTGCATCCGGGAATGCGGTTGCGGTTGATGGACGTGGCCGGCTTGCCCGCGGCGTGCGCCACCGCCACCATGCCTTCCGCCGTCGCGACATGCGCCAGTTGCGGCGTGCCGGCGACCACGTCTCCGATCGCATACACTCCCGGCTCGCCGGTCTGCTGATACGGATTCACCTTGATGAAGCCGCGGTCGAGCTGCACGCGCGTGTTCTCCAGACCGATGTTCTCCGTGTTCGGCTTGCGGCCCACCGCGACGAGCAGCTTCTCGGCTTCCACTTCTTCGGTCTTGCCGTTCGAGAGCGTCACCGACATCTGGACGCCCTTGCCGCCCTTATGCACGCTCTCGACCTTGGCGCTGGTCTCGACGCGAATCCCCGATTTGCGGAAGGCGCGGTCCAGTTCCTTCGAAACTTCTTCATCTTCCACGGGCACGACGCGCGGCAGCATCTCGAAGATCGTGACCTCCGTACCGAAGCGATGGAAGATCGAGCCGAACTCCACGCCCACCGCGCCGGCGCCGATGATCGCGAGCGACTTGGGCACCGCGGACAGGTTCAGAATCTCGATATTGGTCAGGATCAGGTCGGCATCCGGCTGCAAGCCAGGCAGCATACGCGCCTCCGATCCCGTGGCGATAATAATGTTGCGCGCCTCGACGGTCTGCGTACCCTGCGGACCTGCCACATCGATACGACCCCCGCCCTTGAGCGTGGCGTATCCCTTGATCCACTCAACCTTATTCTTGCGCAGCAGACCCTCGACACCCTTCGAGTGCTTGCTGACGATGCGGTTCTTCTTATCCAGCACCTTCGGATAGTCGAGCACCGGGTTCTGGCACTGAATCCCGTCGGCTTCCGGATTCAGGAAATGCTCCCAGACATCCGCCGTATGCAAGAGCGCCTTTGTTGGAACGCACCCCACCAGCAGGCACGTCCCACCCAATCTGGGCTGTTTTTCGATGAGTGCGGTCTTGAGGCCATATTGGCCGGCACGAATGGCGGCCGAGTAACCGCCCGGGCCGCTGCCGATAACAATCAGATCGTAGGACACTTTTTCCATTCTACATCGCCCCTCGGCGCGGCCACCAAATCGCGTCACACAGCCGCGGCGGAAGGATAATGTAATTGATCAAAAATATGATTTGGCTGTTACTTTTACTGATGTGCGGAACCGGAGCGGGGATTCCGGCGGCCTCCGCGCAGACCAGCCGCACGAAGAAGGCGGCGCCGGTGAGGCCGAGTCGCTGGCCCATCGAGAGCCTCCGCGTGGAGGGCAATCACAACTATACACAAGCCCAGATCCTGGCCATCACCGGCCTGAAGACCGGACAGCTCGCCGGCAAAGAGGACTTCGAGAGCGCCCGCGAGAAGCTTACGGCCACCGGCATGTTCGAAACCGTGGGTTACAAGTTCGGGCCGAGCGGCGACAAGAACGGCTACGCCGCGTCGTTCCAGTTGGTGGAAGTCAGCCCCGCCTACCCGATCCGTTTCGAAGAACTGGGCGTGCCCGACCAGGACCTGACCGCATACCTGCGCGGAAAGGATCCGCTTTTCGCGCCGCGGCTGGCCGCCACCAAGACGGTGCTCGAGCGCTACAAAGGCTGGATCAAGGAATATCTGGCGGCGCACAAAGCCGACGATCAGATTGTCGCGCGGGTGACACCGGCCGGTCCCAACGAGTTCGCCATCGTGTTC
Source organism: Bryobacteraceae bacterium (assembly GCA_035541265.1). GTDB lineage: Bacteria > Acidobacteriota > Terriglobia > Bryobacterales > Bryobacteraceae > Bog-159. The sequence continues at coordinate 11,525 of DATKNQ010000273.1, forward strand.
CGGCCGGCACGCTCGGATCCGGCGGTGGCGGAGGTTTCGTTTGAGGGCAACGAGGTGATCCCCTTGACCGTGCTGCAGAATGCGATCGCCGAAGTCGCGGTCGGCGCCCCGTTTAAGGAGGATAGCTTCCGCCAGTTCCTGGACATGAGCATCCGTCCGCTCTACGATGCGCGCGGCCGCATTCGCGTGGCGTTCACCAAGATCACGGTGGAGAGAGCTTCCGGCGTGCAAGGCCTGGCCGTGAAGGTGACGCTGACGGAAGGCCCCACGTATGACTTCGCCGGCGTGCGCATCGCCGGCGCCCAGCATTTCGATGCCGCGCACTTGCTGCGGGCCGCGAAGTTCAAGACCGGCGGTATCGCCGACTTCGACGAGATCGGCAAGGGCGTGGACCGCATCAAGAAGACGCTCGCGCACCAGGGCTACGTGCGCAGCGACGTGCGCATCGAGCGCCAGATCGACGACGCCAAGAAGAC
>DATKNQ010000274.1:0-7078 GCA_035541265.1 Bryobacteraceae bacterium
GTCGTGATCAGGTAGGCCTTCAGCGTGTTGTAGGCTTCGTCGTAACCCGGCGTCGAAGGGCCCGGCGCGGCCGGCAGTGCGCCCAAAAACGTAACCATGCTGTTTTGTGTCTGCCCGAACATCTGCGCCTTGAACCGCGCGAAGTACAACCGGCGGACATCGGGATACAGATCGTTCCCGACAAACAAACCCCAGCGATACCGCAGCGGCGCGCCTTCGCGATTGTAGACCGTGAGTGTCTGGAGTGACTGCCGCAGAGCTTCCAGGCGGCTGAGCGAATCAATGGTCGCGAGACTGCCCGCCGCGGGCGCCGCGGCCGTTCCCTGCAGCGCGTCGTGCACCTGTCCTTCGAGTCCGCGATTCAAAGCGAACGACACGGTGAACCCGATAGCAAACACCAAGCAGAGCGCGGCCGCACAAGTGAGTAACACGCGCCGCAGCACATCCGTCTTGGCGCTGGCCCCGCTCGCCCCCATCGCCGCGCGATCCGCCAGCAGCACGTGATTGAAGAAATGCGTCAGAAACAGCCACTGCGGCACCTTCCGCGCAACCGGCGCGCGCTGCCGTGAAGGAGCCGCCGCCACTTCGCCGCCCGCGGGAATCTTGAACATGGCAGTCGCCTCGCGGGCTTCCTGTCCGGTCCGCGCCTGAGGCGCGCGAGTTTCCACCGGCGCGGCTTCCTGGATGATCACCGGCCGCACCGCCGAAAAATAGAAGCCGCGCAGGTAAGGCCCCACGGTCAACTGGCTCGGGCGGCACAAGTCCACCAGGAACTGCACCAACGAGCCCCGCAGCTTTTTGAACTCGCGCGGAAACTCATAAGTGCCCGGCAACTTCTCGGGATCGTTCTCGCGCGACAACAATTCCGGACGGGCATCGCACAGGGCATGAAAAATCTGGTCGAAAATGCCGCTCAGCCGCGCGCTCTGTTCCTCGGCCCAGACACCCGTCACCGCCCCGGGCATGGGCAGGGCAGCGCCGAGCGGTTGTACGGCCTCTTCGTTCGTCAGATTCCGCACGAAATCCGTGAAGAACGACAAACGATCCGTCTTGGTGAAAAGCACATAAACCGGCAACTGGATGCCGAATGATTGTGCGATCTCGCCGAGCCGCGCCCGTAGGTTTCGTGCGGTATTGGCCATGGCCTGTCCACCGGCGGTGATGCGTTCGATCTCCACGCAAACCAGCGCGGCCCGTGGCGCTTGACCGCCGCCGCCCACCACCGCGCCCAGCTTCCGCGGCTGCAGAGACCGCGCCAGTTGCGTGCGTGCTTTTTCGTCTTCCAGCAGTTTGCCGCCGGCTTCCACGAAGATGGTCTGCCGCGAATACCATACGTTGGCGCTGCGTGTGGACGTGATGTTGCCATCCTGAAAAACATGGCCAGCCAGTAACTCGGGCTCCAGCCCCGAGTGCATGACGATCGTAGTCTTGGTACTCGACGGTTCGCCCAGCAGCAGAATCGCCGGCAGATTGCCGATCCGCGCGCCCTTGGCCAGTTGGGCGGCCGCCAGCTTACGCTCCGCATCGCGCACCAGCACGGCGATCTCGTCGCCGCCTTCCGCTGCTTGTTCCGCCGCTGCCGCGGCGCTGGCTTCTTTCTTTTGCTTATCCCAGAAGAACCACGTCACCACGGCCGCCGCCGCGAGGCCGATCAGCCATAACGCCACGCGCAGGATCCACAGTTTGCCGCCGTGCAGACCCATTAAGTTCGGCGTAAAAAAGGTCAGCAGCAGATAAGAGACTAAGACGGGTAAGACGATGGAAATCACTTTGCGCATCGCTCGGCACCTGCTTAAGACACAATAGTCTGGATACTGCTGGCGCCCGATCCCAGCACCAGCTTATAGGCGACGAATAAGACAATCGCCAGAACCAGGCAGGCCACGGCCCCGATGAGAAACCGCCGCGTCCAGGGATCCTGGCTCTTACGCATCTGCTCCGCGGCCGGTTTCCAGTTGGGCGCCAGCCCTTTGAAATCGCCGCGGATGCGTTGAATTTTGCGCGCCGTGGCGCTCATGACGGACTGCAACTCGCCGCGATTCCCCATGCTGTACCGGCCGGCATAACCCAGTAGCAGACACAGATAATGCACTTCCAGGATGTCCGCCAGGTCTTCAGAATCATCGCGGCCTAAAAGCTCCTGTAAGTTCTGAAAGAAGACTTCCCCCGCCATGTGCGTGCCGAATAACTCTTCCTGCAGCGGCTGGCGCGGCCAATTGGCGAACAAGGGATTCTGTAAGTTGAGGATAGTCTCATCCAGAAACCCCACCACCGCGAGCGTCGCCTTGCGGATATCTTCGGTCCCGTAGCCAGCTCGGTTGCGAGCCTCTTGCGCCGCGGTCTTGACCGCCTCGCGGATATGATGACGGAAGGATTCCGCGTCGGAAACCGCCTGCCGGTTGGATCGCAGCCGTTCGATCGCGGTGAACAGCTCCTGAAAGATCAGGGCCAGATTCTCGGCCCGGGAAGGCGCCGGCGGGGCGGCTGGTGCTTGTGTCATGCGGTACTCCTCCTATGTCTCCAGGACGACGAACAACTCCACGTCGGGTTCCGGCAAATCACCGGGGACGTAGATCCCCACGCGCCGGGTCTGCACGATATGATCCCAGAACGGACCAAATCGATTGATGCCGAAGTACTGCATCTCCAGCTTGACCGGTATCGCGGAGGGCGGCACTGGCTGATGCGTAAGTGTCAGCCCGGCGATAGCCCGCTTCACTAACTCGCTCACAAACTTGGCGGAACAGATCTTCACTAACTGGGTCGTCCGGCTGATCACTTCGGCCTGGCCCAGGTTAGAACGTAAGCCTAAGAACCAGGCGGCACGCCCCAGGCAGCGTGTATCCGTGATCTCTCCCTCGTAGAAGTAATCCGCCACTTTTTCGAGCGGAATCGCGACGCAGTTAGTCGGCACTACCGTCTCCAGATGCGCTCGGATATGGCGGTCGAGGGCATCGAAGCACTCGGTCAGATGTTGGTGATCGTAAAGCGGCAGTGTGCGCGGATGCGAATCGAGCGCAAAAGTACACAAGGCGCCCGCCAGCCGCGCGAGCTCCACATACAACTCCTCCGGATGGCTGCGCTTCGAGATCCAGAGATGGCGGAGCGGCGCCAGCGCCGAGTTGACCGCGTGCTGCAGCCAGAAGTTAGCGATATCGCGGGGCGAGAAATCTCCCTGTGGCGAAGGCCCGCCACGAATCGAGGAGCTCTTTTCCTCCAGGATTTCCACCAGCCTGCCCAGCAGCAGCATCAAACGCTCACTGGCGCTGATCTCGAGGCAGGGAGGAATGAAATCCGGATCGAAAACGATATGCCCGGCGCCGTCGCGCATCACGCGCGCCAGCGGCAGGCAGACGAAGCCTTGTAACGGCTCCAGGTCGAGCAGCAGCGAGATATTCTTGCGGCCGATTTGGACTGGCCGTTCGTCCGCGCCGGTCGTCTCGTCACGCACGACGCGGGTCTCGGCCACAAATCGGCCATGATCGGCCGCGCCTGCGAGCACCGTGTTCAAGCCTTGCGGCTTGCGCTCCGGAACTGCCAGAGAAACGGTTAGGCTTTGCCGGGTGGGAGGAAAAAGATCGGCGATAGGCCGTGGGGAGGGCAGGGCATCGCACTCGGGCATCAGGAACGGCATGCCGTCCGGAAAAACGCCGCGCGCGTGAACCACGCCCAAGGTACCGTTGCGTAGCGCCTCTTCGTCGAGGCCGCAGCCCAACAGCCCGTAAGGCTCGGGCCAGAGTGACGAGATAGCAAACTGGATGGAGTCCTCGAAGTACCGGCTCTGGGCCTGAAAATGCTGCGGCCCCAGATACATGCCCTCGGACCAGACCACTCTGGAAAGAAACTTCATAGACGGGCCACTAGCCCCGAATACTGTATCATACGCGCGAATGAGCCCCTCGGCTATTGAACTGTACCAGTCCGGGTGACATTATGGTTCTGGCACGCGCTGCCCCGGCGGAAGGGATGAGTTATGATTTTCCACGATAATTACGAATTGCTGGCCCTGCGCGGCGGTGACGAAGAGATCGCGCTGCCGGGTAGGGAAATCTCCTCGGGACGCGACGTCCTCGTGCATCTCCTGTCAGCCGGATACACCATCGAAAACCGGGTCCTGTTGCGGGCGATCGACAAGCTTCCTCCCGCATACCAGCAGAAAGTCCTGGACAAAGGCGACCACGAAGGCATTCCCTACGTCGTTACGGAGGTTCTGCCACCAAAGGTCAAGCTGCGCGATTGGATCGCCGAAGCCAAGGCAGCCGCGCCTCCCCGCCAGGTTCCGGACAGCCCAATCAAGAGCGGTGTTTGGAAGGTCACGGCGAACCCCGGGACGCCCGCCGCGAGCGTCTCGCCGGAGAAGAGTCCACAGCCGGAGGCGGGGGAATTCACGCGGCTCTTCCAGTCGGTGAAGGAACAGCCTCCGGTAACGCGGCCGATCTCCCCGGAAGATACGCCAACGGCCGCGATCGCGCTGCCCAACCTCCCGGAAGAGACGCCGCCTGCCACTGTGAAACCCGCGCCGGGCGAATTCACGCGCATGCTACGATCGGCCGCTGCACCCGCCGCGCCAGCCGAGGCGGAACCGGACGAATTCACACGGATGCTTCGCGCCAGTGCGCCGCCGCCCGCACCCACACCACCTCCAGCACCCGCCAAAGAGCCGGAGCCGGGTGAATTTACGCGAATTCTAAGCGGGATAGCGCCGCAACCGCCCAGCTCCATGCCGGCTTCCGCGACGCCCATACCGCGACCCGTGGAGTCCAAGCCCGCACCGCCGCCGCCCACTCCGGCTCCGGCTCCTCCTCCGCCTGCCGCCACGCGAGAGCCGGGTGAGTTTACGCGAATTCTAAGCGGGATAGCGCCGCAACCGCCGATCTCCATGCCGGCTTCCGCGACGCCCATACCGCAGCCCGTGGAGTCCAAGCCCGCACCGCCTGCCGCCACGCGAGAGCCGGGTGAATTTACGCGAATTCTAAGCGGGGTCGCGCCGCAACCGCCCATCTCCATGCCGACTTCCGCAACGGCCATACCGCAGCCCGTGGAGTCCAAGCCCGCACCGCCGCCTCCGCCACCGCCCGCCGCCTCCAAGCCGGTGCCTTCCGCCGCGCCGGGTGATTTCACGCGCATGATGCAATCGCCGCTCACACCGGGGTCTCTCCGCTCGCAACCCGCGCAACCCGCCCAAGCGGCCAGCGAGTTCACCCGCATGATGCAGGCTGGGCAATTTGCCGGCGCGCCGCCGCGCCAGACTCCCCCGCCGCCTCCGCCGGCGTCATCGGCGCGCGACCGATCGCTGCAAACGCCAGGCGAGTTTACCCGCATGTTTTCGACGGACCCGGCTCCCGCGGAAAGCCTTGCCGCCCCCGTCGAGCAGGCACCCCTGCCTCAAGGCGGCGCCGCGACCGGTGCGTTCTCGCGGCGGGTGACTTCTTCGCCGGCCGAGCCCGCCGCCGGGCCCAGCGAATTCACCCAGATGTTCGGACCGCGGCCCGCCGCGCCCGCCCCCAAACCGCCTGAGCCGAAGCCCGCCGCACCGCCATCTCCGCCCAAGGCCGAAAAATCTTACCTGCCCCTCGTGCTGATCCTGGCAGCATTATTTGTACTGGTGGTGATTCTGATCGTGGTCTTCGCCCTGACGCGCTGATCGATTGTGTTTGTGGAGCTGATTCCACGTCCTACGGGTCCGCGCGGGCGATAGTCCATCGGCCGAACCTTTCGCGCTACCCTTACATAACGTGAGCACAATTCCCGAAACGCCCTCCGCCGCCTCCAAGGTCGCCCGCATCGCCCACATGCGGCACCTCGTCGACCAACTCCACAAGCTCGAAGAGCGCCTGCGCGCGGGCGGTGGACCCGCCAAAATCGACCGCCAACACCGCGCCGGCAAGATGACCGCCCGCGAGCGCATCGCCGCCCTCATCGATCCCGGTACGCGCTTCCTCGAGATCGGCCTGTTGCTGTCCCACGACCAGTACGATGGCGAAGCTCCCGGCCTCGGCTCCATCACCGGCATCGGCAAAATCGAAGGCCGCCACGCCGTCATCATCGCTGGCGACGCCACCGTGAAGGCCGGCTCCTGGTGGCCCGAAACTGTGACCAAGGGCCTGCGTGCGCAGGAAATCGCCATGCGCAACCGCGTGCCCATCGTTTACCTGGTCGATTCCGCGGGCGTCAACCTGCCGTACCAGGACCGAATTTTTCCCGGTCAGTATGGCGGCGGACGCATTTTCTACTATAATTCCCTTATGCGGCGCAAGCTCCGTGTGCCGCAGATTGCCGCCGTGATGGGACCTTGCATCGCGGGCGGCGCCTATCTTCCCGCGCTCAGCGACACCATCATTATGGTCGAAGGGACGAGCTTCATGGGCCTCGGCGGTCCGAACCTCGTCAAGGGCGCGACCGGGCAGGTGGTCGATTCCGAAGCCATCGGCGGCGCGCGCCTGCACACCAGCATCAGCGGCGTGGCGCACTACATGGCCAAAGATGATGCCGAGTGCCTGGCGCGCATCCGCCAGCGGTTCCGCGAGTTGCCCGCTCCCCCCGCGCCTTCGCAAGGCAATCCGCCCGCGCGCTCCGCCGACGATATCTACGGCGTCCTGCCCGCCGACCATCGCCTGCCCTACGACATCGAGGAAGTCATTTTCCGCATCTTTGACGCAGCCGACTACACCGAATTCCAGCCCGAATACGCGCCCGAGATGCTGTGCGCCAACACGCGGCTCAACGGCCATCCAGTGGCGATCATCGCCAATCGCCGCGGCTTTCTGCGCTCGGAAGGACGCCCCCGCATTGGCGGCATCGTCTACACTGAATCGGCGCGCAAAGTCGCGTATTTCGTCGAATTCAATGAACGCGCAGGCCACCCGCTGATCTATTTGCAGGACGTGTCCGGCTTCATGGTCGGCCCCGAAGCCGAGCGCGAAGGTATCATCCGCGCAGGCGCGGAAATGGTCGAGTCGATGTCGTGCACGTCCGTGCCGAAGCTGATTCTCACGCTCAATCACGCCAGCGGTGCCGGCTACTATGCCATGGCGGGACAAGGCTTCGAGCCGCACTTCACCTTCAGTTGGCCGACCGC
>DATKNQ010000275.1:0-10094 GCA_035541265.1 Bryobacteraceae bacterium
GCCGTGGCTGCGTGCAAATGTTCGAGCACCGCCGCCAGCAGGCGGAAGAACTTATCGTTCGGCTCGGCCGGCGGCAGTAACTGATCCGTAACTTCGGCGAAAAAATCCAGCGCCACTCCCGCCCGGTAATCCGACAGCAACCCGAACTGGGAAACCAGCAGATCGCAGGAATCCAGACTAACTAGTTCCTTGCCCTCCCGCTGGAAGTACGACAGGCGCACCTGCGACAACCGCTCCAGTCCGGACCCGAACGCGCTCTTCAGGCGGCGCGCCCGCTTCGCCACGCCCCGGAGTTTCCCCTGATCGCGAGTCAGAAAGCTGACGACGAGGTCCGCCTCCTTGAGGGGATAAGTTCGAAGCACGAAGGCCTCGCTCACTCGGGCCGGCACTTTGGAAATTTCAGAGTATCACATAGTGCTTTGGCGCGCTGTGCGGAGCGCTACCATTCGACGGGCTTGCCCGGTTCGAGCGGCCACACCGCAGTGCCCGCAAGATCGCCGATCAGCGCCGCGAGTTGTTCCGGCCGCCCGGTGAGCGGCGGAAACGTCCCGAAGTGCATCGGGACGACTTTCTTCGCCTTCAACATGCGGCACGCCGCGGCGGCTTCGCGCGGGCTCATGGTGTAGAGATCGCCGATGGGCAGGAACGCCAGCTCCGGACGATACAAATCCGCGATCAATTGCATATCGGTGAACACGTTGGTATCGCCTGCGAAGTAGAGCGCGCGGCCATCTTCGAAATGCAGCACGTATCCCGCGGCCTCGCCGCCGTAGATAATCTTGCCGTCGTCCAGAATGCCGCAACTGTGTACGGCGTGCGTCATGGTGAAAGTCACCGAGCCCGCTTTTTGCGAGCCGCCCTTGTTCATCGGGCGCGTATTGGCGACGCCCTTCGATTCGAGCCAGTGACAGGTCTCGAAGATTCCTACGACGGTGGGCGTGAACTGTTTCGCCAGCGGCACGGCATCGTGCACGTGATCGAAATGCCCGTGCGTGATGGCGATGGTGTCGACGCGCGTGACCTTGTAGCCTTGCGGATAAGCGGGATTGCCCTCGGTCCACGGATCCATCAGGATCGTTTCGCCGGAGGGTAAACGGAATTGAAAAGTGCCGTGTCCAAGCCAGGTGATTTCCATGCGTTATTTATCCTATCTCACCACTGCTGGCCTCGAGCATGCGCCGTTTTAAGATGTGAGTAGTGAAGAAATTTCTCTGGCTCGCCATTCCATTGGCGCTGCTCGCGTGGTTGGTCTACCACCGCAGCAGTCAGGTGGCTGAAGTTCCCGTTTCGAAAGTGATTCGCGAGACGCTGGTCAGTACGCTGCCGACGAACGGCAAGGTCGAGCCCATCGAGTGGCAGGCCATACGCGTGGAGAGGGCCGGGCTGGTGGACAAGGTGCCGGTGCAGGAGGGGCAAGTGATAAGCGCCGGTGCGCCCCTCGCCATCCTGAGTGACACAGGCTTACAGGCGGACCTGGACGCCACTCAGGCGCGCCTGGCGCAAGCGCGCGCGGACCTGGCTGTGATCGATCAGGGTGGCAAGCAGCTTGAATTGACCGGTATCGAGAGCGACCTGGCGAGGCAGCGCGCGCTCCGGGACCACGACCAAAAAGAACTGGCCTCGCTCCAGCGGCTGGCCGCCAAGCAAGCCGCCACGCCCGAGGAAGTGGACGAGACGAAGACGAAACTCCAGACAGCGCAGATGGGCATCGAAGCGCTGGAGAAACGCCGCGCCGCGCTGGTTAGCGCAGCTGACAAAACGGTGGCTCTAGCGCGCCTGCGCGACGCGGAAGCCGCGGTGGCACTGGCGCGCAACCGCATCGCGCAGACCATCATTCGCGCGCCCATCGCCGGTGTCGTGTACGGCCTGGCGGCGCGGCCGGGAGCCTATCTCAGTGCCGGCGATCTGGTGGCGAATATCGGCCGCATGGATCGCATGCGCGTGCGAGTCTACGTGGACGAGCCCGAGTTGGGCCAGGTGCGCGAAGGCGAGGCGGTGACCATTAATTGGGACGCGCTTCCGGGGCGCTCCTGGGAGGGCACGGTGGACCATAAGCCGGCCAACATTGTGCCGCTCGGCAGCCGTCAGGTCGGCGAGGTCCTCTGTACTATCGATAATCCAGGCCGTGTCTTGCTGCCCGGCACCAACGTCGACGCGCACATCCGGACCGACACGGTGCCGAATGCATTAACGCTTCCGAAAGAGTGCCTGCGCCGGGACGCCAAGGGTGTGGGCGTATTCGTTGTGCGAGGTGGACGTCTGGCCTGGCGGGCGGTTTCTACCGGTGCTTCCAGCATGACCCGCGTCCAAATTCGCCAGGGGCTGGCCGAAGGCGATGAAGTCGTCCTGCCGACCGATTTGACCTTGCATGACGGTGAAGCCGTCGCCCCAATGCGGCGATAAGTATGCGATGAAGAATTGAACAGTACATGAAGTTAGTCCGAGTTAGTGCGTTCGTAAGGGCAACGATGTGCTAACCTGGAGCGCTTGGTCAGGGATCTTTTGTACGCCTTGCGGGGTTTCCGGAAGAACCCCACGTTTGCGGCGGTGGCGATTGCCTCATTGGCTTTGGGGATCGGCCTGAATACGGCTATCTTCAACTTAGTCAGCGTTATCCTGTTGCAACCGCTGCCCGTACGCGACCCCGCGCGGCTGGTCTCGGTGTTTACGATCGATCGCACCAATCCGGGCCTGCTTTATCTTTCTTACCCGAATTACAAGGACTATCGCGACCTCAACACTGTCTTCGCGGGGTTGGCGCTGTATACACCGATCGAGGCAACGCTTACCGGGGAAGGTGAAGCCGGCGACATACAGGGTCAGATAGTCTCGGGTAACTATTTTGACGTGCTGGGTGTAAAGCCGGCCCTGGGCCGCACCTTTCTTCCCGAGGAGGATCGCGTTCCCAACGCGCAGGCTGTGGTCGTGATCGGCTACCGCTTCTGGACGCGCCGGTTCGGTGGCAGTCGTGCCGTACTCGGCGCCGCTCTGGGGCTGAACCATCGCCGCTACACCATCGTGGGAGTTGCGCCGCGCGGCTTTCACGGTGCGAATTCGCTAGTGAGTACGGACTTCTGGGTGCCCATGGCGATGTATCCTCAGATGTTCGCGCTGGCCGATTGGGTCGATCACCGCAAGGCCCTGTTATTTTCCGTGACCGGCAGGCTGAAGGATGGCGTCGCCCTGCGCCAGGCGCTAGATAACATGCAGATGCTCGCCGCGCGCCTCGGCCAGGAGTATCCGGCCGATAACGAAGGGCGCACGGTGACGCTTCTGCCGCTCACCGAATCCGTGATCCAGCCCAATTCGCGCGGAGCCTTCGTGCTGGTGGGGAGCGTGACTCTGGGAGTGAGCGGGTTGGTGTTGTTGATCTCGTGCGCGAATGTCGCAAACCTGCTGCTGGTTCGCGCCTTCGGCCGCCGGAAGGAGATGGCGCTTCGGCTGGCGCTGGGCGTGGGCAGCATGCGACTGGTGCGCCAACTGATCACCGAGAGCGCCGCGCTATCGCTTGTGGGAGCGTCTGTCGCGCTCGTGCTGGGCCGCTGGGCCCGCAACACGCTCTGGACGTTCCGGCCACCGTGGATGCTCAGCGGCGACGCCGTTCTGAGTTACGACGCGCGCGTGCTCGCGTTTACCTTGCTCATCGCCGTTCTGGCTACCTTGATTTTCGGGCTGGCGCCGGCCTGGAGCGCCACGCATGCCAATTTGGCGACGGAACTGCGGGACCGCCGCAGTGCATGGACCACCGCGGGGCAGCGCGTGAACGTGCGCAGCTTGCTGGTCGTGATCCAGGTGTCGCTGGCGGTTGTCGCGCTCAACGGCGCGGGCTTGTTCTTGCGCAGCTTGCGCAACGCGGAGGCGGTGGACCCGGGCTTCGACGCGGAGCACATCGCCACGCTCACCCTGAACGCGAAGCCGTGCGGTCTCAGTCCGGCTGAAGGCCGCCAGTTCTACGCGCGCGTGCTGGCGCGCGCCGCCAGTTTACCGGGGGCCTCTGCCGCGACCATCGGCTTCAACTCGCCCTTTACGGTGTATCGCGCGCGTAGCGTCTCTGTGGATGGGCACGAGACGCCGGGCGGCGCGACGGCGGTCACATTGATCGATCTGATCGAGGCGGGGTACTTTCAGACGTTGCACATCCCCATATTGCGAGGGCGCGATTTTGCCAGCGCGGATACAGAGGATGCCCCACGCGTGGCCGTAGTGAACCAGGCGATGGCGCGCGCTTTCTGGAGCGGGCGAAATCCGGTTGGCGGGCGGCTGCGATTCTTCGGCGAGAATACGCCAGTGGAGGTGGTTGGCGTGGTCCGCGACAGCGCCACATCCGGTCCTACGGAGCCGCCCCGGCCAATGGCGTACCTGGCCCTTAGCCAACATTATTCTCCCATGGTGACTTTGTGGGTACGCACCGCCGGTGATCCCGAGGCTATCTTAGGTCCGTTGCGGCGCGAGGTGCAGGATCTCAATCGTAGCGCGCTGATCTCTGACGTGCAGACGGCCATGCAGGCGAGCCGCGACTTACTGTGGGCGCAGCGGCTGGGAGCGATCCTGTTCACGCTGTTCGGCGCTTTGGCTGGAGTGCTGACGGTGGTCGGCCTCTACGGCGTGATCTCCTACTCGGTGGGACAGCGGACCCGCGAGCTCGGAATCCGCATGGCGCTCGGCGCGCAGCCCCGGGCGGTTTTGCGGCAAGTTTTGGCCGAGGCGCTGATCCTTGTTTTCTGGGGACTGGGAACTGGCCTACTGGCGTCCATCGCGGCTGGCGGCGTGCTGAACAGCCTGTTATTCGGCGTGCGGGCGCGCGACCCGTTGACGCTCGCCAGTGTAACGGCCGTGCTGCTGCTGACCGCGCTGGCGGCCTGTTCCGTGCCAGCGATCCGCGCTACGCGAATCGACCCGATGGTGGCGCTGCGCGACGAGTGAAGCGGGCAGCCCTACCGGCTGAACTGCATTTCCCATGCGACCGGCTGTGACTGGCCGGCGAAGGTGACCGATAACAACTCGCCCGCGAGGCGCTGTTCCGGTTGCAACTGAGCACCTTGGGCGGCTGCGGCGAGATGCGCTACGCGAAAGCCCGCGGGCACGTGCACCCACAGCGTGTAGGGATCGCCCGGCACCGTCTGCGCCTGGCCCACGAGCTTCCGTGTGGCCGCATCCCACGTCACATTCGACACCGAATACGCACCGCTAATATGCCGCGATGTGCCCAACAATTGCGGGCGGTCGAGCAGCCGGTGAATCAGCAGCACGCGCGTGTCGTGGGGTTCGATCGCCACTTGCATATTGTCCCGCGCGACGCCGGCGAGGCGCTGATTCCAGAAATCGAGCACCACATACCGCGCGCCGGGTTCAAGGCCAAGTTTCCCGGCCAAGTCCAGATCGCGCACGGTTTTTTCGCCGCGCCAGTTTGTCAGGCCCACGACGTCGTAATCGCCCGCCGGCGCGCTCACCTTCAGATCCACGATCTCGGGATAGTTGTGGATATAGAAATCGGACTGCACATGCTTGAAGGTATCCCAGCGCATATCCGTGCCGCGGCTGAAGAGATCCACCGGCAGGATCGGCATGGTGGGCATGGTGGCTTTGAGCAGCTTCACGCGTTCTTCCGGTAGCTCGGGCATCACGCTCGCCAACGGATACGCCACACCCGTCAGCGCAATGTAGCTGACCAAGGTGCGGGCCTCGGCTGCGGTCGTGCCGAATCCGATCATGGGATTCTCGCGCGATCGCGCGGTTTCGACCACGCTGCGGGGACGCTTTCGCGTGGCCTCTTCGACGGTCATGGGCAGGCCCAGCTCCAGCCCCTCGCCCGGCATCACGTACACTGCCAGGTGATTCAGAAACGCGTTGCCGTTGATCGAACTGAACAGCGGATACATGCCCTGCCAGTTGTTATAAAGATCGTCGCCGTTGAAATAGGAATTGAAGTAGCCGATACCGTTCAGCGGGGTGCCTGCCGGGCAGCCTTCAATGAACCGTTGCGAACCCAGGATCTCCCGAATCGCAGCCAACCGCCGCCGGTAGACATCCAGTAAGTCCGCGTGGGGATCGTACAACCGCGTGCGATCGACCGCGGGAATGTAGCGCGGCAGAGCGTGTTCGCCGTCGAATTTGTAGTAGTCGAATCCCCAGCCGTCCAGCGTCTCGAACATGTGCTGTACGAATTTGACAACCTCCGGATTGCTCGAGTCGAGCGCCGGAGTCGAATAGTCGAGCACCAGCTTGCCTTGCTTATCGCGCAAATACCAGTCAGGATGTTCCGTCACCGCGCCGGCATAAGCGTTGGGCACGATCCAGATGCCCGCGCGCAGGCCCTTCGCGCGAATATAATCCGCCAGCCATTTGGGCCCGTGCGGAAACTTCTGTGTATCCCATTTCTCGATCCAGTAGTGCTCGCCCCGGCTGCCGCGGTCGTAGCCATCGTCGAGCTGCACGAACTGAAATCCGTAGGGTTTCAAGTGTGCGGCCAGCCAGTCGGCGTTGCGGACCATATCCTCTTCGCGCACCGCCTCGTAGTAACTCGTCCAACTGGACCATACCATCGGCGCGCTGGGGACGTGGCTATCATCGAAACGCGCATAGTAAGGCAAGCGAAGTGACTGAGTGAAATAATCGGAAATGACGCGGACTACGGTATTGCCTTCGACCGGCAGAGTGACGTCCAGCAGATCCGGATCCCGCGGGTTGCGCCGCAAAACAGCGTCATCGAAGAACTGAATGGCGGTATCCGTCTGGCGGTCGAACAGACTGTGCAAGATCGGGCTGGACACCCGGCCCAGGGCGAAGTACATGCACTCAGGGTTGCGGCGGGGCAGAAACGACGGATTGTGTGTCTCTTCGCCGCCATAACCGGCCGCCACTTCCGCAGTACCGGCCCAGTCGACCGGCGTTCCTTGCGGATCGAGTAGCCTCGCGACGATGCGATCCCCGGATGCCGGTGCCGCAGCCGTGATCACGGCATCGGCGACCGTGCTCGAAATCTTCAAATCCGCCGGTCCCATTTCGAATTGCCAGGCGGTGCGCGGTTGCGCGGTATGCACGACCAACGTTCCGGCGCGTTCCGGCATTACCGTCCAGCGCCCCAGCGGTCGCAGGCGGCTGCCCTCGCGGACATTCAAGCGAACGTCACGCAGCAGGACGCCCAGCTTGGCGTGTGTTATGGTCAGCGTGCCGCGGTCCTGGTCTTCGGCGATGGTCCAGGGACCGCTGGTCTGCGCAGCCATCGCGGCGAGCGCGGCAGCGAAGGCAATCGGGATGGCGAGGAGTCTGGTCATGGTTACCACCTGATGTGGTAACACATGTCGTTCAGGGTGGCACACCGGACTATGCCGGAGGCTTCGTGAACTTCGCGTCGTCGATCGGGACGTTTTGCCTGACTTCCTCGATCTGAATCGTGAATCGCCCATGGATGCGCGCCAGGGTCCAGCGGAACGGGATCTTCACGCCGTCCTGCTCGCGGTAATCGGCATAGTCGATCTGGGTGGGGCTCCGTCCAACCGGCGTCTCCGTGTAGCGCACCATCCGCAACAGCAAGCCGGAAGTCTGATCGAAATAGAGGCGCACGGGCGGTTGACCTTGCCGCATGCAGATCAGCATGTTTACCGGCTGGTCTCCGATCTTGTCCGGACGGCCCACGCGGAACCCGCTGAAGATCTCTTTGAGGTGCGTTGGAAAGTAGAAATCGGCATCCAGGCGGGCGGCTTCGGCTTCCTGCCCGGACATATCGCGCGCGGGACGGCCCGTGCTGCCCAGCCAGCCGCCTTGCCCATCGAAGGCCGTGATGCTGTCGCCGCGCGCAGAGTGCGTGATCGAAACTCGCTTGCCGGGCGCCTTGGCGAACAATTCGATGGGCTCACCCTGGCCGCCGAACAGGATCTTGCCTTTTTCCTCGCGGCTGGAGATTTTGTGTAGCGCCTCGGCCCCGCCGACGGCTGCCACGTATTTCTCCAAAATCTGATCCGCCGTGAGCGTGGCGCCTGTATTGCCGTGCTCCGCTTCGCTGGCATGCTCCGGTTCGGCATCGCTCGTGGTCACCGGCGGCGTGCCCATGGGATGGTGATCGCCGCGATGGCAGGTGAAGCAGGTCACTTCCAGGTGGCCACGGAAGCTGTCTTCATTGATGGCCAGCGTCATCGCGATCATCTCACGCGCGGCCTTCTTTTCGGACTTTTCGTCGGAATCGAACTTGTGTTCCACGTGGCAGAATTCGCAATCCACCCCCAGAGAGGCGGCCATGAACTGCATGGCCGGGATCAATTGGTCGGCGGGAGTTCCCTTCAACGCTTGAATGTTCTTGAAGACCTGATCGGCGGTTTTGCCGGTGGGTGACGGCTGAGAGTAGCCCGGCACGCACAGGCACAGGAACAGCGCGGCGGCGGCAATAGACGAGGTTCGCGATTTCGAGTGCATTTCTAGAGCCTAACATTCGCCGCGCCTGGCGGAGGATCGCGCGATAATATGGTTTGCGGCTTCGCCTGAATCAATGGCTGGCCACGCTAGGCGTGGCTCTGGCATTCGCGCTGCCCGCTTGCCCCCTGGATCCCGGTTACTTCGTGCCTGCCCACCGTCTGCCCGGCGTGGGTCTGGGCCGCCGCGAGTTATCCGGCGAGGTGCTGACCCAGCGCGTCGATGCCATGATGCAGTCGCAGACATTCAGTATCATGCGCGAGCCGCAAGCCCTGCCGGGCGCGCGCCGCATCGGGAGTCCCGGTTTGCAGCGCCTGTTCCGCGACGCGGAGCGCCAGAGCGGCTTTCCGGCATCGGTGTTGCAGGCCATGGCGTACCTGGAAAGCTGGGGCGTGGCGAACGCCGAAAGCCCCGCCGGACCCCGCGGCATCATGCAGATTGCGGAGGCGACCGGCCGGCGCATGGGTCTGCGGGTTGCGTACGCGACACGTCATCGCGTGACCAAGACGAAAACGGCCGTGCGCGATAAACACGGCCGGCTGGTCTATCGCACGGTGCGCCACAGAGAGACATATACGGTGCTGGTGCGCGATGACCGGCTGCGTCCCGAGCGGGCGATCCCGGCGGCGGCCATGTACCTTGCGCGGCTGGAGCAACGCTACGGTGGCCGCGACTGGGCGATCTGGGCCTATCACTGCGGCGAGGGCTGCGTCGCCGATTTTCTGGCCATGGCGAAGGACATGAAGGGCGGCAGCCCGCCCAGTGTGGCGGAAGTGTTTTTCGGTTGCGATCCCGCCTGGAACCGGGACCTGTGCCAGGCGCTGCATGCGCAGATGGACCGCGACTATTCGCCCACTTACTGGTTCCGCGTGATGCGCGCCCAACAACTGCTGCGCATGTACAAGGAGGATCCGCTGGAGTTTCGCGGCCTGGCCGCGGAATACAGATACGCTGCCGCGCCGTCAACGCGGGCGCCGGATCGGTTGTCCGTCTGGCTGAAGCCGCAGGATTTGACTTACGCCACCAGCGAACGCATCCGCGACGATTCCGAGAACAAGCTGTTCAAAGCGCCGGACGATCCGCACTTCTTCGGTTACCGCCTGGATTCGCTGACGCTCGGCCTGGATGGCGATAGCTGGCGCACGCTGGCGCTGCCTTCGACGATCGGCGCGCTGGCCTATATCGCGTTCGAAACGCGCCTGCTGTTTGCCGCGATGCTGCCGGATGTGCCCTTCGTGCCGCTGAACGTCACTGCGCTGGTGCTGCCGAACGGAGAGCCCAGCGCCTCCGGAACAGGAGACGGATCGCGCTGGACGGAACACGCGAGTGGCCAGGTGTTCGACCTTTCGCTGGCGGATCTGCCGGGCGGTGAACGAGAGTGCCTGCGGTTCGTGCTCGATGACCTGGGATGGAACGGCGACCTGGGCTTCATTGACCAGCCGGAGGGAAAGCAGACGGTGCACATCGGCTGCTCACCTTCGTCGCGAGGGTTCTTCACGCATGTGTTCGAGGAAGCCGAAGCCGCCCAGCGCGACCGGACCGTGCCGGCGGAGCCCACCCCGGTGGCGCGGTGAGGGGAGAGTGTTTTAGAATCGAAGTTAACCCGCCACGGGCGCGTAGCTCAGTTGGTTAGAGCGCCTGCTTCACACGCAGGAGGTCACAGGTTCGAGTCCTGTCGCGCCCACCAT
>DATKNQ010000276.1:0-21521 GCA_035541265.1 Bryobacteraceae bacterium
CTACCGCCCGTTCCTTACCCTTCAGGACAGCCGGCGCAGCCACGTCGGCGGGGACCCAGCGTGCGTTGTCGATGACCAACTGGGCCAATTGTGCGGTATGCACATAGTTCGCCAAGCCGCCCGATTCAAACAGCCGGCCGGCAATCGCCAACATAGTTGCGGGCTGCATCTCCCAATCGCGCATGCGATCCGCCGCGCCCGCGTCCGTGAGCTGTGCCGCCTGCGACAGGCGCGCGTCCGCATCCAGCTTTGCCAAGGCCACGTGGCGATCGAGGAACTGATCGACGGCACTGCGAATCTGGTCGATCGCCGGATTCGCACGCAGAGCGTCGACGCGCGCCGGATCCAAAGTCGCCGCCTCGCTCAGCGCTCCGATCGCTCGCGTCACGTCGCGCTCGGCCGCGGCGGCCAGAAACGCCTGCAAGACATCGTGCAATCGGGTCGCATCTTGCGGCGTGAGGGCGTGCTCGATGATCCCGGCGAGCTTGGCGATATCCGCCGCCGACAGGTCGTTGAACAAAGTCGCCACGGAATCGCCCAGCGCTTCGGCGGCCTCCGCCGTTGCGAGCGCCTTAGTTAGCGCTTGCGTGGGCCCACTTCCGGCCACGCCGGACAGATTCGCGCCGCCCGGCCCCGATCCGATGGCCCCCACGTCCATGCTTCGATTGGAACACGCGCAAACGGCGGTCGCAATGCGCTTGTTACACTGAAAGTCTCTACTATGGATAACTTTCGCGTCACGCTGGAAGAGTTCAAAGTCCTCGGCAAGGAACTGGTCGACAAGGTCCAGGAACTGATCCATGAGGGCAATGTTCGCCGGATCATCATACGCGATGACCACGGTCACACGTTCATGGAAATTCCGTTGACGGTCGCCGCCATTGGCGTGATCGCCGCACCTGTAGTGGCTGCCGTAGGCGCCATTGCCGCGCACATGGCGCACTTCACCATCGTGGTGGAGCGCATGGAACCGCAGCCGCCCGCCGCGCCTCCCGCGCCGCCCGAGGCCGAAACCAAGGTCTGAGCTGTGGCGGGGTACGACCACGAGCTGAGCCGCATCGTCGAAGAACTGAATCGTGCCGCGCCCGGTTCGCGGCCTGCGGAGCGGCCCGCGCCAGTCCCTCCGCCCGAAGGTGACGAAGGCTCGCTCGACCGGCTGCTGGCCTACGCCGCCCGCCAGAATGCTTCCGACGTTCTGCTGATCGCCGGCACGCCTGTGGCCCTGCGCGTAAACGGCGCGCTGGCCCCCGCCGCCGGACCGCCGCTGTTGTCCGACGATGTGCGCCACTTCGTCCTGCCGCTGCTCGATGCCCGCCAGTACGAAGAACTGCAAAAGAAAAAATCGGTCGACTTCTGCTTCGTCCGCGACCCGATCGGCCGCTTCCGCGCCAACATTCACCATCAGCGCGGCACGCTCGCAGCCAGCATCCGCCTGTTGCCCGCACGCATTCCCACTATCGAATCGCTGCACCTGCCGGCCACGCTGGCCCGCATTGCCGAACGCCGCCAGGGGCTGGTGCTGGTGACCGGGGCCACGGGCTGCGGCAAGAGTTCTACGCTAGCCGCCATGATCGACCTGATCAATGCCAAGCGCCGCAGCCACATCGTCACCATTGAAGATCCCGTCGAATACCAGCACGTCAACCGCAGTTCCATCGTCGAGCAAATCGAGGTCGGGCACGATACGCCCGATTTCGTGAACTCGCTACGCAGCATCCTGCGGCAAACGCCGGACGTGATTCTGGTCGGCGAGATGCGCGACCCCGAAACCATGGCCACCGTGCTCACGGCGGCGGAAACCGGCCACTTGGTCTTTTCCACGCTGCACACCAACGATGCCGCGCAATCCATCTCGCGCATCCTCGATTCATTCCCCGCCGCGCATCAGGGCCAAATGCGGCAACAGATGTCACTGGCTTTGTGGGCCGTAATCGCGCAACAACTGGTGCCCGCGGCTGATGGCGTCAATCGCTATCCGGCGCTCGAGATCATGATGGCCACCGATGCCGTCCGGAACCTGATCCGCCGTGGTGACGACCATCAGCTTCGCAGCCAGCTCACCATCAGCCGCGCCGAAGGCATGATGACCATGGAGCAATCGCTTGCCGAACTCGTGCGCGCCGGCCACATCCTGCGCGAGACCGCTTTCGCACATTGTTTCCGCCCCGAAGAACTACGGCGGGTGCTGGAACGGTAGACTGTCTGAATGGCCCTTTTTCGATTCTCGCTACTTCTCTCGCCGGCGCTCTTGCTGGCTGCCCCTCCGCCACTTTCTGAGACCTATAAGGACGCCGCCACGCAGATCATCTCCGCCGCGCTCGGCGACCAGGACGGCTACGCCAAGCTCTCCTATCTCTGCGATCGCATCGGCAACCGCCTGAGCGGATCGGATTCACTAAATGCGGCGATCGAGTGGGCCGCGGCGCAGATGAAACGCGATGGCCTCGAGAATGTCTCCACATCGCCGGTGAAAGTGCCGCACTGGGTGCGCGGCCACGAGGACGCGGAAATCGTCAAGCCCGTGCGCCACGATCTGACCATGCTCGGACTGGGCGGCAGCGTGGCGACGCCCTCTGAAGGCATCACCGCCGAAGTCGTCCCGGTATCGAGCTTCGATGCGCTGACCGCACTCGGCCGGGACAAAGTTGCGGGCAAGATCGTACTGTTCAACGTGCCCTACGAGGGCTACGGCAAGACAGTCATGTATCGCGTCACGGGAGCGTCCCGCGCGGCTCAACTGGGCGCCGTGGCGATGTTGTTGCGCTCGGTCGGCTCGCTCGCCATGCAGACACCGCATACCGGCGCCATGAATTACTCGGCCGCTGATCCGAAGATCCCAGCGGCGGCGATCACCTTCGAAGATGCCACCATGATCCAGCGGCTGACCGATGCCGGGACGCCCGTTACCGTGCACCTGTATATGGAGGCGCACATGCTCCCCGATGCCGATTCCGCCAATGTGATGGGCGAGATCCGTGGCCGCGAGAAGCCGGAAGAAATCGTCGTGATCGGCGGCCACATCGACTCCTGGGATGTCGGCGCCGGCGCGCAGGACGACGGCAGCGGCATCATGGCCTCGCTCGAAGCCGCCGTGATCCTCAAGAAACTGGGGCTGCGTCCGCGGCGCACGCTGCGCGTCGTCTTCTGGACCAATGAAGAAAACGGATCAGCCGGCGGACAGGCCTATCGCTTGATGGTCGGCGACCAGATCCACAATTACGTGGCCTCGATTGAGATGGATGGAGGCGCCGAGAAGCCCGTCGGCTTTGGCGTGAGTCCCGGCGGAGCTGTGCTTGCCCGGGTGCGGGACATTGGCCACCTGTTGGCGCCCATCGGCGCGGACACGATTCGCGAAGGCGGCGGTGGTGCCGATATCGGTCCCCTAATGCACGATGGTGTCCCCGGTCTGGGCCTGTTCACTGTCGGCCAGCATTACTTCGACTGGCACCACACCCGCACCGACACGGTCGACAAGATCGACCCAAAAGATTTCCAGCAGTGTATCGCGGCCATGGCGGTGATGAGCTACGTGCTCGCGGACATGCCGGAACGGTTGGGAGATTGAGCGCATGACCTGGAGCGGAATCGGCGCTTTGCTATTGGGGCTGGCCGTGATTCTGGGAGCCTTCGGCGCGCATGGCCTGCGCGGCCGCCTGGACGCTTATTCCATGAGCGTCTATGAAAAGGCCGTGTTTTACCAATTCATCCACGCGCTGGGCATATTGATCGTGCCGCTATTCGCGCGCGCCGGTGTGCTCGCGGAATCGAGGGGCACGTCGGTCTGCGTGCTGCTGCTCGCGGGCATCGTGATCTTCAGCGGCAGCCTTTATCTGCTGGCGGTGACCGGCGTGCGGATGCTGGGAGCCATCACGCCGATCGGCGGCCTTTGCTTCATCTCCGCCTGGTTCCTGCTGGCGTTCCATCTCTTGCGGCGGTGACGCGTCAGGTAACGTTCACAGCCAGCATCAGGCTGTCCTCGCGCGCATCGAACCACGCCACGCGTTCCTGCACGATCGCGATCTGCAGCGTGAAGATCCCCGTCACTTGGGGTGCGAGCACGCGCAGTCCAAACGTCGCTGCGTTTCCGGGATAAATGTCGAAGGGCAGAAGGGTGCGAGCCCCGTCGTACACCACGATGCCGCCGGCCTCGTCCAGCCAGTGATAGGTGACGCGTACGGAATTCTGGTAGCGGCTGGAGAGGATATGGCTGCCCCGATTCGTCAGCGTGATCCTCAAGTTGGACTCGGTTCCGGCTGTCATCAGGAGAGCAGTGTCGCTGGTGGTAAGCGAGCATCGCACACCAGAAAGCTTGACATCGGCCGCCGTTCGCGGCACGGACTTGGCAGCGAACGATCCGGTGGAAAGCAGAAGCATGCCGCGGCGGGACGGCAGGTAATCGACGACGCGCAGGCCGTGCTCGGCTTGATATTGATAGATATTCGTGGCGTCACGGTGCACGTCGTGAAAAAGGACCAGCCGTGCACGCACCTTGCGCATCAACTGCGTAAGCACCCGGCTGCGGCTGCGCGTGCCGATCGGCGAATCGACGAAGATCAGATCTACCTCGTTCAAACCCGACAGCGCCGCGTCGAGGGCGGACGGCTCAAACTCACATCGCTCGCTCAGGAACGGCACGTGGCAGGCTGGGCACCCGGCAGCCTGCGCGCGTTCGAGCCACGGCCCCAGCGAGCTTTCAATCGCGCGCGAACGGGCGCCCGCCATCTGAAAACAGATGGATGTCTCCCCGGCTCCCGTCTCCAGCACACTGCGAACGTCAAATGTCCGGACCAGCCCGCTCAGGTAGTTGTATTCGTCGCCTTCCAGATACGCCCCGCCGCACTGCAAACCATTCCACAGCGCCTGTGAACTCGGGCGGGAATAAACCACGGAGAGCATGCCGTCCGGATCGGTGAGATACGAGTCCTGCCGCTCAAAGTCGCGACGCCAGCCGCCGTCCGCCACGGCTAATAGCTCGCGCCGCGCGTTTTCATAGACTGTCTGCACGAAATCATCGCGCATCGGCTGCAGGAAATCACTGTTGCAGGCAGCCTGAAATCGGGTGAATGCGAAGAGCCGCCTGCCGGGATCTTCCGTGCTCCGCTCGCAGAGCAGCGCGGCAACATCCGCTGGTAACGAGCAGAGCGCTTTGTCCACGTCGGCAACGCCGGCAAAGTGGGCCAACTTCAGTTCCTTTCCGGAATGCCGGTTCACCAACTGACTGCCCCGGCGGACCACCTGCAATTCGCCCTTGCGCAGGAAACCCTGCCAGTTATACACGTCTTCGTCGAGGAACTCGACGGGAATGTCGTTCAGATTGATGTGCGCGCAGAGGAAGTGATTATCGTACAGCCGGCCGGCAAAGATGTGACGGTTCCAGCATTTGTCGTCCAGGCTGAGCTGGCGTAAGCGCTCGAAGAAACCGGATAGCGTTGCCGGGAGGTGCAGCACTCCGGAGTTGAAGTAGCAGTGGTTCGTCAGATCTTGATCCCCCGGCCACGGATGCCTGGTGTCAGTAATGAAAGCGCAGCCGGAAAGGTCGTCGGGGCACGCGCGGAGCGCTCCAGGCTTATGGAGATGACTGAGTTCACTTAAAACGATAATGTCGGCGTCCAGGTACAGGACGTCGCCGAATTCGGCCAGGGCTCGCGTGTATGCGGTAAGCTTGGCGCGCTTGGCTCCGAGCGTGCCTATTTCCGGCACCACCCGTAATGCGCATCCCGCGCACCGCAAAGGCTCGAAGACTTCCGGATCGTCGCAAAAAATCACGAGCGGCTGCCGGTTCCCGGACTTCTGCAGAGAAATCGCCAGGCGCTGCGCCTCATGAAGGTAGCGGAAATCGCAAACCGTGATGAGTTGCAATCGAGCTCTCTGGCTAATAAGCCTTGGCGATCACCACGCGCCGGTCCACGGGCGCGCCCGTGACAATACATTTGCCCGGTCCGTCGTACGCATCGACGGACGGGATGTTGCGCACGGTAGCCTTGAATTCCTTGATGCGCGCATCGTTCGCGGGATCGTCCGCCAGGTGCGCCATCACGAACTTGCCGCCGCCTTTTTCGGCGGTTACGTCGTTGAGGATTTGATACACCTCGTCGAGTGAATTCGCCAGCACGGTGTTGTCCTTCAGGCGCTGTTTGGCGCGCACGTAGAGATCCTGCTGCATCGATTCGAGCGTCGCCGCTAACTTCTGCGCCGCCGCCGTCTGCGGAATCACTTCCTTCGTGCCGGTGTCCCGCCGCTTGATCACGATGTTGCCGCCGGCCACATCGCGCGGCCCGAGTTCCAGCACCACTGGCACCCCGCGCCGCTCCCAATGGAAGAACTTCGCGCCGGGTGTGAAGCCTTCGCGCGCGTCGATGTGCGCGCCTAGCTCGGCGGCGATCCGCGCCGCTGCTTCCATCACCACCGCGCGTTCTTCGTCTTTGCGGTAAATCGGCACCAACACGGCCTTGCGGGGCGCGACTTTGGGCGGCAAAATGAGCCCCTTGTCGTCGGAATGCGTCATGATCAAACCGCCGATCAGCCGCGTGCTCACGCCCCAGCTCGTCTGCCAGACGTAATCGAGCTTGCCCTCGTTCGACTGGAATTGCACGCCGAAGGCCTTGCCGAAGTTCTGCCCCAGATCGTGACTGGTGCCTGCCTGCAGCGCCAGCCCGTTCTGCATCATCGCCTCGATGGAGTAC
The DNA here is from genome assembly GCA_035541265.1 of Bryobacteraceae bacterium. Lineage (GTDB taxonomy): Bacteria > Acidobacteriota > Terriglobia > Bryobacterales > Bryobacteraceae > Bog-159. Next base: position 6,684 of record DATKNQ010000276.1, read on the forward strand.
GACCGCAGCGCGCCCGCGAACTTCTCGGCCTGCGTCTTGGCGCCCTTGATCACCGGCATTGCCAGCACATCTTCGGCGACTTCGCCATAAACATCCAGAATGCGAAAAACTTCCTCCAGCGCTTCCGCGTGATTCGCGTGCGCAGTGTGGCCCTCCTGCCAGAGAAACTCCGTGGTGCGCAGAAAAAGGCGCGTGCGCAGCTCCCAGCGGATGATGTTGGCCCACTGGTTGAACAGCACCGGCAAGTCGCGGTAACTTTGGATCCACTTGGCGAAGAAGTGGCCGACGATCGTCTCCGACGTCGGACGGATCACGTACGGTTCTTCCAGCTTCTTGCCGCCGGCAATTGTGACCACCGCCAGCTCCGGCGCGAAGCCTTCCACGTGCTCGGCCTCTTTCTCGAGGAAGCTCTGCGGGATCAACAACGGAAGATAAATATTCTGGTGGCCGGTAGCCTTGAAGCGGTTGTCCAGCTCGCGTTGCACAACTTCCCAGACGGCGTAGCCGTTGGGCTTGATCACCATGCAGCCTTTCACGATCTCAGCCGGCTCGGCCATATCGCCTGCCAGGACGACGTCCTGGTACCAGGCGGCAAAGTCTTTCTCGCGCGATGTAATTGGGGAATCTGCCATTGACGTAATCTTCTAGTTTGGCAGATTCGGCCGCCGCTCAGTTGATGACGGTACGCGGTGCGCCCCGGCGCGCATTCCTCGCGGCAGCCGGGGATACGAGCTGGTCCAACGGCTCTGTTACGGGGTGCGGTAAACGGGGTGAGAATTGCCAGCCCGTTGTTCGGCGTGGCGCCGCATCGCAGACCGCCAGCTCGCTCGCGCCCGGACTCACGGGGCTGGCTTCGAGGTAGTGAAAGCCGCGCGAAGACGGCGTGCGCCGTGGGCCTAACGCATCCACTTGGCTCTCCGCGCGCGCCGCCGAGTCGATCGCTTGCCATCTCAACAGATAGTCCCGCGTCTGCAGCACGATTCGCTTATCCGTCTCGCGCTGCCGTACTCCGGCCAGAAAGCGCTGCGCCAGCACGTAGAACGCGGGAGCCACGAGCGCCAGCAGAACGGCGGCCGCCCCCACCACAATCCAGCCGTGGTGACGTAAGGCCAGGGTCAGCCCCACAGCCACCGCCACCAGGACCAGCGATGCCCTCTGCACGAACTGTGTCGCTCTGGTCGAGTCACTCAGCACTGCGTCGTTCCAGCTCATAGCGGTTACGCGGTTCCTCAAAGCAATTCTAAGCAATCGAGGAAGCCCCGGCGGGTTATGCCGGTACCGGTTCAAGTACCTGAATCTCATAGACATAGCCGATCGTCTATGTTTCGCGTTAACCCCCTGGTGGCCGCCTCGCCGCATGCGCCAGGCGGCATCGCGCCGCATGTTATCATGCCCTTCTTTAAGCCACTCGCCGGATTATGTTTCGCACGTTTACCGAAGTCCTGGAAGCCGCGCGCAGCCGCGGTCCCGCGACCATCGCGGTGGCCGCCGCCCACGATCCCGACGTGATCGAGTCGCTCAAACTGGCCCGCGAGTTGCACTTAGCCGAAGGCATCCTGGTAGGGAAGGGCAGCGATATCCGCAACCTCGCCCGTGAGGCGGGTTTCGAGGTGTCCGATAGCCAGATCGTCAACGAGCCTGACCCGGGCGTTGCTCTGCGCCAGGCCATCGCTCTGGTTCGGGAAGGCCGCGCCGGTCTCCTGATGAAGGGCAAGGTCGTCACCGCCAACCTCATCCGCGCGATCCTGGACAAGGAAGCCGGGCTGCGTACCGGCCGGCAGTTGAGCCAAGTGATCGTGTTTCAGTTGCCGGGCATTGATCGCCTCATGCTCATGACCGATGCCGCCATCAACATCGCACCCGCGCTCGCGCAAAAGGTGGAGCTTTGCCGCAATGCCATCGATCTGGCCAGAGCCGTCGGCATCGAAAAGCCCAACATCGCCGCGCTATGCGCCCTTGAGATGGTCAATCCGGAGATGCCTGCCACCGTGGATGCCGCTGCCTTATGCGCCATGAGCCGGCGTGGGCAGTTGGCCGGCTGTTACATCGAGGGTCCGATTGCGATGGACGCCTGCTTGAGTAAGTTCGCCGCGGAACGGAAGCGCATCCAGAGTCCGGTGGTCGAAAATACGGATATCTTCCTGGCGCCAAACATAGAGGCGGCCAACATCCTCTACCGCGCGATTGTGTACTTGGCCAAAGCCGAATCGGGCGGGGTAGTGATGGGCGCCCGGGTGCCGCTCGTGCTGCTATCCCGTGCGGAAACTCCTGATACGAAGGTACGCTCGATCGCGCTGGCGATGCTGGCCGCCGGAAACTGATCGGGGCATCAATAGTCGCGGTGTCCGCCCCCGCGCCCGCGGCCGCCGCCGGACCTTCCACGCTCGCCGCCACCGGCACCCTCCCGCAGAGGCCGCGCTTCGTTCACCACCAGGGTCCGCCCGATAAAATCCTTGCCGTTGCAACTTTGGATCGCGCGATCCACGTCTCCATCCGCCAGTTCGACGAAGCCGAACCCGCGCGCTTCGCCTGAATAGCGGTCACGCATCAGAGTGACGCTATCTACCGTGATTCCCGCCTGGTTGAACCAGTTCTGTAACTCAGATTCGGTAGCCTGGTAAGGCAGGTTCCCAATGTACAACCTCTTCATCGCATTCTCCTTGGCTCGCCCGTTCTTCCGGACTAGCCGGTCGCAGGCCAGAGGCAGGATCAAGACGGCGGGCAGGCAACCATGCTTCGCAACACCGGGTGGCTCTGTGCTCTGACGAATTCCATCTTCAACTAATTGGCTACCCGCGTCAAGGGTATGGATACCGCTGATCCGCCGATCGGTTCCGTTGAAGAATACACAAGCGTGATGAAAGCGTTTTATCATGTCACTGTAACGTTTAAGCGTTTCAGCTCACAATTCATTGAGGGATGAATGGATCATGACGAAGCGATGCGCCTGCAGGCGGTAGAACGCTACATCGCGCATCAATTGTCGCCAGACGAAGAACGCAAGTTCGAAGAACACTTTTTTGATTGCCGCCAGTGTGCGGAGGACGTCAATTTCGAGACCACGTTCGCCGCGAATGTTCGCGCCGCGATCCAGGAGCCGGTTCCGGAGCGTCGTGCCATTGCCGAACCCCGTCCGGCCGGGTGGGCTGAAAGGTGGCGTCTCTGGCTCCGTCCGAGTTCTGCGTTAGCGTTCTCGTTGGCCGCCAACTTCGCTCTTTTGGTGGGCGTAGCGTACATGGAACTGGCCAATCGCCCTGAAGCTGCCCCGGCCACGATCACAAGTGATTTCTTCGCCCCCGGCCCCACGCACGGCGCGGCGGACGAGATCCATGACCTTCCTGCCGGCAGTAGTTACTACATTGTTCGTTTCCTGACCGCCAGCCGGGCGGTTTCTTCCTATTCGTACGAGGTGCTCGATTCTTCCGGCCGACGGCAATCGTCGGGTATCCTGCCCGCGCCGTCCGGCCAGGACGACTCTTTGTGCTTACAACTTCCAGTACGCCGTTTGCGCCCCGGATTATTTACACTGGTCGTGCGCGCCCGTTCCGGTGGCGAGATTGTTTCATGGTCCAAGTTCCGCACTTTACGTTGACGAGGAGATAGCTCATGCCGATGGAGTCGTATCTTTACCACGGCCAGGCCTTCGGCTTTGAAGCCGATATATGGGAGCCCGGTCCGTACAAGATTGACGGTCACGCCCGCTGCGGCTTGCCTGACAAGAAGCCCGGCCGTTACACGGGTCAACAAGACGCATTTGAGATTCCGAGTGTGATGTCGCACGGCGGATGCACTTCCGTGGTCCACGCAATGGATGAGGACCGCGAAGGCTTCTTTCGCACGGAAATCAGCGCTACACTGAATGATCTGCGGGTGGAAGGCGATGCCCTGACCGTTGACCGCATCGAGTTCGGTATGGTCACTATGTATCGCCGGCACTGGTTCGACAGTGGGAAGCGGCACGCCAAGCGGGTCCGCGTGGTCCCCTACGGTTGCCGCCTTGTGAATTTGAGAGTCAAGGGCCAGGCGGTGCAGGATCTTTTGCCGGCGCCTTTCCATTACTCCAAAGACCGCTGCGAGGAGTACCTGCGCGCCGACGATCCCGACTCCACCGTCGAGGCCGAAATCCGCAAGGCCATCACCGGCAGTCCTTCGCGCTGTATGTACATAAAGAATTTTGGTAGGATCTTTTTGGGCGAATGGACACTCTTACCCAACGAGGACTGGCATCCCATACATCAGATTTCGATGTTGCGGATGGCGTTGGGGAGCCCGCAGTCGGGCAATGGCACGGGCACCGGCGGGCAAGGCGATGGAACCGGCGGTTAGCGGCTTCCATCATCGCCGTATTCCTGTGTTTATCCGGTTGCGTCAACCGCGAAAGCGACGCTCCGGCGGCATACACAAAGGCTGAAGCCGCGTTCCGCAGCGGCGATTTTCATCTTTCCCTGGTGCGCGCGCAGGAAGGCCTCCATCGATGGCCCCCAGGCGATGGAGGCTTGAAATTCCGGCTGTTGTGCGCTGAAGACCTCATGTATCTGGGTCGCATGCCCGAAGCGGCCGCCGTGGTAGACAAAGTCAACGCGCCCCACTCTGCCGCGCTGCGGGCCCGCTGGACCCTGGATCGCGCCAGGCTGGCGGGCGGCTCGGATCCCGAGAAAGCACGGCAATTGCTGCACGAAGGGTTGAACCTCGCGCTCGCATCCGGCGATTCCGCGCTGATCTGCCTTGCCCGGCTGCGTCTGGGGGAAGCGGCCACCGATTTCGCCGAGGGCGAGGGCTATTATCGCGCGACGATCTCCGATGCCGAACGCCAACACGATGCATTCCTGACGACCTGGGCACACATGGGCCTCGGGTATAACCGCGCCAAGTTCGGCAGGTTCGATGAAGCCCTCCCGTTCCTGGAGCGGGCCCACGACGAAGCCAGCCGGCTGGGGGCCAAAGCGTTGATCGCCGGGACGCTGGGCAACTTGGGCTGGTGTTATTGGCGCCTGGGCGACTTGGACCGGGCCATGACCGCTTATACCGGCGCCGAGAAGCTCAGTGCGGAAATCGGCTGGCGGGACACGCAGCATCGCTGGCAAGTCTCTATCGGCAATATCTACATGGACCGCGGTGACCTCGACCGGGCCGCGAGCTATCAGCAGCACGCCTTGGAACTGGCGCGGGCGGTCGGGAACGATACCTGGGTGGCCGTCGCGCTCAGCAACCTCGCCGAGATATCCATCCAAAAAGGCGATCTGGACGCTGCGCGAAACTGTAATAGCCAGGCGCTCGAAATCAACCGGCGGTTGGGGAACACGTCGTCCAAGATTTACGACGAGACCTACGCCGCCGAGATTGACGCCCGCGCGCACAAGTACGCGCAGGCCGAGTCCGGCTTCCGCAGCGTGATCGCGGAGGCATCGCGGGCGGCCGTGCCCAATGTCCTGTGGACCGCACAAGGCTGGCTGGCCGCCGCCTACCAGGAGAACCATCAGGCGAAGCTGGCGGAAGTCGAATACCGCGCCGCCATCGATACGATCGATCGCGAATGGAACAAGCTCGCGAGCGACGACTCGAAGACGACCTTTCTGGCGCCCAACTACCTGATCGGCCTGTTTCAGGACTACGTCGATTTTCTGATTGAAAACGGCCAGACGGACCGCGCACTGGAAATGGCCGAGTCTTCACGCGCGCGGGTGCTCAGCCAGAGGCTCGAGCGGGTGGGCGCGTTGGCGCCGAATTTCCGGATCGGCCAACTGCTCTCCGCGGCGCGCGCCTCGCACACTGTAATTCTCTCGTATTGGCTCACGCCGAAGCGCTCTTCGGTCTGGGTGATCGGCTCGGGCCGTCTTTCCCGATTCGACTTACCGCCCGAAAGCGAGATCGCTGGATTGGTGGAAAGGTACGGCCGCATCATCACGCAGGGCGGCGATCCGCTGGTGCGCCATGATGCGGTGATCTCTGATCTGTACAAAGCAGTGCTGGGCCCCGTGGACAAGCTGATTCCGCCTGGCTCGGACGTGATCGTCGTGCCGGATGGGCCGTTGCACCAGTTGGCGTTCGGCTCGGTCGTGGTACCAGGTCGGGCGCCGCATTACTGGCTCGAAGATGTCCCCATCGCCACAGCCCCCTCGTTACGCGCGTTACAGCCCGCGGCCGGCCACTCCGCGCGCACGCCCAGGCTGCTGCTGATCGGCGATCCCGTTTTGACCGGACAGGAATTCGGTCCGCTGCCGAACGTAGGCAAGGAGATCGCGGCTGTGGAACAACAATTTCCAGCGGCGGAGCGGACTGTTTTCACGGGTGCTGAAGCGGTGCCGCCCGTGTACCGGAACGCGGATCCGGGCGCGTTCACCAACATTCATTTCGCGACACACGCTACCGCTAATCGGGAAAGCCCGCTGAACTCGGCCATCATCCTCTCGCACCAGGGCGAGAACTACAAGTTGTACGCGCGCGATGTGGCGGCAGTGCCCTTGCGAGCGGACCTGGTTACGATCTCAGCGTGCCGCAGCGCGGGCGCCAGGGCTTACTCCGGCGAGGGCCTGCTGGGCTTTGCCTGGGCCTTCATGCAATCCGGCGCGCAGAATGTGATCGCCACTCTGTGGGACGAGGATGACGCCAGTTCGGTGGAGATCATGCGCCGCCTCTACGCGGAGATGGCTGCGGGGCAGACACCGTCCCGGGCGCTGCGCACCGCCAAACTCGCGCTCCTGCATACCGGAGGGCGGGGCCGCCTGCCGTATTACTGGGGCGCGCTGCAGGTCTTTACGCGGCAAATCGCCGCGCCGCAACATCCGCTGAAACTGGCGCGCAAATATCCGCGTCTGTAACGCCTACGGCCCAACCGTAATCGTCGTCGTCGTGGTAGCCGTGCCCAGGGTCGCGGTAATGGTCGCGGTTTGGCTCGACGAGACAGTCGACTCGGCCGCCGTGAAGGTGCCCGTCGTCGAATTGGCCGGCACCACCACCGTCGAAGGCACGCTCAGAGCGCTGACATTGCTCGAGAGATTGACGGTAGTCGAGGAAGTGGGCGATGCCACCGTCAGGACCACCGTACATGTAGAACTGGTATTCGAGGTCAAGGTCGCCGGAGTACACGACATGGACGACAGTTGCGGGACCGAGAAGACCGGTATCGTCGTCGTATTGCTCACATACGTGTTCTGAGCAATCGTTAACTGCGCTACCGGATTGGTGGTCTGTCCGGCGGACAACTGCAAGTACACCTGGTAGATGCCGATCATCCCCGGCGCCAGTTCGGCGCGCAGTACATTGGCCGTGTCCTTATCGACCAGTGCGGATACGAACGCCTGCGGATAATTGTTGCTGGGACCCTTGTACGGCTGGCCCGAAAGCAGATCCTGCTGGATGGTGGGCGACAATACCGGCACTCCCAACCCGGTGGCGTAGATCACGAAGATCTCGCCTGGAACCACTGGATTGCTGGTGGTGACGGGCGCCCCGGCCGTGCTGGCGCAGCATAGCGTGGCGCCGGATCCGGGACTGGGTGGCGCGGGGCCGATGGCGGTCAACAACAGGTCCGACCCGGTGTTGACCACCGCTTGATAGCCAATCCCGTTGCTGGCCGTGCCCGGCGTCTTCGCCGTGAGAATGATGCGGGTGAATTCGCTCGAGATGGATGCCGTCACCTGTGAATCGTCCTGCAACAGTTCTACAAATGCCCGCTGGATGGCTTGCAGGGAATCGCCCGGCTGCACGATATAGCTGTACATTCGTCCGCCGGAACAGCCGGTCGGGAAGGTGCTGGTCGCGGTGAGCTCGTCGTTCGACCCAATGCAAATCGTGCCAATGTTGCCGGCCTTGATAGTGCCGTCCACGGAGATCACTCCCGTCGCGCTGCTGGAACTATGGTAGGCCAGCGCCTTGCGCGGGTCCTTGCCGGACTGCGCAAAGATGCCAGGATTCGCCTGTACGAGGGTGATTGCCACGGAGTTGGTCGCAACCACCGCTCCGTTGTTTCGGGTGATACGCACCCAGGCGGTGGCCGTGCCGGTACTGCTGAAGCCGAAATTGAAAGGCACCTGCGCGTTGATTTGAGTCGGAGAAACGTAAATCAGGGGCGAACGCACGCCATTGAAGTAAACTTCCACCCCACCCAAGTCGAGCGGCAGTTGCGTGTCGATGGACGCGGAAGCGGTCTGGTCGGACAGATTGGTTCCCAGGAACGAGACCAGCGTGCCGGGGGCGATGGATGCCGCGCTGCCGCCGCCGGAAAGGTTCCCATTATCCACCGCGGCGGTAATCTCTGCGTTCGCCGAGATACTGGTGCTGACCGTGATGTTATTGCCGGCCGCGCCGGGGACCCTGGCGGTCAGGACGATCTTGTCCGCTTGGATGTCCGGGGTGGCCAGCACGTTCGGATCGCCCGAGCCGGCATTGATCAAGGCCACCAGCCCGTTAACGATGGCGCCGTAATTGTCTCCGCTCTGAATCGTGTAGGTGTAGGTCTCGGTCGTGGCTGAGGTCGACACGCCGATCGTGATCGTTACCTTATCGCCGGCCTTGACCGTGCCGCCGATGGTCACCGTATCGAGCGCGTAGATCACCAGACTGGCCGAGTTCAGGACGCCGTTGTAAGGCAGGTCCTGCTCGGACTCGGTATAAACCAGAATGCGCTGATTGTAAGTGTCGGCTACGTACAGGTTGCTGCCATCGAACGCGATGGACAGAGGCGCGTTCATGGTGTCCGCGCCGTCCGTGGGCGCGTCCGTCACAAAGTCAGTCTGGCCGAGCACGATGTCCGCGGCCGCCGCATTCGCGGTAGGGATCGTATTGTAGATCAGCACCCGGTCGTTGCCGCCGTCGGCCACGTAAAGATGCGTGCCATCGGAGAGCGCGAAACGCGGAAAGCTCAGCGTGTATTCGCAGACCGAGGGATACGTCGGGTTGCTGTTCACATCGATGCCGTTTGAGACGGTGCACAGGGCCGCCACTTCTTTGGTGGTCACGCCCGTAGTCGTGCCGGTGATGTTCACGGTCGTGTAAGCGTCGTTCGGTATACCGGTAGTCATGTCCTGCTGGCCGATTTCGACGTCCGCAGGCTGCTGATTGCTGCTGGGAATCGTGTTCCAGATCAGGATGCGGTTGTAGCCCAGATCGGTCACGAACAGGCGCGTGCCGTCGGAAGTCACCGAAACCGGCGTCAGCATGTTGTTGGCGGCGGCGCTGGTGTTCTGCTGCGCGATGTTTACCTGGATCCAGGTGGTCATGTTGGGCTGGCCCAGCACCACGTCGGCCGAAGCGCCGTTCGCCGCCGGAATCGAGTTGTAGATCAGCACCCGGTCATTCTGCGTGTCGGCGATGTATAGCTTGCCGTTCTGGATCCACACACCTTGCGGCCCGCGCAGGGAACTGGCCGTCGGGGTATCGCCGGGGAAGGCGTTGGAAGTGAAGTTGGGCTGTCCCACCACCACATCGGGCGCCTGGTTCATCGTGGTGGGGATGCTGTTCCAGATGAGTACGCGATTGTTCAGCGTGTCGGCCACGGCCAGGTGCGTCCCGTCGGTAGCCACCGCAGTCGGCTGGCGCATCCCGGTAGCGATAGGCGTCTGGGGATCCGAACTGGTGCAGGCCGGCGTGTTGGTCGAAGTGATCGAGCTCACGTTGGAAGGCGGGGGAATGCAGGGCGCGGGCGTGGTGCTCGTCCAGGAAGACTGGCCTAGGGCCAAGCTGGCCGTACCCACGCAGACCGGGCAGAGCGTGCTGTATTCCAGTTTGGCGTTGGGAGCCGGAAGCTGGGACGACAGGTTGTTGAAGAGCAGCACCCGGTTGTTTACGGGCGCGGCTCCCACTAGATTGGCGTCCACCACGAAGAGAGTATTGTTCGCGTAGGCGAGCCCGCTGGCGGCGCCCACGATGTTCTGCGTGGCGGTGTCCGACTCGGCATCGAATTCCGGCTGGCCTATCACCAGGCGCGCGGATTGGCCGGTAGCGAAGAATGGCGCAGTCTGCGCCGTGGCGGCTGCGCACGATAAAAGAATGACAGAGATAGAGGTGACAAACTTCATAAGCATCTGCAAAGGACGCGACGTAGCTTGATAGACTCGACAATTATAGCAAGCCTGTGAGACGATAGGCCGGGGCGATTGGGTTTCACCCGGCGCGCTGTGCCTTGCGCGCAACACCGTGCCGGCTACGCACACCCGGCACCCCGCCCGCCGGACTAGTAACTCGGGCGGCCCGGACTAAGTTGGAAGATCAGAGCCGGATAAGTTAGCCAGGGAGTGGACTAAGTACAAGTGACACCTGTTGAGATCGAGCCGCTGGATGTGAAAGCGCGCCTGGACGCGGGCGAAAAATTGTTCCTGCTGGACGTGCGCGAGCCTTTCGAGCATCAACAGGCGCACATCCCGGGTGCCCGGCTGGTGCCGATGCGCAGCGTGCCTGGCGCGGTCCATGATCTGCTCGGCCTTACGGAGCCCTTGATTGTCTTCTGCCACCACGGAGTGCGCAGCCTGCAAGTGGTAGAGTGGCTGCGGCGTCAGGGCTTGGAGAACTGCGCCAGCATGGCTGGTGGCATCGACCGCTGGAGCCTGAAGATCGATCCGACAGTGCCCCGCTATTATTGAACCATGCCAAGGATTCCGCGACAACTCACGATCGTGACAGCCGTGGCAGCCTTCGCTGCTGCATTGCACGCACAGTCCACAAAATTAATTGATGTAAACGAGCCGCGTCCGTTGTGGAGGGCCATCGACAAACTGGAGACCATCGTCGGCCTCGCTATCAATTACGAAGATGTGCCCTACGGGAGCGCCGCGGATGTGCAAGATGCTTCTACCTTGCAACAGCAGGGCACAGGCCCGTCGTTCCACTTCGTTGCGCCGCGCAGCGGGCACGTCAGCGCGGAGATTCCGCTGCCCTCGGCAAACGCCGGCGCCGGCGAAGCGATCGCGGATGTCAATCGGCTCCTCGCAAGCTACAGGGAGAACGGCCTGCCTGGCGACTTCCAGGTTGCGCAACGCGACGGCGTGCTGTACGTAACACCAACAAAGACCCTGGGGGCAAACGGGTTGATGCGAGCAGTCACATCTCCTCTGGCTGCACCGGTGAAGATTCCAAATACGCGGAGGAATTTCATCGAAACCGCGGAGGCGATTATCGACGCTGCGCATCAAGCAACGGGCTTGCGCATTGTATTGGGCACATTCCCATACTGGCCCAACCAGATTGTGACATTCGGGGTGAGCGGCGAGCCGGCTCGCGATGCGCTTGCCCGTTTGCTCGCGCGGATGCCCGCAGCACCACTCTCATACCGGCTCATCTTCGAGCCAAGGCCAGATTTGAGGAGGGATGCGGACTACGTGCTTCACATCAGGCGGACGGGTTACGGTCCTCCGGCAAGCCCATCCGCCCAATAAACACTTAGCTTACAGGCCTTTCTTGGCCAGGAAGGCTACCAGGTCGACCACGCGGCAGGAATAGCCCCACTCGTTGTCGTACCAGGAGACCACTTTCAGCAGATTGCCGTCGAGCACCTTGGTCATCTGCGCATCCACGATCGAGCTGTTCGGGTTGTGCAGCATATCGGTCGACACGACCGGATCTTCGGTGTACGCCAGGATGCCCTTCAGCGCGCCATTCGCCGCAGCTTTGAACGCGGCGTTCACTTCTTCAGCGGTGGTCGGGCGGGCGGTGATCGCGACCAGATCGACGACCGACACATCCGGGGTCGGAACGCGCATGGAATAACCGTCCAGCTTACCCTTCAGATCCGGCATCACCAGGCCGATGGCCTTCGCCGCGCCGGTGGTGGTGGGGATCATGTTCAAGGCCGCCGCGCGCGCGCGCCGCAGGTCCTTGTGCGGGAAGTCGAGCACGTTCTGATCGTTGGTGTAGCTGTGGATAGTGGTCATGGAGCCCTTCAGGATCCCGACCGTGTCATGCAGCACCTTCACCACCGGAGCCAGGCAATTGGTGGTGCAGGAAGCATTGGAAATGATGTTGTGCTTGGTCGGATCGTAGGTCGAGTCGTTGACGCCCAGCACTAGCGTGACGTCTTCATTCTTGGCCGGGGCGGAGATGATGACCTTCTTCACGCTGCCGCGAATGTGCTTGCAGGCTTCTTTGGCATCCGTGAACTTGCCAGTCGATTCGATTACGATCTGCGCGCCCACCGAGTTCCAGTCGAGCAGCGCCGGATCCTTGCTGGCAAAAACCTTGATCTTCTTGCCGTTGACCACGATGGCATCCGCCTCGGCGTGGATCTCCTGCGGGAGCGTGCCCAGCACGGAGTCGTACTTGAACAAGTGCGCTAATGTCTTGGTGTCCGTAATGTCGTTCACCGCTACAAATTCGATGTCGCTCCGGTCGAGTCCCGCGCGGACCACATTTCGACCGATCCGGCCGAAGCCGTTGATGCCAACTTTTACAGCCATTTCTTCTCCTCGAATATTGGATGTGGGATTACATTAAAGGATATCAGGAGTGCACTATCTGCTGCAACTGGGATAAACAGATCTGAGTATGCTGCTAATTTGCGAGTGTAATGGATTTGTTACCGCGGTACTTTCGGATCGGTTACCTCCGTACCCAATCCGGCATATTCTTCCTTCACCCGGATGACCTTGCTGCCGTTGAAGGTGACGAAAACAATCTTACCTGGCGGCTGTCCGAAGACCCAGTCCTCGGTCTCTATGCCGTCCTTCGTTTCCCGCGATTTGTGATCCGGATGGCCCATCGCCAGCAGCACCTGATCGCGATCCATGCCGGCGATTACCTTCTTCTCCTGAATGGCCTTTTGCACCGGGGCCGGGAGAGTCTCGGCATATAACTCCGTGGCGCTGTGTTTTTCAAAATCCAACACCGGCGCGAGCATCTTCTTCACTTCCGACGCTTTCATCGGTTCGAGCGGCTTATGGAACAGAATCTCGATGCTGGTGCCGCCGGGTGCATTCGATTCGCTGCGGCCCAGGGGATGCATCGGGCCGCCGCCGCCCATGCCGCCGCCGATCTGGGCGCCGTCATACCAATGGCGCCCGCCTTTGAATCCGCCGTTGATTTGCAGCACCAGTTTGTCGGTGTCGATATCCACCTTGGTGATCTGCACCAGGTCGCCGACGCGGCCGGCCGGGCCATATTCATGCGACGCGGCTTCCCACTGTTTCTTGTCGATCGTGCCGCTGGGTTCGAAGGGTAGAGCTTTCTTCGAGCGCGGCAGATACTGTTTTACGGTCGCATATTCGGACAGCAGGCCGCGCATCAGTTCGATGCGGTCTTGCATGGTGAGTTTGTCCTCGCCGTAGGCGAGTGGCGTCAGGCAGAGGGCGAGAATGGCTGTCCAGGCACGCATGTCACATTCCCCGCGGGCGGGTCCAGAAGTGCGGATGACTGCCGCCGGATGGGCGCCTTCCAAAGATACGCGAACAGCACGACCAGCACGGCCGAAGTCAGAAGGCTGGCCTCCGGGCCGTAATCGCCGCCGCTCCACATCTTACCGGCGGACCACTGCATGGTGAATCCCGTCAACCTCATTGTAAGCCCACTGACGTTCACTCCGAAAAGCGGCAATGTAAAGTTCCAGCCAAAGTGCAGTCCGATAGGCAGCCAGATATCGTGGCTGCGCACAAACGCGTATCCGAACAGAATCCCGAACCCGGCCGTGTTGACCAGTCCAAGCCAGTTGGCGTTGGGATTTCCCGCGTGTAACAGTGCGAAGACCACACCCACCGGCACGACTGTCGTCCACGTTCCGGCGGAGCGCAGCAGGATCTGAAAGCCGTAACCCCGGAACAACATCTCCTCGCCGGCGGAGCCGAAGAGCAGCATGGCCGCAACAAAAAAGAAGGAGGATACCGAAGCCTGGCTGGCGGGATCGCGCACGATACGCGCTGCCTGCGTCAACAGCGGACCCGCCAGTACGAGCGCGGCCGCGGCCATGCCGCCCGCAAATCCGAACGCCAGGTTGATCAGGGCCGCCTTGTCGGAGGGGAGTCCGATGGCGGCAAGGCCGCGCTGCTCGTAGATCCGGAGACAAAGACCGTTAGTCAGGCTGGCGGCGAGCAGGCCGGTGGCCGTGATCCCGGCCATGTATCCGCCGGTCCAGGCCAGTAAAGGACCCAGCAGGAATGCCGTGGCGAAGTACAGCGAAATGTAAACTAATACTTTGAACGCCAGGTGGAGGGAATCTGTGCGCGAGGATCTCACCGGCTACCTGCGCCGTGTTGGGACAATTGCGGCAGACCCGCGTCCGCAGCACCGTGAAGGCCCCGCTTTGCGCCACTCGTATGCGGCAACGAGATCGAAACTAACCTCCGGCTACCGCTGCCGCTTTGCGGCCCAGGAAGCACTCCCGGCAGTACACCGGGCGCCCCTGTGTTGGTTTGAAAGGAACTGTAGTTTCGCGTCCGCACTGCGAACATACGGTCATGGTTTCCGTCTTGCCGCCGGAAGTGGATCCCTGCCGTTTGCTCTTGCACGCCTTGCAGCGCTTGGGCTCGTTCTTGAAGTTCTTGTCGTGGAAGAAGTGCTGTTCTCCCGCTGTGAAAACAAAATCAGCTCCGCACTCAGAGCACTTGAGAATTCGATCCTGGAACTCCGCCATAACCCAGCCTGTTCTCCTCGAATGGGTTGTTGCGGACAGGCTGCGGGCCTGTCCGCCCGTGTGTTACTCCACTTCCCGGCGTGTCTTTTTCCGGTTCCGTTTGCGGGCCAACGCCTGCTTAACCCGCTTTTTCTCTCCTGGCTTCAAGTAGAAGGAGTGGCGCTTAACCTCCTTGATAATGTCCTCTTGCTGGACCTTTCGCTTGAAGCGGCGAAGGGCGTTTTCGAGCGTTTCGCCCTCCTGTAACTTTACTTCCGCCAAATGAAACTACACCTCCCAACTCGACC
>DATKNQ010000277.1:0-4130 GCA_035541265.1 Bryobacteraceae bacterium
GCATGGTTCGGTGCGATAGAGCTAGCTTACTCTCAACCCACTATGCTCAAGGTCACCGCAACCATGGATGTGTATCGCGCCGGTGGATACGACACTGGCATCGGCGGACTCGCGCCCGCGGAGTTCAGCTTTACCGCCGCGCCGGGCCGAGTGATCACCTTTCATGTGGGCGGGATGTGGGCGTGCGGCGACGCTCCCCTTTTCGGAGCAGACGGCACCACCAGCGGCGCTTGCATCGGACCGACGTATGTCACCAACCCGATAGGCACATTCTCCGGCATCGACTTCACGGATTTTGCGTGTCCGCTCGTGGGAATATTTCTTGAGGACAGTCTGCCCACATCTGCGCCGCCCCCTTTGCGGTTCTATATCACCGATAGTTCGCAAGGCGGTATCCCAACGGACTTTACGACCCTGAGTCCTCTGATTGGACAGGTATTCTTTATCGGTGACGGCCTCACGGGCACGGGCAGCGGGACCTTGCAGAAGTTCATCGTCCCGCCGACGGCGACTAGTCTCTACTTAGGCTTCATCGACACGAATGGCGCCGGGAGGCCGTCCGAATACTCGGACAATATCGGCTGGATGGAAGTGGAGCCTATTCTTCACACGTCGTCCTAAGCGTGCACCGCCGCATGGCGGCTGAAGCGGCCCGACGTCGACCTGTTAGCCGGGGAAATACGATTCCGCCGCCTGCGTGGTATATAATCGCTAAGTCCAACCTCGGAGGGAAGACTATGTCGATTCGTGCATTCGTCTTTGCCGCCCCGCTGTTTCTCGTGGTCGCGGCCGCCCAAACGCAGGTTCCTGTAACCGGACTTTGTAACACCGGTTTAACCAAAGCTTCGTTGGAGCCGCAAGGCTGTCTCTCGAGTACGCTTGTCACGCCCGTCAATCCCGATTCCGGCGGACCCAGCGTCGATGGCAATTGGTTCTTAGCTACGCCCTATCCCTCAACTTACAACGCGCCGCCGCCGAACCCGTGCCAGCTCCCCACCTACGGCTCCGCCTGGGTCGACGCCGCGTGGAGCGCCTGGTACAACCCCGATGACGGCCGCTCCCAATACATCTCGCCCGAGGTATTAGGTCCCTATGCGGGAGCCGGCTGGTTCATTTACGCGACCACCCTGCCGATTCCCCCTGCGCCGGCCGGTAGCACCGGCTACACCCTGACAGTCGATGGGCAAGCCTTGGTCGACAACAACCTCGCCGGAATCGTCCTCCAGGACCCGTTAGGCAGCACCTCGAACTGCCACGGGGTCGCCCCGCCGAGTTCCGCGGGATACAGTGCCTGGACTCCGTTCACCTTCGCCGCGCCCGTGATCCCCAACACGCACGCCGCGCTCTACTTTGTCACGTATAACCAGCCGTGCAACGGCTGCGAGAATCCCACCGCCCTGCGCGTCGAATTCACCTCGGCCTGGTTCACGCCGAAGTAACGCCCTACTGCACCGCAATTCCGCGCGCCTCCAGCAACTCGCCGGTCCGCAATAACAGGTTCATCAGGTTCCGGCGATAGTTCACCGCGTTCTGCGCCACCGTCGACTCCGCCGAGACCAGCGCGCCCTGCGCCTGCAGCACGAAAAACACCGTGCTGTTGCCCAATTCGTATTTCTTCTGCTCCGCTTCCATGTACTTCTGCGAAAAGTCCCGCGCCACCACCGCCAGCTTCATGGCGTCCTTGGCCGACTCCACCTGGCTCACCGCCTGCAGCACATCCAGCCGCACCTGCTGTTTCACCGTCCGCACGTTCAGCGCGTCGCGTTTCTTCGCCACCAGCGAGTCCGCCAGATCCGCCGACGCTTGGTGATTCTTCACCGGCAGCCGCAGCGTCAGCCCGAACGAGTAAATTGGATAGCCGAAGCCGAACATCTGGCTCAAAGCATCGCCGAATCCGCCCGGAATTCCCGGCTCGCCGATCGCCGGATAGAATATCCCGCCCAGCCCCTGCGTCGCGTAACTGCCCGTCAGTTCCAGGTCCGGCAGCAGTTCGTTCCTCGCCGATCGCATTCCTAAATCGTCGATATCCAGGTTCTGCATCGCCGACCGCAGATCCGGCCGCTCGGCCAGCGCCGTCGCCACTTCCTTCTCCGCGTCAATCGGCGGCGCCTCCACATCCGGGCTCACCGTCTCGGTCAGCTCGATCGGCAGCGTGCGGATCTTCGGATCCAGGTCCGCGCCCATCTGCCGCCGCAATGCGTCGTCGGCTTCCTTCTGAAAATACTCCGCCTGCGACACCCCGATCTGCGACGTGGCGTACTGTTGCTGCGGATTAAATATGTCGAGCGGTGACAGCGCGCCCAGTTGCAGTTCGCGCTCCGAGCGCTTCAGCGCCTGGTCCGCTAGATCGCGCCCGCTCTTGGCCACCCGCAGATTCTGCCGCGCCAGCACCGCGTCCCAGTACGCATTCTCCGCCGCGCTCACCAGTTGTAGCAGGCTGGTCTTCAAGTCGTAATGCGTCTTGCGCAGCCGGCTCGTCGCCAGCATGATCGGCAGCCGGTTGATGTACATGCCGCGATTCTTGATCAGCGGCTGCGAAACATTCAGAGTCATGGTCGAAGTCAGGCTCGGATTGTAGTAGTAATACCCGCTGTTGGTCGAAAGCTTCTCGGCGAAAAACTGCGCCTGGTACTGCAAGCCTGTCGGCAGCGTCTGGCTGTAACTAAAGTTCGCCGGCTGCGTCGTCGACACCACCGTCGTCGCTCCGGCCAGTTGATCGCCCGACGGCGTGCGCTGCTCCGTGTTGCTGAACGAGGCTGTAGCCAGCGGATCGAACGGTGCGAAGGCCCGTGTCAGCGCGTTCTGCGCCACATCCACCGTCAGCCGCTCGATGGCGATATCCGTGTTGTTCGCCATCACCAGCTCCAGGTACGCGTGCAGCGATAGCGATAGCTTCCCGTCCACCACGTAGTCTTCCAGATGTGCCGGCGCCTCCAGCTTGACATCGGTCACCGGACGCAGAAAGGTCTGACGGAAGTAAGACGGTTTGGGGAAAGAGACGAGCTGCCCGAACGCAGCCGCGGTAAGCACCAGGCCGGCGCAGAATGTGCGGAAGACCATGTGATATCAATGATTGGACGTTCCCATAGCAGATTTCGCTCAAATAATTTGGGCTGGCGTGTCGATTTCTGCCGCCTCCGTTCGTTATGGAGCTGCAAGAACACAACACCGGAGGAGAAATCCAATGAAACGACAACTGCTTCTGATCGCATCCGTAATCCTGGCGGGCACGGCGCTCCAGGCCGCCGGACCCAAAATCGAAACCGCTCCCGGCCCCGCCGCCTTCACCCAGCTCAAGAACCTGGTCGGCGATTGGCAAGCCGACGGCCCCATGGGCAAGCTGCATGTCAACTATCAGCTCATCGCCGGCGGCACTTCCCTGGTCGCTCGCGAAATGGGCGAGAACATGCCCGAGATGCTCACCGTCTTCTATCTCGATGGCGACCGTCTGTTACTCACGCATTACTGCATGGCCGGCAACCAGCCGCGCATGCAGGCCCGCGCCTTCAACCCGCAGACCGGCGAGATCGACTTCCAGTTCCTGGACGCCACCAACCTCGCCGCGCCCGGCGCCACGCACATGCATAACGCCACCATTTACCTGGCCGATCGCGACCATTACCACGACGTCTGGCAGCTCTATCAGGACGGCCGCCTCAACCGCACCGAGACTTTTGAATTCACCCGCGTAAAATAGGAGAACACCATGGCACAATTCATGCTATTGCTCTACGACGATCCCTCCTCTTGGCTGAAGCTCAGCCCCGAGGAAATGCAAAAGGCCACCGAGAAATACATGGCCTGGACCCAAAAAGCCTTCACCCGCGACAGCAAGCGGCTGGCCGCTGATCCGGGCAAAGTGATGCGCTCGAGCGGCGGCCAGACCCGCACCAACGACGGTCCTTACAGCGAGACCAAAGAGGTCCTGGGCGGCTACTACACCATCGAAGCCGCCGACTACGACGAAGCCGTGCGCCTCTGCGCCGATCATCCGACGCTCGAGTACGGTGGCACCATCGAAGTGAGGCAGGTCTGGGGGACTTAGCTCCATCCCCTGATACCGGCGCTCTGGTCGGGCACCTCTTCCGTCACCAGGCGGGCCGCATGGTCGCGCACCTCACGCGGCTGCT
>DATKNQ010000278.1:0-27628 GCA_035541265.1 Bryobacteraceae bacterium
CTACCACCAGCAAGCCGTAGTGGGCGACGCTCTTCAACTGCCTGGCTTGGGGATCGCCCACGCCAAAGATCGGCTGGTAGGAGGCGCCCGCCGCGCCGGCGGTCAGGTCGCAGGGCTGCGGCGCGATATCGGCAATCGAACGCCGCAGAAAAGTCGGGTCGGCGCCGAAAGCACACTCCATTGCCAGCAATACGAGAACGGCAGCCGCCGGCGCCTTACTCGTACGTGACACAATTGCACCACTTGCCAGTCTCATCATAATGCGGCCAGGGACCGCCGAGCGTGAAGCCCGATACGATCTTATCGTCAAACATCGGGGTCGGCTCGAAGTAGCCGGGACGCCGCAGATGCTCTTTCACCACATCGTCGTTCAACTCCAGGCCCAAGCCCGGCGTGTTGGGGACCGCCACGTAGCCCTTATCGATGATCGGCTTCGGCACGCCCTTCACCAGATCCTGCCACCAGGGCATGTCGAGCGCATGATTCTCCATCGCCACAAAATTACCGAAAGTGGCGGCCGTATGGTATCCCGCGAATGCGCCTATCGGCGAGCCGGCATGGTGCATCGCGGTCCCAATGCCCGCCAGCTCCGCATAGTCCGCGATCCTTTTGGTCTCGATCAACCCGCCCGACGTTTCGATGTCCGGATGAATCAGGTCGACGGCCCGATTGTCGACCAAGGCATCGAATCCGTTGCGCAGCCCGAACACATCCTCGCCGGTGAGAATGGGCGTGGTGGTGCTCTCCTTGATCTCTTTCAGCCCCTGCCAATTCGTCCAGGGAACCATGTCTTCGGCCCACGATAGCTGGTAGGGCTCGAAGGCCCGCGCATAGCGTATCGCGTCGTTGACGTTGAGCGGCCCGAAGTGGTCGGCCGCCAGCGGAGCGCCGGGCCCGATCACATCCCGAATCGCGGCGATAAACTCGCACAGATAGCCCAGCCCTTTTTCCGTGGCCACGCCGCGCTCGTTGACGGCGCCGGGCCGCTCCGCCACCAGCTCGGTATGCAGGTCCATTTTGAAGAAGGTGATGCCCATCTCCTTGCGGCGGCGCATGCGCTCGGCGTACACTTTGGGATCTTTGTGGTCGGTGGTGTCGGCGTAGATGCGGATGCGGTCGCGCACCTGGTTGCCGATCAGGCGGTGGGCCGGCGCGCCATAGACCTTGCCGGCGATATCGTGCAGCGCCATATCCACGGCGCTGTAGCCGCCGCCCATGCGTCCGTGCCCGGCGAACTCGCGCAGCGGGCGCAGGGTGGTTGTGATCTCGAGCGGATTCTTTCCCAACAGATAGGGTTTGAGGATCAGGGCGATGCCCTCGACGCCCGCGTCCCGCACTTCGCCGAGCCCGTAGACGTCCTGGTTGGTGTAGATCTTGATGATCGGGTAGTCGTAATTCGCGGCCACCCGGCAGGCCCGCATGTCCGTGATCCGCAGGCCGCTGGGCGCGGAATTGCGGCTGACGGATTGTTGCGCGCTGGCCGTTCCGGTGGTGATCTTGAACAGCGGGCCGAATGCAGCGGCCGCCGCCATGCGGCGCAGCAGGCCGCGGCGGCTACAGGGCGGGTGACGGGGGTTCATGGCGTCGCTCTCAAGACGGCTTCGTACTCGGGACAATCATAACGCCGCACAGATCGGGCCGATCTCCGCCGCTCGCCGCGCGCCAAGCGATTTACTCGTGAATCTAACCGGTAGGCCGGCCGCAGCCCGCACAGAAACGAGCGCCGCTCGCCACCGGCTTTCCGCAATCGGGGCAGAAGCCACCCGAAGCGTCCGGTGGCGGACCGGCCATTGGCACGTTGCCTTTCTGCCGGTTCATAAGGAAATAAATCACTGCCCCGATCAGGATCACGGGCAGGAACAGCCCGATGAGCCCGCCAAACGGCAGGCATCCAAGGCAGCCGAGACCTCGCCATCTCCCGTAACGCATGGTTCAACGACCTCGCATTCTATCAGACCACGACTAGCTATTCACTGCGCAGCGCCACCACCGGGTCGACGCGCATGGCGCGCAGGGCGGGCAAGTAGCTGGCCAATGCGGCGATGAAGGCCAGGAACGCCGCGGCGAAGGCAAACGTCCCGGGATCGGCGGGGCTGATGTTCACCAGCATCCCGGCGACCATGCGCGCCGCCGCCAGGGAGACGATCACGCCGGCCGCCAGGCCGGGAAGCGTCAACCGCAGCGCCTGCCGCAACACCAGACCGAAAACGTCGCGCGGCGGAGCGCCCAGCGCGATGCGGATGCCCATCTCCTGCGTGCGCTGGCTGACCGTGTAACTCATCACGCTATACAGGCCGATCGCCGCCAGCAGCAGCGCGAAGGCAGCCACCACGCCCAGAACGCTGGCTGCCGCGAGCTGCGCGAATAGCGAGCGGGCGTTTGCATCCGCCAGCAGCCTGGTGCTGAAGACCGCGTCCTGGTTGAGCGCCAGGGCTTCCTCCCGCAGCACCGCGTTCATCCGCAGCGGGTCGCCCACCGTCTTGATGAAGATCGAGAAGTTGAGCCCGGGAGCGAACCATTGCCGGAATGGGATATAGAAGAACGGAGTGGGTCCTTCGATCGGGGTGTGATACTTGCTGTCTTTGACCAGCCCCACAATGGTCGCCACATCGCCTTCCAGGCGAACCTTGTGACCGACCGGATCGCGGCCCCGCAGGAACCGGTTGGCGAAGGTCTGGTTCACGATGATGACCATCGGCGCACGCCGCTCGTCGTCGCGCTCGGCAAAATCGCGGCCCGACAGCAGTCGGATGCCCAGCAGCCTGAAATAGCCAGGCGCAACCGTGGCGCGATGGATCATCATCTGCTCGTGGGGACCGGGCACGTATCCTTCCACGTCCAGCAGGTGCCATGGCGCGGAGCCCGCGCCCGATGCCGTCGCCATGGGGATCATGTCCGCATAGGTCACGCCGATGACGCCGGGCTTCGATTCCAGCCGCTGGCGCAGCGTGCGGCAGAAATCCCACTGCTCCCTGGCCGAGTAGCCCGCATACGACAGATAGAATTGCGATACCGAGACATTGGTGCGGTCGAAACCCGGCGGGATGTTGTTGGCGTTGTGAAAGCTTTGGTAGAAGAGTCCCGCGCCGATCAACGTCACCAACACCAGGGCCATTTCCGCAACCACCAGCAGGCCGCGCAGCCGATGCGAGCCGGCACTCGAGGTGCCGCTGCGTCCGCCCTCGTTGAGCGTTTCGTGCAGGTTCGAGCGCGCGATCAGTTGAGCCGGGACCGTGCCCGACAGGATCGTCGCAGCGAAGGTCAGCAGCAGCGTGAAGCCGAGAGTCGCCGGATTCAGGTCCCCGCCCAGATCCAGCGGAACATCCGAGACAGGGATCAGGGAAATGAGCGCCTGCCCCATCCACAACACTAATGTCGCCCCCACGACCCCGCCGCCCATCGCGAGCAACAGGGTCTCCATCAGAAGCTGCCCCGCGAGGCGGGAACGCCGGGCGCCCAACGCCAGCCTGATGCCGAATTCCTTCTGGCGCGAGACGGCGCGGGCCAGCAGCAGGTTGGCGACGTTGGCGCAGGCGATCAGCAGCAAAAGCACGGAGAGCGCCATCAGGATGCGCAACGGCTTGAGCAGCATGCCTTGCGCGCCCAGATGTCCCTGCCCGATCGGCGTGACCGTGAGATCGACGCCGCGATTGGTCGCCGGGTAGAGCGCCGTCAGCCGTTTACCGAGCGCGGAGACTTCGGCGCGGGCCTGCGCGATGGTGACGCCGGGCTTCAGCCGCACGATGGTGGAGGTTTCGTCGCGCGTGGCGCGATAGTGCAGTGTGCCGTTACCTGTTCCCATCGCAGTCGCCATGGTGATCGGGATCCAAGCGCCGTACACCACGCCCGCCAGAGTGCCGTGGAACTTCCGCGGCGCCACCCCGATGATAGTCAGCTCATGCCGGTTCATGCGGATGATCTTACCCAACACCTTGGGGTCGCCACCGAAGCGCGTTTGCCACATGGCATAACTGATGACCACGACCGGAGCGCCGCCTTCCTTGCTCACTTCTTCGGGCAGGAAGGTGCGGCCCAGAATGGGCCTGACCTGCAAGACATCGAAGTAGTTCGCCGAGACCAATTCCGCCCAGGCCCGCGCCGGCTTGCCCTCCGCCCCGATGTTGAGCGGTGTGAAGCGTCCCTGCGCCACACCGGAAACCAGCTTCAGATTGTCGCGGTAATCGCGGTAGTCGAGATAGGAGGTGTTGACCAGGAATTCACCGGCCGGGGTTACGGTCTCGATCAGGGCGAGCGATTGCGGATCGCCCACGCCGGGGAAGGGGTGCAGCAGCACGGTATCGATCCAACTGAACACGGTCGTGCTCACGGCGATGCCCAAGCCCAACGTGAAGACCACGACGGCCGTGAACCAGGGGTTGCGGCGGAACATCCGCAGCCCAAACCACAGGTCCTTGGTGAAGGTTGCCATAGACATTCAGATCTGCAACTATCTTGCCACGTCGATGCGGCGGCAGGCACGCAGTTCGCCTGTTCCCAGTGTCCGCTTATGGGAATGCGCGTCCCAGGAAAGCAACCGTTTCGTGGATCTCGACTCGAACAGCAGGTCTTTCCCGCTGGGAGTTCGTTCCGGATGCGGACTCAAGGCACGGCGCGCGCGGCTCGGGGGACTGGAGGCGCCCGGCCAGCATTAGTATCCTGTCCCGCTCAATTCCTGACAATTACGGTCACCGGCAAGTGGGGCAGGACATTAGAACGACCAGGTCAGGCTGGTGTATCCCGTGTTCGCGTGATAACCCTGGTAGAAAGACTCCAGGCCGAACTGCTCGTGATAGTTGTAATATTGCCATCCGGCGTTCCAGCGTAGTTTCTCGCGCAGCCGGATCGAAAGACGCGCCAGCGGTGTTTGGTAGTTCAAAGGAAATGTCTGCACGGGTGCGAAGATCAGGGTAGCGGGGTCCGTGGCGCCCATGGGCGTTGCGGTGCTGCGTCCGTCGCCCGTATCCATCGTAATTGTGTAGCCTACGTAAAGGTCGACACGTTTGGCCAGCACAAAGCGCGCCAGAAGATTCGCCGCGTGAATGTTGCTGATATAGACTTGATTACTGGTCAGTGGCGACACGGCCTCCGGCGAGGCGAAGAAAACCACGCCCGAAAGCGAATCCAGATGCAGTTTCGAGTAACTCGCGCCGAGTGTGAACCAATCGCGCGGCGCCCAAGCTGCATTCGCGCTGTAGTTTCGTGCGTGTGCGCTGTAACTGCTGAACGTAATTGAATTATTGTTGTAGTTCTCTTTATAAGCCGCATCGAATGTAAATCTCTTCAGGCGATACTCCAAACGCCCGCCCAGCGCCAGATAGTTGCGTTCACTCACCGGAGTGAACGGTTGGTTCGCCCGGCCGGCTTCGCTCTCCAGATTCACGGTCATCGCCTTCAACGGCTTGAAACGCACGCCTGCCAAGCCGGTTTGTAAGTGGTTACTTTGTTCGTAAGCCGCCCCGCTGAACGGTCCACTGACGGCAAAGTCTTCTATGTCCATAATGCGGCGATCGGAATAATGATATCCGCCGTAGAACGAGAGCCAACTGTTCACCCGATAGTGCAGATCGGTGGCGTTCGCCACGGTGCGCATGCCCAGATAGCGGAAAGAGACGAAATCCGCCGTCTGCGTGGCCATATTGAATTGCCCATAATCCGAAGTACCGTCGATGCGGGTGCTATTGACCGAGGTGTTGTTGACGATCGTCAGGCGCGAAGCCGGGAAGACACTAATCGACAGATCGCCCGTCACCTGTGGCCGCGAAGCGTCGCCCCCGACCATCACTTGCTGGTTCTGCGCGCCGAGCGGCGTCACGCCGAAGGCATTCTCGTCAAGGAAAAAGTTTCCAGTGCCCCGGAGATGGGTAACGCGTCCATTCACCGCCAGCAACTTCCCGCTGCGAGTCAAATTTCCCAGCCAGTAGGGATTGGCGCCATGAAACGGCTCCGATCGTTGGAATTGAGAGAGGGTCACTCCAGAGGACCGATTATCGCCTGTCTCCAGACCATTTACCTGATATCCGCTGTCGTCCTTAAAGAAAACCCACGAGTACATGAGCGTGAGCTTAAATCCCGCCAGGTCGACATCCCCTCCCAAGCGGTACTCATCGGTCTCGCGCCGCACATTCTCGAAGGTCGGAAATTCATTGCCGGTCGTACCGCAATAGACACTCCCGTTCAGACAGAGTTGGACACTGGAAAGCGCTGGCCCGTCCTGGGTGTTGCGGCTATAGCCCAAATGGAACTGTATCTTCGATTGCGGCAGCAGAGTCAGATCATGATCCTGCATCCGGCGGCCGGTGTCCATCAGGTGCAGACCGGCGGCGACCGGCAGACCGGGACTATAGTAGTCATCCAACCGCCAGAGCATATCGTAGCGATATAGCTTGTTCTTTTCGACGCGCAAAGTGGCTGACTGGTACGGATCGTTGCCCAAGCCCATGGTAGTGAGCACGATCTGGTCGAACCAGCGGCCGTGGCCGTCGCGCGAGTTTACCGTCAGGTTACTGTTTAAGAGCCGGATGCCATTGCCGTAGTTGATGTCGCTACGAAAAGTTCCGATACTCCCCGCCACTTCAGCGAACCGGTAACCGGTCTCGAAGGAATCCATCACATTGTAGTCAGCCGTATTCTGGCCGCGAAGTGAACCAGCTTGATCCGGCGTCGGTGAGACTACCTGCTGGGCCACGGCGAAGTGCGCTACAAGAGTCCATCCGATTAGAAGTCTGTTTCGCATCTCTATCCTCTACCGGAAGAAGTAACCGTCGCTATTCGAGCCGTGAATCCGCACATGACAGAGTGTGCAGCGTTGATATCGCGGGTCCAGCATGTTGTGAGTGTTCGACAGTGCGGGAACGCCGTTATTGCGCGTGCCCAAGCTATCGGCGCCGTTGTGGCAGCGCAGGCATAAGGTGAAGACGACCGGCCGCACCAGCAGCTTGGCATTCGTCGAACCATGCGGAACATGACAAACTCCGCAGCCTTCCACACGGACCGGCGGATGTTCATAAGCGAACGGTCCGCGCTTATCCGCATGACACTTCAGGCAAGCTTCCTGATTGCCGCCGGCCCGCGTGGTCATAGCTGTACTTTCCGCCATTCCGGCGTCCGGCGCGAAGGAACCGTGGGGATTGTGGCAATCCGTACAATTCACGAAGCCTTCATTGACGCGATGCTTGAACGGCATGGAGAATTGCGCTCGCACATCGCTGTGGCAGCCGTAACATAGTTCCGCTTGTTTCTTCGCCAGCAGGAGCTGCGGCGTTGCCGGCTTGTGGATCGAGTGACAATTAGTGCAGACCACATCGGCGAGTGAGTGCTGTGACCGGCGGATATTTGTCTTCTGGAAGTCGCCCGCGTGACAGTGCAGACAGGTGTCCAGCACGGCAATCGGTTCCATCAGTGAAAATGCCCGGGGGATGGTGGTTTTTCCGCCGCGGGCATCCACGTGCGCCTTGCCGGGTCCGTGGCAGCCCTCGCAGCCGGTTAATTCCGGTGGCTGATCACCGCTCGCGACACTCTTGTAATGTGGATTTTTGTAGAAGTTGAACCAGATATCCGCGTGACAAGTCTTACATGCGGCGCTACCAACATAGCCGTCCGCCATTAGTGGCGGGCAGCAACATAACAAGAGCAGCCAGCGAAGCACTACTTCAATATATGGGAAAAATCGCTACACACCTGCAAATTCTCACGCGGCTGCTGTCATGCGCGTGTTCGCGCCAAGGGTTGGCGCAATGGATTATGATACCGGGGGACAAAGGGTCTTCATCTTATGGCTAGAGAATACAGCCTGGTTCCCCGGAGTGTGCCTCGCATCGAGACGGCATTTCGCCGGATCGTTACGGATCTGCCGGTTCCGGAATCGTTGCCGGTTCTCAATCGCCTGTATGCATACGAGCCGGTCGCCATGCGCGGGCAGCCGCCGGTAGTATGGCATCGCGCGGAAGGTTTTCAGGTTTTCGATGCCTGGGGCAACCAGTGGATCGACTGGTCCTCGGGCGTGCTCATCGCCAATGCGGGCCACGGCCGCCAGGAAATCGTGGATGCCATCGCGGGGCAGGCGTGTGCCCGTCTGCTTACCACTTATTGCTTCCCGAGCGAGATCCGCGCGCGGCTGGCGGAGAAGCTGGTTTCAATTCTGCCGGAACCGCTGAAGAAGGTCTTCCTGCTGACCACCGGTTCGGAAGCCGTCGAATGCGCCATCAAGCTGTGCCGCACGCACGGCGTGAGGTCGGGCGGGCGTTCGAAGAATGTCATCGTGTCTTATGAGAGGGCCTTTCACGGGCGCACGCTCGGCGCGCAACAGGCCGGGGGCATTCCGGCATTGAAGGAATGGATCGTCAATCTGGATCCCGGTTTCATCCAGTGTCCGTTTCCCGATGGCTACCGCACTCCGGACACTTCGTTCAGCCTGTTCGAGCGCAGCTTGCGCGAGAACGGCATCGAACCGCAAAACGTGGCGGGGGTGATGCTGGAAACGTATCAGGGCGGCAGCGCCGCGTTCGCGCCCGCGGCTTACATGCGCGATCTGCGGTCGTGGTGTACGGGTCACAAGGCGCTGTTGGTTTGTGACGAAGTGCAAGCCGGCTTCGGCCGCACGGGCACGCTGTGGGGCTTTGAGCATTACGGCATCGTCCCCGATCTCGCGCTGTTCGGCAAAGGCATCTCGAGTTCCCTGCCTCTGGCGGCTGTCGCCGGGCGCGCCGACGTGATGGATCAGCATCCGGCGGGCAGCATGACCTCGACGCATACCGGTAATCCGGTCTGCTGCGCAGCGGCGCTGGCCTCGATTGACCTGATCCTGCGCGAGAATCTGGCCGAGAATTCGCGGCGCGTGGGCGCGCGGCTGCATGAGAAGCTCTGCGCGCTGGCATCCCGCACGCCGCAGATCGGGCGCGTAGAGGGCAAGGGACTGGTGGCCGGCATTGCTTGCGTCATTCCTGGCAGCAAAGAGCCGGATGCCGAACTTGCCTGGAACGTGGTTCTGCGCGCGGTCGAGAAAGGCGTGCTGATGTTCAGCCCCGTGGGCCACGGCGGCGCGACCATAAAGATCTGCCCGCCACTGGTGATCACCGAAGCGGCGATTCTCGATAGCCTCGCGGCACTTGAAGAGGCCTTCGCCGAGGCCGTCAAGGCACAAGGCGCGGCGGCGTAATGGCGCGCCCCGAAGTCCTGATCGTCGGCGGCGGCATGATCACCCACGATCAGCTTCTGCCCTCGCTTTATCACATCGAGCGGCAGGGCCGCATCGGCTCCATCGCTGTGTGCGCATCGCGCTTCAGTACCGTGCGGGATCTCGCGCGCGCCGAAATGCTGCTGCGCGCTTTCCCTGGCCAAACGTTCCGGGCTTATCCGGATCGCGAAGGCGCGGCGCAGCCCGAACTCTTTCGCGAAGCCATCGCTGCGCTGCCGCCGCGCCAGATCGTCGTCGCCGCCGTGCCCGACCAGCTTCACTACGAGGTCGTGATGACCGCCCTGCGGCACGATCAGCATGTTCTGTGCGTGAAGCCGCTGGCGCTCGCATATCGCCACGCGGTGGAGATCGCGCGCGAGGCTCGCCTACGCCGGTTGCTGGTGGCGGTCGAATATCACAAGCGATTCGACGACCGCAGCCTGGTGGCCCGCCGCAAATATCGCGCCGGCGCTTTCGGCGAGTTCCGGCTTGGCTCGGCGCGCCTGTTCGAGAAATGGTATTACCGTCACTCGAACTTTCAGAACTGGATGACAGCGGAGCACTCCGACGCTTTCACCTACATCGGCTGCCACTACGTGGACCTCGTCCACTTCATTACCGGTCTGCTGCCGGTAGCGGTCAGTGTCTACGGCGTGCGCGACCGTTTCCCGAACGGCAAAGAAGGCTTCCTGTGGACCGACGCGCGCGTCATCTGGAACAACGGCGCGTGCTTGAACGTGCAGAACGGACTTGGCTTCCCCGATGGGGCTCCCGGCACGAACGCGCAAGGGATGGCGCTTTATTGCGGCGGCAATGATCAAGGCGGCCTCATCGAGCATTCCGACCAGTATCGAGGCTTGAAGTATAGTTACACGAGTGACTCGGACGGAGTGGTCTACGCTGAGCCCAGCCCGGATTATTTCCAGTATGTGGACTTAGGCGGTCCCGGACTGACTCCGGTAGGTTACGGCTATCGTTCCGTCGAAAACATCATATCGAAAATGATGGAAGCTGAGGCGCGGCCGGAGTTACTCGATGAACTGGAGCATGACGGAATCATCGCCACGCCCGGCAATAGCAGCTACAACGAACAGGTGATCGAAGCCGGCCGGCAATCCATCCTGAATGGTGGATGCCTGGTAACCATCAGCCCCCGAAGCCAGTAAGGATGCCCGGTCCCGGATAGTAACGCGCGAAGTAATAGGTGCCGTCCAGAGTGAGACGGTGCCCGGCGCGCTCGAATAAATGTCTCGGCCGGCAACAGGTTCGGCACAGCGCGGCGACCAGCCAGAGGCCGTAATCCATGCGGTACAGCCACGAGCCGGTCGCCAGCGCGAATGGAGTGCGCGGCGCATAGAGACCCGCCAGGTTGCCGTTCCATCGGCTCAAATGCCGGCCGAGAACGCGCGGCCACGAGTCCGATGCCGGACCAGCGCAAGGCCGTCATCGAAGATGCAGACATTGTTCCATGGCCTAGCTGAAAGGGTACTACAGCGTTAAGATCGGTGGTGATGTTCCGTCTTCCCATTACCACGTGTTTGATCACGCTCTGCGCCGCGGTTGCTCAAACGCCGCGGCCGGCGCCGCCCACACGCGACCCGCACACTCCCGGCTACGTCAAGGCAAAGGAACTACCCGACGGAAGCAACGCACCGGCGGACCGCGACGGCAACTTCATTCTTGGCCCGACGCACAATCCCGCGCCTGAGATGACCGTCCACGAAGGCGTGCCGGAGGGATCGGTCTACGAATTCACTATGGAGTCGTCCGCCAGCAAGATCTATCCCGGCATTGCGCGCGAACCGCACACGTTCGGCACGCCGGATCCGAACGACCCTGCGAAGCTGATTGTGACCGCCAGCCACCCGGCACCCTACACGCGCCACGTCGCGGTGTATGTGCCGAAGCAATACGTGGCCGGCACCGCGGCGCCATTCATCGTTGGGGCGGACGGTCCAGACCGCGCGTTGTTCACGGCTTTGGATAATCTGATCGCCGAGCATCGCGTGCCGGTGATGATTGCGATATCCATAGGCAACGGGAGCGGCGATGCCCAGGGTAGCGAGCGCGGCCTCGAATACGACACCATGTCCGGCCGCTACGCGGAATTCGTCGAGCAGGAAGTGCTGCCTCTGGTTGAGAAGCAGTACAACGTGAAACTCACCAAGGATCCCGACGGCCGCGCGACCATGGGCGGCAGCTCCGGCGGCTCGTGCGCGCTCATTATGGCCTGGTATCACCCGGAACTCTATCATCGGGTTCTGACGTATTCAGGCACTTATGTCAATCAGCAATGGCCGCCCAAGGCCGAAACGCCGCACGGCGCGTGGGAGTTCCACGAACACCTGATCCCCGACTCGCCGCGCAAGCCGATACGCATCTGGATGGAAGTCGGCGACCGGGATCTCTTCAACCCGAACGTGATGCGTGACAACATGCACGATTGGGTGCTGGCCAACGAGAACATGGCGCGCGTGCTTGCCAAGAAGGGCTATCATTACCAGTTCGTTTTCGCGCGCAACGCCGGACATACGGATCGCACCGTGAAACAGCAGACGCTGCCCGAAGCGCTCGAGTATCTCTGGCGGGGCTACCGCGCAAGATAGTGGGTTCACTTTACTTGCGGAGCCCGGTTCACTGGAGTATAGTCGTTCTAACGACATTACACCCAAAGGAGGGTCGTATGCGAAGGTTTGTACTGGGTTTCACATTCTTATCCGCAATGGCCATGACGGCGATGGGGGCCGAATTCTCGGGCTACATTTCTGATGCCGGTTGCGCGCAAAAGCAGGGCGTCAAGGTCGCCAGCGAGGGTCATGCAGGGTGCGCGAAGGGCTGCATCAAACGCGGCGATAAAGCCGTTCTGGTTACCTCTGAAGGAAAGATCTACAACATCACCAACCAGGATAAAGTGGTCAGCCACGCCGGCGAAAAGGTCACGGTGGAAGGCACAGCCAACGGCGACGATATCACCGTCACCGAAGTAAAATCGTAATTCGCGCCGGGATGGGCGGCTATTGCAGCTTGCCCCTTCCGGCGACTTCCCAC
The DNA here is from genome assembly GCA_035541265.1 of Bryobacteraceae bacterium. Lineage (GTDB taxonomy): Bacteria > Acidobacteriota > Terriglobia > Bryobacterales > Bryobacteraceae > Bog-159. The sequence continues at coordinate 12,221 of DATKNQ010000278.1, forward strand.
ACTTCTTCCACTTCCCCGCCCCGAATCCCGTAGACCCGTTCGTGCAGATTCACCGCCACGCAAATATGGTTGGGGATAATGCGCAGGCGCTCGCCGATTTCAAACTTCCGGCCGCATTGCCGCACATCGATATATCCGTGCTCTTCGTTCATCTTATGGAAGACGGCATCGGGGGCTTCGACGACGCGGCCGAAAGTCGCCTCAGCCGGTCCCGCGGCGCGATCGGAAGAGAAAGTCTTCGATCCCCCGTCCACGATGATTTGTCCCGGCCGCGCCGTCGAGACCACCGTCACCAGAATCGCGGCCGCGCAATCGTCTGGTGTGCACGCGCCGCTCGCCACGGTGTTCCAGTCGTTGAAGACGTAGGTCCCCGGCCGGATTTCGTTCAGCCCCGCCAGTTCATGCGAGTGATAAAGCGATGGCGTAGAGCCGCCGCTCACGATGCGCACCGGGATGCCCGCTCGACGGAAGTCCCCAAGAATCGACTGAATGAGAGAGCCGAGCACGGCGAGCGCGGCCTTGCCTTCGGGCCCGCCGTTCTTGATGTGCCCGGGATAAAAAGCGATCCCTTCGAAGCAGAGTCCCGGCAACTGCCGGATGCCGCGCGCCAGCGCGAGCAGTTCCTCCCCCGGCGTGACACCCACGCGCCCCAGCCCCACATCGGTCTCAGCCAGCACACCGGCTTCGATGCCCGCGGCGTGCGCGGCTTCGGAAAGCTGCTGCGCCGCTGCAAGGCTGTCGAGCGACACGGTAACGCGGGTACGCCGCGCCACTGCCATTAACCGTTCCAGTTTCGCGCGGCCGATCACCGGATAGGCCACCAGCATGTCGGGCGCCCCGGCGTCCAGCATGACTTCGGCCTCGCCGACTTTAGCCACCGTCAGGCCCGCGGCGCCGAGATCCAGTTGGCGGCGTCCGATGCGCGGCGATTTGTGCGTCTTGGTGTGCGGACGCAGCCGCAACCCGTGCGCCTGCGCGTATTGCGCTACGCGCCGCAGATTCGCCTCCATGACATCCAGATCGACCAACAGGGCAGGGGTATCGATGCCGGTTACCTGCATCAGCGCTCCTGACGGAACCGCATGACGATCTTGTCGCCCGTCATGTCGTAGCGCAATTCCAGGTCTTTCACCTTTTGCTTTTCCATCGGGAAGTAGAGCAGCCCGGCAACAGGCTTGTCCGTGGTAGCGGCCGGCAGTTCCTTCTGCTTTAAGACGGCTTCGAGCGGATTCTCCTTCTCGTGTGTGCCAGTGCGGGTCTTGGCCTCGGCGCTATCTGGCGCGCCAGAGTTGCCCACGCCGTTGCCGCCGACCCGGCGCGGTTCCTGCGGCGATCCCGGATAGCCGCCCCAGATAGGGCCGGCATTGTCGTGCATGGGAGTAGCGCCCGCGCCGCCGGTTTCGCGAACCACCAACACACCGCGTCCCGCAATCTGGCTGGGCGAGAACGGTGTGCTCTTCTCGCCGTCCTTGTCGGTCTTCAGCACGAAATCGTCAGGGGTCACGGCGACGTGTTTGCCAAAGCGCGGCGCGACCTGCACGGCGACCACGATGTAGTGGCCGTCCAGATCGGAACCCAGCACTTCCTTCACCGCTTCCGGACGCGCATAGACCGTGGCGGTGATGACCACCGATTCATTCTCACCGCGCGTTTCCGGCGGTTTCCCGTTGTCGTTATTGTGCGCCGCTACTGTCGTAGCCAGCGTCAGCGCGATCGCTGCGACCCGGCACAGCATGATCAAGAGCCTCCGCAAGCATTATACCCGGTCCCGCCGCGCGCGGCTCTCGGCCAAATCGAACTAGAATATCAGAAACGAGTCTTATTCCGGCCACCGCCCATGTGGATTGTCCGTCTTGCGCTGCGGCGCCCCTACACCTTCGTCGTCATGTCCATGATGATTGTCATTCTGGGCATTCTGGCTGCCGTCCGCATGCCCACCGACATCTTCCCGGAAATCAATATTCCGGTAGTCAGCGTCATCTGGTCGTACGCCGGCATTTCGCCCGAAGAGATGGCCGAGGTGGTCACCATCCGCTGCGAGCGCTCCTTCACCACTACGGTCAACGATATCGAGCACATGGAGTCGCAGTCGCTACCAGGGCTGTCCATCATCAAGGTATTCTTTCATCCCAACGCCAAGGTGGAGGCCGCCGTCGCGCAATTAGCGGCCGCTTCGCAAGCCGTGCTGCACTCGCTGCCCACCGGCATGACACCGCCGTCGATCATCCGTTACAACGCGTCCAGCGTGCCCATCCTGCAGTTGAGCATTTCGAGCGACACCATGAGCGAATCGTCGCTCTACGACTACGGCTATAACTTCATCCGCACCCAGATGGCTACCGTGCAGGGCGCCAGCTTTCCACTGCCCTACGGAGGCCGCCCGCGCGAGATCATGGTGGATCTCGATATGAAGGCTTTGTACGCGCAGGGCCTTTCGGCGAGTGACGTGGTCAGTGCCGTGAACGCGCAAAGCCTGATCATCCCCTCCGGCATCGCTAAAATCGGGTCGAATGAATTCGTCGTGCGGCTCAACAGCCTGCCGCCGTCCGCCGAGTCCTTCAACAACCTGCCGATCAAGCAGACCAACGGCACCACGATCTACATCCGAGACGTGGGCCATGTGCGCGACGGCTACGCCATCCAGTCAAACATCGTGCGGCACAACGGCAACCGCGCCGCGCTGCTCACCGTGCTCAAGAACGGCGGGGCCTCAACGTTAAGTATTGTTGCCAGGATCAAAGCGATCCTTCCCCGCATTCGCTCTACGCTGCCGCCCGCTCTCAAGCTCAAGCTGTTATTCGACCAATCCGTGTTCGTGCGCGCGGCTATCAACGGCGTCCTCAAAGAGGCCACCATTGCCGCCGTCCTCACCGGCCTGATGATCCTGCTGTTTCTCGGAAGCTGGCGCAGCACGATCATCGTCTGCATCTCGATCCCCCTCTCGATTCTCACGTCGCTCGCCATCATGAACCTGCTGGGCGAGACGATCAACGTGATGACGCTGGGAGGCTTGGCCCTCGCGGTTGGCATCCTGGTGGATGACGCTACCGTCGAAATCGAGAACATCCATCGCAACATGGGGCAGCGAAAGCCGATCATCAAGGCGATCCTCGACGGCGCGCAGCAGATCGCGGTGCCGGCTTTCGTTTCCACTTTGTGCATTTGCATTGTGTTCGTACCGGTGATTTTTCTGAGCGGCGCCGCGCGCTACCTGTTCACGCCGCTGGCGCTGGCCGTGGTGCTGGCCATGATGGCGTCGTACATGCTCTCGCGCACGCTCATCCCCACGATGGTCAAGTACATGCTGCGCGGCGAAGCCGACCGCTACCAGAACGAGTCTGGCGAAATGGAGGAAGCCGGTCACGGTCTCTTCGCGCATATCCACCACGGCTTCCAGACGAATTTTGAGCGCATGCGGGATGGGTACCGCAGGCTGCTCGGCTCGGCGCTGGCGCATCGTAAGCTGGTGGTGGTCTGCTTCGGATTGATCGTGGCCGGCTGCATCGCGCTGGTTCCCTTCATCGGCACGGATTTCTTCCCGCAAGTAGATGCCGGCCAGATCCGCCTGCATGTGCGCGCCCCGGCCGGAACGCGCATCGAAGAGACCGAGGCGTACTTCAAGCAGGTCGAGGACGTCATCCGCCAGATCGTGCCGCCCGCCGAGCTTTCCGACATTCTCGATAACATCGGCCTGCCGTATAGCGGATTCAACATTGCGTTGAGCGACAGCGCCACCATCGGCTCGTTCGACGGCGAAATCCTGGTTTCGCTCAAGCCCGAGCATGCGTCCACCTGGGGCTACATCCGCATGCTGCGCAGCCGCCTCAATCAGCAATTCCCGGACCTGACCTTCTTCTTCCAGCCCGCGGATATCGTGGGCCAGATTCTCAACTTCGGGCTGCCCGCGCCCATCGACGTGCAGGTGATCGGACCGCTCAGCAATGCTCCGGCCAATTACTTGCTCGCCCGGCAGATCACCGCGCGCCTCGCCCACATCCCAGGCGCGGTCGACGTGCACCTGCATCAGGTTGTCAACGCGCCGGAATTGCGCTTCAACGTCGACCGCACGCGCGCCGGTCAGCTAGGCCTGACCCAACAGGATGTCGCCAACAGTCTGCTCGTCTCGCTGGCCGGCAACTTGCAGCTCGCTCCCAATTACTGGATCAATCCGCAGAACGGCGTCGACTATCCGATCATCGTGCAGACGCCGGAGTATGACATGGGATCGACCGGCGAACTGCTCGACACACCAGTACACGCGAGCGGCGCGAACCGCGTCAACCAGTTGCTCACCAACGTCGCACACCTGGACCGCGACGAGACGGCTTCGGTGGTCGACCACTATAATGTGCAACCGCTCTACGACGTCTATGCCAACGTGCAGGACCGCGATCTGGGCAGCGTGGCCGGCGATGTCCGCCATGTCCTGGATACGTTCCGCGCCAAGCTTCCCAAGGGCAGCTTCTTCGAAACGCGCGGCCAGGTTGAGACCATGCGGACGTCCTTCATCGGCTTGGGAGCCGGAATGGTCTTCGCGGTGGTACTGGTCTACTTCGTCATGGTGGTCAATTTCCAATCCTGGCTCGATCCGTTCATCATTCTCATGGCGTTGCCCGGCGCGCTCTCGGGCATTGTGCTGATGCTTTTCGTGTCGCAGACAACCATCAACGTTCCGTCGCTGATGGGCGCTATCATGAGCATTGGCGTGGCTACCGCCAACAGTATCCTGCTCGTTAACTTTGCCAATGATGTGCGCGCCACCGGCGCCGATTCCGTAACCGCAGCGCTGGAAGCCGGCTACACGCGCCTGCGGCCGGTGATCATGACCGCGCTGGCGATGATCGTCGGCATGCTGCCTATGGCGTTGGGTTTCGGCGAAGGCGGCGAACAGAACGCGCCGCTGGGCCGCGCGGTGATCGGCGGGCTGCTGCTCGCCACGGTCGCCACGTTGTTCTTTGTGCCTGTAGTCTACAGCGTGCTGCGGCGCAACCCGCCGACTTACTTGGAACACGAAGCGGAGGTCGAGGCGTATGATCGTTGATCCCATACCCGAGACCACAGCCGCGGCTCGCCCGCAGCCGCGCTCCGGGCGTAAGACATTGCTGGTGTTCTTCGGCCTGATAGCCGTGCTCATCGGCGCGTCGGTGCTCGGCGGTCTGCTGCCGCGGCTCACACGCGAGAAGGCTTTGCTGGCCGCCGCCGCGACGGAAGCCGGACAGGTTCCCGCCGTGGAAGTATCGGTGGCCCACGAAGCTTCCGCGCGCGGCACGCTCGACCTGCCCGGCGATATGCAGGCCGAGGTCGATTCGCCGATTTTCGCGCGCGTGGATGGCTATGTGCGCAGCCGCCTGGTGGATTATGGCGATCGGGTAAAAGCCGGGCAGCTTCTGGCCGAAATCGATACGCCGGAACTTGATCAGCAGATCCGCCAGGCCCGCGCCACACTTTCGCAAGCGCAGTCCGCGCTCAATGAAGTGAGGGCCGATCTGGATCTGTCCAAAGCCAATCTGAACCTGGCGCGCCTCACCGTGGAACGCTGGCGGCGGCTTGCCAAAGGCGGCGTGGTCGCGCGCCAGGAAGCCGATCAGAAAGAAGCGGATTACGCCGTGGGAGAGGCGCAAGTGGCGCGGGCCCAGGCCTCGATCGCCACCGCGCAGGAGACCGTACGGGCCAATGAGGCCAGCTTGCACCGCCTCGAAGAGACGAAAGCCTTCGCCCGCATCACAGCGCCTTACGACGGCGTGATCACCGCGCGCAACATCGATCCCGGCTGGCTGGTGAATTCCGGCAGCGGCGGAGTGGCCCGCGAACTCTTCCACATCGCGCAGATCCAGGTGCTGCGCATCTTCGTGAACGTGCCGCAGACCGACGTGGAGTCGATCCATCCGGGGCAGACCGCCGAGTTGCGCGTGCAGGAACTGCCGGGCCAGGTCTTTTCGGCCAAGGTGACCCGCATCGCCAACGCGCTCGACGCGAATTCGCGCGCGATGCTGACCGTGCTGGAAGTCGCCAACCCGCGCGGTGTCCTGATGCCGGGCATGTATGCGGAGGTGCGCTTCGCGACCGGGCGCACACAAGCGGCGGTCATTATCCCCGGCGATGCCTTGATCCTGGGACGCCAGGGGCCGCGGGTCGCAGTAGTGGGCACCGACCATCGCGTACACTTCCGCGCGATCCGCATCGGCCAGGACCTGGGGTCCGAGCTCGAAGTAGTCGCAGGCCTGTCCGCCGGCGAGATGGTCGTCGCCAATCCGTCCGATGCGGTGAGGGAAAATGCCACAGTGACGGCACGCCAGATTGGCAAGTAGTTATCGCGTCCCAGTACGTTTCGCCACTGATCTACGCTCCCAGGTGCTGTATAATTCCTGTAATTCCTTTCTGCGGAGGGTGAGATGGAACGCTTAGCGCGGATGATCCTTCTTCTCTCATTGGCGTTGCGGGTGACGATACCTTGTGCGGCAGCCAAGGCAGCCAAGGAGGATCCCGAACATAATCCCGATCTGATCGGCAATCGTGACGTGGGCAAGGGCGTTAACTTCTACTCGATTGAGCGGGAGATCAGTCTCGGCAAGGAGATGGCGCAGGAGACCGAGCGCCAGGCGAAACTGATCGACGATCCCGCGGTCACCGAGTATATCAACCGCCTGGTACAAAACGTAGCCCGCAACTCCGACGCGAAGGTGCCTTTCATCATCAAGGTGATCGACTCCGACGAAGTCAATGCGTTCGCCCTTCCGGGAGGTTTCACGTTCGTCAACACCGGCCTGATCCTGCAGGCCGACAATGAAGCTGAACTCGCGGGCGTGCTGGCGCACGAGATCGCACACGTGGCCGCGCGGCACGGCACCCGCCAGGCCACCCGCAGCCAACTGATCAACTACAGCACCATTCCGCTGATCTTCATGGGCGGATGGGCGGGCTACGCGGTCCGCCAGGCGCTGGGCTTGGCCGTGCCGATGGGCTACCTGAAATTCTCACGGAGTATGGAGGGCGAGGCTGATCTGCTCGGTTTGCAGTACATGTACAAGACCGGCTACGATCCGACCGAGTTCGTGAACTTCTTCGAACGCGTCGAGACACTGGAAAAGAAAAAACCGGGTACGGTTTCGAAGCTCTTTTCCACGCACCCGATGACCGGCGATCGCATCCGCGCCGCCCAGAAGGAGATTCAACGCGATCTCAAACCCGAGCCGCAGTACATCGTCGATACTTCGGAGTTCCACGACGTGCGCGCGCGTCTGATCATGCTCGAAAACCGCTTTAAGCTGCGGGATAATCCGGGCGGTCCGGTGCTGCGCACACGATCCAAGACGAAGGTGGATCAAACGGGCAAGACCGGCACGGATGACGCGGACCGGCCCAAACTCACTCGCCAGAACTGATCGTGCCGGCCATGCCTGCCAATCGCAGCGCCTTTCTGGCTGTGGTGCTTAGAGGCAAAGACGTCAAGCTTGTGACCGGCACCCATACCAGCGGCTTCGCGGCATGCGCCACGCGGCCAACCAGAACCGTCACTTCATAGTGATGATGCGTGATTGTGTGGCGGAAGGTGCCCGCCACGCGCTGTTCCTGTGTGTCCGGCAACTGTTCGGCGGATGGCAGTTCCCAGAAGCTCGCCAGGCGCCGCTCTTGCGCCGGGCGTTGCCACAGTAACACCCGTCCGTGCCGCGACACCACGACCACCGTGGCCGCGATTTTCACCGGCGTCATCTTCCGCAGCTTCACCGGCAACGTGCCCGGAGTGCCTCGCTGATGCGCTTCGCATTCCGCGGCCAGCGGGCAGATCGCGCAACGCGGCGCGCGCGGCAGACATACGGTAGCTCCGAGTTCCATCAGCGCTTGATTGAACGCGCCCGCGCGCCGGCCGTCGAGCCACTGCTGCGCGATCTCGCGAAAGCGCGTGCGCGTCACGGTAGCACCGATATCCGCGGCATCGTTAGTGACTCGCGCAATCACGCGCATCACGTTGCCATCCAGCACAGCGTGCGGCAGATCGAACGCGATGCTGGCAATGGCCGCGGCCGTGTAATCGCCCACACCCGGCAGCGCGCGGATGGATTCGTAATCGGAGGGAAAACCGTCGGCAACCACCCTCGCGGCGCGATGCAGATTGCGCGCCCGCGAATAGTAGCCCAGTCCGCTCCAGCAGGCCAGCACGCTTTGCTCAGAGGCGCGCGCCAGCGTGGCCGCATCGGGGAAGCGCTCCAGAAATCGCGAGTAATAGGGGATTACGGCCTCGGCGCGGGTCTGTTGCAGCATGATCTCCGAGACCCAGATGCGGTAGGGATCACGCGTCTGGCGCCAGGGCAGATCGCGATGCCCGGCGCCGTACCAGCGCAGAAGCTTCGCGGCCATCAAAAGCGCGCGCCCGCGGCTCATTCGAGCGTGCAGACCCACTCGGCGATCACATACTTGATCTGATCCGGCGTTAAATCGAAGGCGTCATATTCGGGATTCAGGGGCTCCAGCCGGATGCGCTCGTGGCGCCATTCCTCCTCGCCCAGTTGTACGATCTTGCTGGTGTAGCGTTTGACAGAGAACCGCTCGTGCACGCCGATGAGTTCCACCAAAACGATCTTGCCCTGACGCGAGCCCACCACTGGCGCGCGAAAGACGTTCAGGCTGCCATCCGGGATGCGCGGCTCCATCGAGCGCCCGGCCACGTGCGCCACGAACATGCCTTCCTTAAGGCGCAGGCCTTCCGGCGCGCGTACCCACTCTTCTTCCTCGACCTCTTCATCGCCGCCGAACTTGCCTGCTGCCGCGCGCAGTGTGTAGAGCGGCAGGTGCGTGCGGTACTGCTCCACCGGCCGCTTCTCAACGTGCTTCTCAAAGATGCGATCCGCCACGCGCGCGAACGAATCGACCTCCACGGCTTCCCGTTCGGAAATCCGCACCGCGTGCGAAAGTGATCCCTCCCAGGATTCGAGCAACTGCCGCGCGCCCATTTCAGCAATCTTGTCCTGGATGTCCTGTTCGAGCGCCGCCAGCAGAGCCGCGTCCTCGGAATCGGCTAGATCCTCCCAGTGCGAACGCAGTCGAAATGCGTACCGGCCGGAATCCGGATCGGTATCTATCAGCAGCACGCCGACGTCATGTACCGGCTGTCCCGGCAGCGCAAGCTGCAGCAGGACATACTCCCCCCGCCGATGCGCACTCATCGGAATGACCGCCGCAAGCGGCATAACTCTCTTATCGTCCTAACTCTAGATTATCGGCTACCCGGCAGCCGCTTGCACTAGGGAGCGAACGGATAATATCCCTTGCGGAACCGGACCTTCGCCGCCGGCAGATCCGGCACAGTCACCTTGATGGCCCGGTACTGCTTGGCGCTGCCTGCCCCTACGTCCGGGACGTAGCGCAAAATATACTGCGTGGTCACCTCGCCGGCAATCGCCGCGATGGCGTGAAAGATCCCCGACGAGACCTCCGAAGCATATGCGCCGATGCCCACTGTTAACGCGTAATTTCCGTCATCGGACGGGTGCGACAGGTAGCCGTCCACGTCGGAGTACAGATTGTTCAACGGATACTCCACCCGCCCACCGGTCTCGCTCGTAAGCCGCTGCAGGTTTTCGTCGCCCTCGTTGGTGAATCCGAACGACACCGTGCTCATACCGTAAATCGTCACCAGGTTGCGCTGCGCGATCTCCAGCACTTCATCCAGGCTCTTCTTGCTCGCGTTGTCGTGTCCATCGCCGATGATGATGATCACGCGGCGCGGATCGTAAGGTTCGCCCTGGACCACCTGCCGGTTCTTGCAGGCCATGTAAATCGCGTCGTAAAGCGCCGACCCGCCTCCGGGACGCATCTTCTCGATCTTGGCCACCAGCGGCTGCGAGTCATTCGTGGTGTTCACCTGTAGTTCAGGTTCGTTCGCATAGGAGACCAGGTAGCCGCTGTATTTCTTGTCTCCGGGCAGCAAATTGAGCACCAGTTCGATGGCGGCATCCTGATAGTTCTTCCAGTGAATTCGCGAGTCGTTGCTCAAATCGATCAGAAAACCCACAACCACCGGCTGGTTGCGGTCGCGGCTGAAAAACTCGATGTGCTGCTCCTTGCCCTGATCGTAGACCTTGAAATCCTTGGCCTCCAGGTTCGAAACAAAGCGGCCCTTATCGTCGGTGACGGTCACGGGGACGATCACCTCGTTGACCGCGACTTTGAGCGGCGCAGGTTGATTACCGGATTGTGCCAGCGCCAAAGAAATGAACGCGAGCCCCAAAGCAATGCGTGACAACATGAAGATTCCCGTTGCTTCTCATTCTAACAGGCAACTCAAGCCGCGACTCGCTTCAATCCGCCAGGCCGGCGAACAGCACGGTACTCAGATAGCGTTCGCCGAACGAAGGGATGATGGTCACGATCAGCTTTCCGGCATGCTCCGGCCGGCGTGCCACCTGGACCGCCGCCCATAAGGCTGCGCCGGAAGAGATGCCCACCAGCAGGCCTTCCTCGCGTGCCGCGCGCCGCGCCGTGTTCAGCGCGTCGTCGTTCTTCACGCGCACGACCTCGTCGTAGATCCTGGTGTTCAGAATCTCCGGCACGAACCCCGCGCCAATGCCCTGGATGGGATGCGGCCCTTTGGCGCCGCCCGACAAGACCGGCGACGCATCCGGCTCCACGGCCACGCAGCGGAACTCGGGCTTGCGCGCCTTGATGACTTCGCCCACTCCTGTGATGGTGCCGCCGGTCCCGACCCCGGCCACCAGGATGTCCACGCGGCCTTCCGTATCCCGCCAGATCTCTTCGGCCGTCGTGCGGCGATGGATCTCGGGATTCGCGGGATTCTCGAATTGCTGCGGCACAAAATATTTCGGATCGGAGGCGGCCAGTTCCTCTGCCTTCTTGATGGCTCCCGGCATGCCTTCCGCCCCGGGTGTCAGGATCAGCTCCGCACCGTAGGCCCGCAATAGCGCGCGCCGCTCCTTGCTCATCGTGTCCGGCATGGTGAACGCGCAGCGGTAGCCGCGCGCCGCGCAGACCATCGCCAGACCGATGCCGGTATTGCCGCTGGTCGGCTCCAGAATCACCGTGTCCGGTCCGATTTTGCCCGCTTTCTCCGCGGCCTCGATCATGGAAAATCCGATGCGGTCTTTCACGCTATGCGCGGGATTGTAGAACTCCAGCTTCGCCACCACCTGGGCGGCGGCACCCTCCGCTAGCCGGCGGATGCGCACCAGCGGCGTGTTGCCGATCAGTTCCGTAACGTTGTTCGCGATTTTCATGGCTCTTACGATTCTATCCCCTCCACCGCTGGGGCGGCCTTAGGCGAGCAGCCTGGGATAACGCGCATGCACGTGCAGGATCAACTCGCCAAACAATGTGTTGGCCCAGGCAAACCAGGAACGTGTGAATTTGGCGGCGTCGTCTTTCGAAAACGATTCATGCATGAAACCGGTGGCGGCATGCGTGGCTTTGAGCGTGGCCAGGCAGGCGCCGATCTCCCCCTCATCCTGCGAGGTCAGCGCGCGCGTGATGATGCCCAGCGGCCAGATCATATTCAGTCCCGAATGTGGACTGCCGAGCCCCGCCGCCACCTTGCCCCGACAGAAGTAGGGATTGTCGCCGCTCAGCACCAGCTTGCGCGTGCGCTGGTACAGCGGGTCGTCGACCTTCACGCAGCCCAGATAGGGCAAAGCGATCAGGCTGGGAACGTTGGCGTCGTCCTGAAATAGCTGATTGCCGTATCCATCGGCTTCGTAGGCGTAGACCTCGCCGTACGCCGGCTTGACAGCGGTCGCGTACCTGGCCAACGCTTCACGGATCTGGCCGGCCAGGCTTGCGCAGTCATTCGCAGCGGCGGCGTCGTGCAACTCGGTGGTGTAGATCTCGCGCATCTGGTCGAGCGCGGTAACCGCGAACAAGTTCGAAGGGATGAGCATTGGAAAGATGCAGGCGTCGTCCGACGGGCGGAACCCGGAATGGATCAACCCGTTGGGCCGGGTCGGATTGCCGTATCCATCCTGCGGCAGGGTGTCGCCGGGCACTGGCGTGATGCGCTGAAACTTGTAGGGGCCCAGGCCGTGCAGGCGTTGCTGCTCCCGGAACGTCTGCACGATGAGTTTCGCTGCCTGCCGCCAATTGGCATCGAAGCACGAGCCGTCGCCGGTCTGCTTCCAATAACCGTGCGCCAGGCGCACGGGATAGCACAGCGAATCGATTTCCCATTTGCGCTCGTGCAGCTCGGGCTTCATCTGGGTCAGGTCCTTGTCCCACGCGCTGCCGGTCGGGCCGAAGTTGAAAGCGTTGGCGTATGGGTCGATGAGGATCGAGCGCGTTTGCCGCCGGACGACTCCTTCGATCAGGTTCTTCAACCTGGCATCGTCTTTCGTGAGCGGAAGGTAGGGCCACACTTGCGCGCTCGAATCGCGCAGCCACATGGCGTGGATGTCGCCCGTGACCACGAAGGTGTCCGGCTTCCCGTCGAGCATGCCAGTGCGCACCGTGGTGTCGAGCGTGTTCGGAAAGCAATTCTCAAACAGCCAAGCGAGTTCCGGGTCGGCGATGGATTTGGCGACCTCGGCGATTTTTGCCTCGACCGCCTCACTGGTGAACTTGCGCTCGGCGACAGGCGGGCGGCGGCTGGTAAATGGCGTGGATGCAGCAAATCCTAACGAGGACAGCGCCATCGATTGGAGAAAAGCACGGCGAGTGGACATCTCATCTTTATCCTACGCTGCCTCTTCGGCTAGAATAATTCGGTGCCGCATCCGCTCTTATATACGGCTCCTCTCCGGCTGGGCCCGGTCGTCGACGATGAGCTGTTCCGACGCTTGTGCCGTTCGCGGGAGTGGCTGGCGGCGCACATCGACAGCCCCGTTCACTTGGCCGACGCGGCGCGCGCAGCGTACCTGTCTCGTTATCATTACCACCGCCTCTTCGCGCACACTTTCGGCGAGACGCCGCACGAATTCCTCACGCGCCTGCGCATCGATCGCGCCAAACGCCTGCTCGCGCGCGACCAGTTGGATGTGACGGAGGTCTGCTTCGCCGTCGGGTATGAGAGCCTCGGCTCGTTCAGCACCCGGTTCCGTAAGGTGGTGGGCTACTCACCATCCTCGTACCGGCGCGCCATTCGCAGGATCTTCCCAGCGCCGAAACTGCCCGTGTATCACTTCGTTCCGAACTGTTATTTGTTAAATCACGGCGTCGCGCCGTTCTGACAGCAAGATCCGAGAAGCAAACATGGGCGAGGCCTGACATTCTGGATCTGGAGGCAACTTACAAATGATTCAACGGCTCTCACATGTCACCGTATGGGTGCTCAATCAGGACGAGGCTTACGATTTCTATGTCAACAAACTCGGCTTCAAAGTGAATACCGACGCCAAGATGGACAACGGTTTCCGTTGGCTCACGGTCTCGCCGCAGGGCCAGCCTGACCTCGAAATGGTGCTGATGCCGACGGACCCCAGTCCGATGATGGACCAGGAGACTTCCGATACCCTGCGCTCGCTCATCCGCAAAGGCAAGCTCGGCGCGGGAGTCTTCGCCACCGCCGACTGCCGCAAGACCTACGAGGAGCTGAAGGCCAAGGGCGTGGAATTCAGCCAGCCGCCCACCGAGCGTTTCTACGGCGTCGAGGCGCTGATGAAAGACAACTCCGGCAACTGGTTCAGCCTGTCGAGCGCGCTGCTCGCGGGCAATGGGACGGAGGCGTGAGCGCCGCGCCGATCGAGAAGCTGCGCGCCTGGTGGTCGCATCGCCAGGCGCTCGATGGCGGGCTCGCCGGTAAGCCCGCGGCCGATGTCTTGCAGCAGACCGGATGGGCGCGGTCTGTGGGCGGATCGGCTCCGTATCTGACGCTGTTTGCCCGAGCCGGCACGTTACGCGAAGCGGCGGACAAGGCCGTGGCGGATCTGGAGATCCACGAACTTCCGGCCGCGCGCGGCTGCACCTACGTGGTTCCGGGCAGTGACTTCGCCCTGGCGCTCAAAGCGGGCGAGAGCTTTCGCGGCGCCGAGATGAAGGTGGCTTACAAGCTGGGCGTCACGGACAAGGAAATCGACAAGCTCTGCGACGCGGTGGCGAAGGCGCTCGCACGCGGCCCGCTCGATCCCGACGAGATTCGCGAGGCCACTGGTAAGGCTTCCCGCAGCTTGGGCGAAGAAGGCAAGAAGAAGGGCCTGACCACCACACTGCCGCTGGCGCTCGGCAAATTGCAGGCTGCGGGCAACATCCGCCGCGTCCCGCTGAACGGCCGCCTCGATCAGCAGCGCTACCGGTACACGCTTTGGAGTCCGAATCCGGTGGCGCAGTTCAAGCTGTCGCCCGAAGAGGTCAACACGGAACTCGCGCGCCGCTACTTCACCTGGACCGGGCCGGCATCCATGGCGGAGTTTCAATGGTTCTCCGCGCTCAGCGGAAAGGCTGCGCAGGCTGCGGTCGCGCCGCTCGATCTGGAGGAACTCGCCGACGGCCGCTTGATGCTGCCGGACGATCGCGAAGAGTTCGAAGCCTTCCAAACTCCAAAGACCGCGCAATATGTTCTGGTGAGCAGCCTCGATGGAGTCAGTCTGCTGCGGCGCGACCTTTCAAGCCTGGCCGATGCGGCCTGCCTGAAACATTCTTTGTTCGCCGCGTCGCGCGGCGGCTTGGTGCCCGACCTGCCCACACATGGCATCTTCGATCGCGGCCGTCTGGTGGGGCTCTGGGTTTACGATCCCGCCGCCGAGTCGATCGTGTGGACAGCTTTCATCGCGAAAAACAACGACCTGCGCGAGGCTGTCGCCAAGACCGAATTGTACGTCCGAACCCAATTGGGCGACGTGCGCGCCGGCAGCCTGGATAGTCCGAAGAGCCGCCCTCCGCTCATCGCGGCGTTGAGCAAGTGATCAGTTGACAGCCATCGTCACGCCCGCCTGGCTTGTAGCACCGCCGATCGTGACCGTCACCGGTACGGCATTTCCGGGCACGACGCTCTGCGGAATCTCCGCGTTAATCTGAATCACTCCCGGCATCAGTCCCGGCGCGGCGCCCGCATACTTAACCACCGCGGTCTGCCCGCCAATCTGCACCGAAACCTGCGCCACCGGCGCGGGCAATACGCTGATCGCGAGGCGCCCATCGACTCCGGGCGGGTCGGTGATGCCTTCGCCTGTGCCCCACAGGCTCACGATCGATCCACGGCTCGCGGGCGCGCCGGCGGAGTTGTGCGTGATGCCATCCTGGTTGAGGATCGCACCCTGCCCGGTACCCGACGCATTGGCCGTAAATAATCCCGGCGCGGTAGGCGCCACCGTTACCTGTAACGGATCGGAGCGTACGCCCTGATATTCCACCTGCACATGGGTAGTCGGGTTAATGGCGCCGAAGTAAGGCGTCACTGCGGCGGTCTGCGTGGCGGATACATACACGATCGGCGCCGGAATGCCGTCGAACAGCACCCGCACGCCCGCGACACTG